>JAZLCK010000018.1:0-3970 GCA_045614165.1 Christensenellaceae bacterium | reverse complement strand
GTACGGCTCTAAAACGTTAGCCGATATAAAGCGCGCGCTAGAAACGGGCAAAAGAGAAATCCTTGGCAAAACTCTCCCCGCAAAAGCCCTAACCCTAATCAAAGTTGAATATTAGAACTTTTCTAGTATGTATTTTTTTGCGTGGCACAATATCTTGTGCCCGTTTTATTTTTTTATCGTTTTTAATTAAAAAAGGCACAAAAAATTCAAAAAAACGCTTAAAAACGCTTGACTTTACCTACCAAAATCATTTAATATAAATAGGCATTTATAAGGCGAATTTTGTGTTTAAGATTAGCCCTCTTAAAAGTCCTTGCGTGTAAAGGCTACAAAAATTGCCAAAATAAAATACTATTAAGGAGAAATTTAATATGAAACCATACGTTGTTCCCAAAATTGAAGTGGAAAGAAAATGGTACGTTGTAGACGCTACTGGCGTTGCTATGGGTAGACTTGCTTCTGTTGTTGCATCTGTTCTTCGTGGCAAAAACAAACCTACTTTCACTCCAAACGTTGATACGGGAGATTTCGTTATCATTATCAATACCGATAAAGTTTTACTAACTGGTAAAAAATTAGAAAAGAAATATTATAGATACCACACCGGTCACATTGGCGGTCTTAAAGAAATTCAATACAAAACTTTAATGGAAACCAAATCTGACCTCGCTGTTTACGAAGCCGTTAAAGGTATGCTTCCTAAAAACAGACTTGGTAGAAAAATGCTTACCAAACTTCGCGTTTACAAAGACGCTAACCACAAACACGAGGCTCAAATGCCTGCAGTTCTCTGCGTTAAATAAGGGAGGAAATTAAAATGGCAAAAGCGACTTCAAAGAAAAAAGTACAATTCTGGGGCACCGGTAGAAGAAAGAAAGCCGTTGCTCGTGTTCGTTTAATTCCTGCTGGTGACGGTCAAATCGTTATCAACAAAAAAAGCCTTGACGAATATTTTGGTTTAGATACCTTAAAATTCATCGTTCGTCAACCACTTGAACTTTTAGGCGTTGCTGGTAAATACGACGTTATCGTTAACGTTAACGGTGGTGGTTATACCGGTCAAGCCGGCGCTATCCGTCACGGTATTGCTCGTGCTTTACTCGAAGCCGAAACCGATTCTAGAACTCCACTTAAAAAAGCAGGTTTCTTAACCAGAGATTCAAGAATGAAGGAAAGAAAGAAATACGGCTTAAAGAAAGCGCGTCGTGCTCCACAATTCTCAAAGAGATAATTATTATTTACAACAAAAGGCAGGTTTTATTACCTGTCTTTTTTTGTTATCGGCACGACGCGCGTTAATAGGGCTCCCGAAAATAATTTTGCAAATAGCAAAAGAATTTTTGGGAAAAGGAAAGGCGACGGCTTGGTCTTGCATTTATTTTGTTAAAAATAAACGCTGACCTTTTTAGTCCGCCTTGACGAGTGCTCCACAATTCTCAAAGAGATAATTTGCAAGGCACGTCTTTTACAAACAAAATCAAAAGCAAGGATTTATTCCTTGCTTTTTTGTTTATCGCTTTTCGGTTTTTCGTGGTTATTTAGAGCGCTTATAGCACTATTAAAAATTTTTTACGGCACAAAATTCTTACTACCATACTATACAACAATTATAAAAAAATAAAACCCTTTTATGACGGGTTTTTTTATTTTATCTAGGTTTTTTGTTGACCATAATATATGAATTGTGATATACTCATTTTTGTAGAACTAAAATTGAGAATTTTTCATTTTTAATAGTAAAAGGAGTAAAGATATGAATACTTTTTTATCCGAACTAAAATCAAGCATTGAGTATATGAGCGCAAAAGAAAAAAAGATTGCGACCTCTATTCTTTCTAACCCAAAAGAGTTTATTAACCTAAACTTAAAGGGCGTGTGCGAAATAACGGGCGCATCACAGGGTAGCGTTATAAATTTTTCTAATAAATTCGCTAAGGGTGGGTTTCCTAAACTCAAACTTTTAATCGCATCAAGCGTTAGTGCAAGCGATGAGTTTATTACCGAAAAACAAAACGACGATTCTATAAAATCTTTACTTAAAAGCACGGCGGAAAATTATTTTGGCGCAGTTTCTAACACGCTTTCTAGTGTAGAAGAAAACACGCTAAAACAAGCCGTTAAATGCATACTTAAAGCCAAAAAAGTGCAAATATACGGCATTTATCGTTCAGCAATCGTTGCAACCGACCTATACTATCAACTGCTTAACTTAAACGTTTCGGCTTCTTTTATAAGCGACGTTTTAACTTGTGCAGTTTCGGCAAGTTTATTAGGTAGCGATAGCGTTGTTATTGCAATTTCTTCGTCTGGACAAACCAAAGACGTTATCGATGCTGTTAAAATAGCAAAGTCTAAGGGTGCAAAAATCGTTGCGATAACTGCGCACAAAAATTCGGCACTATCAAGCCTTGCCGATTATCTTTTACTATCTTTGCCTAGCGGAAACTCTAACCTTTCAACCCAAACCGAAGTGCGCGTTTCTCAACTTGCTATTGTTGATACGCTTTGTTCGTTTATAAGAAGAAAATCGGGCGATGCGACAAAATATTTCGAAATCGAAAACATATTACTAACTCATAACGTAAAGGACTAAAAATTATGGCTTTATCTAAAAGCGTTAAAAACGCAATTAAACTTGGTACGCTATGCACGATTTCGTATTTTGCTGTTTACGTCGCCAGAAACGTTTTAAGTGCAATCACACCACATCTACTTTTAATAGGATACACCGAAAATTTTATTGCAAAACTATCTTCGCTATATTTTATAGCCTACGCCATAGGGCAACTAATTAACGGCGTGATAGGGGATAGAATAAAAGCAAAATATATGTTATCTTTCGGCTTGCTCTTTGCAGGTTTATTCCAACTAGCGTTGCCGTTCGTGTTAAAAACGCCTTTTTTAAGTGTTTTATCTTATTCGTTAACGGGCTTTTGCCTATCTATGATATACGCGCCAATGACCAAAGTCGTTGCCGAAAATAACGATTTATATTTAACTAGCAGAATTTCTCTTGGCTATACGTTTTCATCTTTCTTCGGTTCGCCCGTGGCAGGATTGCTCGCAACGTTTTTTGCTTGGCAAACGGTGTTTTATACAAGTAGTGCTTTTCTAATAATAATGGCAATTTTAGTTATGACTATTTTTATTAGATTTGAAAAAACGGGCATTGTTAAGTATAAAAAAAGAAAAGAAATTCAAAAATCTAATGCTAGCGTAAAAGTTTTATTTAGTCGCCAAATAATAAAATTTTCGTTGGTTTCTATAATTACGGGCATCGTTAGAACTTCGGTGGTGTTTTGGCTACCAACCTACATAAATAAATACCTTGGCTTTTCTGCCGAAAAATCTACGCTCCTTTTTACCATTGTTTCACTACTACTATGCGTAAACGGGTTTTTGGCTATTTTCGTTTACGAAAAGTTAAAAAACGGGCTTAGTTTATCATTATTTTTATTTTTCTTGGTTTCGGCAATATTTTTCTTTTTAACGTATTTAATAAATGCGCCCGTTTTTAACCTTATTTTTATAGTTATTGCAATAATTTGCTCTAATAGCGCTTCTAGCCTTATGTGGAGCATATATTGCCCAAGCCTTTCCGATACGGGTTTAGTATCATCAGCAACGGGGTATTTAGACTTTTTAAGTTATATCGCCGCGGCGGGCGCGAACGTGTTTTTTGCCGATGCCTTAGCCACACTAGGCTGGAAAAGTTTAATACTCGTTTGGTTTGTTTTAATAGTTTTTGGTATTATAGTTTCTCTCCCACTAAGAAAAAAACCTAAAACAATATAATATCTAAATATTTGCAATATAAAAGAGAACGCTCTAATAGCGTTCTCTTTTTTGTTTTTTTATAATGACGTTTAATTTTAGTAGATTGTAGTGCCGTCGATAAATTCTTTAAGTAAAAAGTCTTGTAATTTTTTAAGAATTTCAGGCGCACCACCTTTAACTTTCTTTCCGTCTA
>JAZLCK010000017.1:0-1064 GCA_045614165.1 Christensenellaceae bacterium | reverse complement strand
AAAGCGCTAGCCAAAAACTTAAAAACTTAGCGCCTAAAACCGCCACCAAGATAGAAAACGGAAATAAAATTACAGTTGACGTTTCCACCCTTAGCGTAAACGATATAGTTTTTGTTAAAGAAGGCGAAACGCTACCAGTTGACGGCGTTATTATAAACGGCAAATGCGAAATTAACGAAGCGAGTTTAACCGGCGAAAGTATGCCTGTTTATAAAGAAACTAATTGCGAAGTTAAAGCATCTACAATAGTTATTAGCGGATACGCCGAAGTTAAGGTAACGGCAATTAACGAAGAAACGGAAATTTCTAAAATAATCGACTATATTTTAAGCGCGGAAGCATCGAAAGCACCCGTACAGAGATTAGCCGATAAAATTAGCGGTATTTTCGTACCAACCGTTATAATACTTGCGATAATCACATTTACCGTTTGGTTTTTAATAACAAAATCGGTAAGCGACTCTATCTCTAACGCAATATCGGTACTCGTTATATCTTGCCCTTGCGCGTTAGGTTTAGCAACCCCAGTTGCCGTAACAGTTGCAACGGGAAGATGCGCAAGCAAAGGTATTTTAATTAAAAATGCGGAAGTGCTTGAAAACGTTGGGCTTGTTAAAACCGCCTTTTTCGACAAGACGGGCACTCTTACCGAGGGCAATCCCGCAATAGATAAAACGTTTAATTTAGACAATACGACACTTAAAGAAATAGCGTCTATTGAAAGTTTAAGCAATCACCCACTTTCTAAAGCAATAACCGAATATGCACAAAATAGCGAAAATTTAGAAGTTTTAAACTTTAAAGCGGAAACGGGTAAAGGCGTTAGCGGTATAGTAAACGGCAACGAATACTTTATCGGCAACCTTTCTTTCGTTAAGCGTTTTGAAATTGCTAAAGAAATTAAAGACCTTTCCACCCTTTCGCTCAAAAAGGGGAAAACTGTAATTTACGTTGCTAAAAACGGCGTGATTATAGGATTTTTAGACGCATACGATAAAATTAAAGAAAGCAGTTTCTCTGCAATTCAAAACTTTAAAAAGTTAGGCGTAAAAACGGTTATTCTT
>JAZLCK010000016.1:0-49075 GCA_045614165.1 Christensenellaceae bacterium | reverse complement strand
CATCTTTTTGCTTGTCGAGCCTTGTCTTGCTTGTTTCTAACTCATTTCTTACAGAAACAAGTATAAACTGCGCGTGGCGTCGTTTACTGCTTTGCGATTTGCCTGCTCAAATCAGCAACAAAACGTATAAAAAAAAGTGATAACCTGTGTTATCACTTTTTATTTTAAATAAATCTTTTTTATACAACAAAAATCCCAAGCAGAAAAATCTACTTGGGATATTTTGAGTTCATAGGATAAAATTGCAAATTGTAGAAAAGTCAGGAATCATCGTCATTTATACACCTATAAACGCACGATTGCTTTTAAGCGTGTTTTGCAATTCCTTGACGTCGACTTCACGTACTGTACAATTTTGTTTTACAGCCAATCCAATCGCAGAGCCCGCCGCCTCACCAATGCAACATACAACGGGCATAATTCTATACGAGGCCTGCGCACCATGGTCGGAGGAGATGCATCTTCCGGCTACCAGCATATTGGAAACACCCTTCGGAATTAGACTGCGGTAAGGAATGGTATAATATTCCCCCGCTGGGAAAAAGTAATGACTGGTTCCCGTGCCCTCAGGATTGTGAATATCAATATCATAGTTGCAGGCAGCGATCGCATCTTCAAATTTTACGCAATTTCTGCAATCCTGTTCTGTCAAGACGTAATCGCCCACTATCATGCGGCTTTCTCTAACCCCAATCTCAGCCGCCGTCATCATAAGAAAACTATCTTCAAGTCCGTCAGCGTGTTTTTTCATAAATTCGTATATCTCATATACCTGCCTACGAGCCAATAACTCCGCCTCTGTTACATCCTCGGGAGAGGTCGGATTCTTCTTTACCACTCTGGTGGTATTGAAATGAAGTACGTTGCGTATAGGTGTTTTAGACACAAGAATATTCTCTCTTGGATTGATAAACTCTCCTGCCGCAAGACTTTGCGCATGCGCAAGTTTTAATTTTTGTAAACCTAAGTAGAACTTCTCAACGTCCACGTTGCCCAATCGGAAGCACAGCGTCATAGGCTGGCACAAGTGGTCCGATTCTCTTCCGAGTACCGTAGGACAGTTCGCAAGATAAGCAAGCTGAGCGTCTCCCGTAGCATCAATAAAATAATTTGCCTCAACACGCATCTCGCCGCTCTTGGTCGCAACTACTATTGACGTAATATGCTCATCGCATTTCTCTACTTTGAAAATATAAGCGTGGAAAAGCAAGTCGATGTTCGCCTCGGCAACCATTTCATTCAGAATATATTTCAGTTCCTCTTCCAAAAAACTTTCCCTACTCATCGCGTTATGATGTTCCAGACGGGCATGTATCTCCTTAAAGATACCAGCAGAAAGATCAACTCGCTTCCCGTCTATCTCAGTCCAATACGGCATAAAAGGATTGACAAGGCAGTTCACCGCCGCACCACCGAGACAATTTGATTTTTCAACAATCAGAACTTTAGCACCGCCTCTTGCAGCAGCCAATGCCGCCGCCACTCCCGCAAAGCCGCCTCCGATTACAGCAAGATCATATTTTTTCATAGTAAACCTCCAATTTTTTCTTTATTACAACACTACAACACAAAAAGTGGGTAGATAAATATCTCTTATTTAAACATAATATATATCGGCTCACACGATTCAAATAGCCTAGAAATATACACACCGTCACCGTTTTCTTCATAACTGACAGGCGCACATTCTCCGGACTCGGTAAGCTCGAGAAGATTCTTACCTCTCATTTTCTCGGGCAGATAGAGCTGTATACCATCAATAGCATCGTCACCGAGATTAATAGCCGTAACAATATGCGAAAAGGGCTCTTGCTCCTTGCTCTCGTTGCAAATAAGGTGTATATTCGGCTCTCCAATCACGAGAGGAAGCTCTGTATCACACCATTTCAAGAGCTCGGTAAAAAGTTTCATTCTGCGGTAATTAAATAGCGATTGCGACAAGTTATGTTCAAGGGTCAAACCCATAACTATAATCTTTCCACCCAAAGAGTTTACGAATCGGGTCATAGCCGGTGTCAGACTGCGCTTATCAAAGGTGACCGCCTCGCTTATAATTTCCACACCGTCATCAACGGGAGTCAGCTTTCTTAAAATTCCGTTGTGACCGTTTGCAAACATATGGGCGATAGGCATATGCTTGCCCTTGGAATAGCTATCGAAGGGAGGCAATATCACTTCTCTTGCACCAAGATCGTAGCCAATCATTCCAACGCCGACGTTATCTCCTACAGAAACCCCGATATACTTTCCGTATCCACGTTTACATAGCGCCAATGCCGCATCTCCGTCAAGGAAAAGGTTTCCCGACAGATAGCGAAGTATCTCCTCATCGGTGGCGTAAGTTGCGATTACCTCGTCGATAAAGGCTGTTTTGTTAGCGGTCGTAATATATGGAATGCCAAATGCCGAGAGCGTTCCTACCCACAAGGGAACGTTGCTCGGACCGCGGTTTAGGTTATGGTAAAACGGAGAGTACGGAATCTCCACACCGTTTCTTTTACATTTCGCAACCGCATCGATTAACGCTCCAAAACGTTTCTTTTCGTTGCGGAGCATTTTTCCGTAAGCCTTTTCTTCCCCAGGATCGTCAAGCAGCTGCTGCGTCTGTAACGTCGATCCGATAAAACCTTGAGAATAGGCGATGGAAAGAAAGACCTTCATCTGCTTGGCAGAAGCAAAGAATCTGGTGTGAGGGAAAGTATCGGATTCGTGGTAAAATCCAAATTCTTCATCTATATGCTGTACATCGTGTATGGCGTGATAGATAATGCAAGGAATCTTCTTGGTCTCACCGCCGTTATAGTAAGTACCGTAGAAGCGGCAGAACGGTTTATGACGCTCTCCCGCAAGAGCTTTGCACACCGCAACGGTGGATTCTCCATCTTTGTCCGCGCTTCCGGGTTGCATAAGTCCCATAGGAATTTCGGGAGAGTCCTTATCCAACTCGCAGCGAATGCGCGTTGACAGAGAAACCATACTGTCACGCGACAGTTCACGGTATCTTTTCAAAATAGCAAGCGACTCCTCGTCTCTTTTTTCAAATATCTCCATCAACTGCTCGCGAGTATATTTTCGCCTCTCTCTCTTTGAGAATTCGGAAAGATGAGTTTCGCAGAAGCAACCATATCCGCCTGCAGCGGCATTGATTGAATAATCATCCTCGAAGATAATAAAGTCCGGCTTTGCTATTTTTGCGAATCTGGCAACATTGGCTGCGAATTTATTTTGAAAAGCCGTGCACAGCGGACAGTTCGCGAAGGGATGCGGATTGCCATCATACTTTACGATAGGGGTAAAATCATCACACCTTCCCGATTTCACGGTAAGAGTATCCCACCATCCCAGAGAGATGTCCCTTCCCTTTAATCTTTCCTTGACCTCTAAAAAAACTCGCGCAAGTTTATCAAAATCGCCGTCGCTTGGGTATCCGAGGCTTCGCCATCCGCCCGCCGGTCCTGACAAAATAAAGCAATCAATTTCAAAGTATTCTTGCTGTTCAATTATGGACTCCACTATTTCGTCCACCGTCGGCCAATCAAGCTCGATGCTTATTGGAACAATTATATGCGGTTCTCTGGCGTTTCTTTTCATCGTAAACCTCCAATTTTTTCTTTATTATAACACTACAACACAAATTTATCTTATACAAAAGATAAAATAATATTGCACAAAAGAAACTTATATGATAAAATAATATAAAAAAGTATCGTTAGGATAAAAAAATGCAAAAACTTCAATTTCTTATTGATATGCTTACAAAGGAAAGGAAAATACACATCAGCATTTTGGATGTGAGCGGAATTTTAAATACACCGTCAACTAAAATTGCCTTTCAAAACGTCGTTCATTCAAAAAAATTTTGTGATATTGCAAAGTCCACAGAAAAGGGATACCGCACTTGTTTGTATTGCAAAGATCTCGCCAACACCAAGGCGGTTGCCTCAAGAACACCGCTTTGCGGTCACTGCCCGTACGGCATTTACGAAGCGGCCATACCTGTGATTATAGGAGAAACGGTATCAGCTGTCGTTTACGTCGGGAATACGATTGTAGATATAGATCAAACCAAAAACAGAATAGAAAAAACGTGCCGTTACACCCACGTAGACAAGCAAACGTTATACGAACAACTACAAGAATGTGAATATGTTAATAACACGAACGAGCTTTTGGGTATTGCCGAAATTGTTTGCGACTATATAAAAATGCTCTACGCGGCGGAACCAAAAGTTTCCACCAAGCTTCATTGGTTGGTTTCATCACTAAAACAACATGCCGATCAAACATTTTGTTTTAATCCGACGCTCAGGGAGTTATCCGTTCTTTATCATAAAAACGAGAAATATATGGGAAGATTATTCAAAAAAGAAATGGGTATGAATTTCCATCAGTATTGCCTTCAGTTGCGTCTAAAAAAAGCGGAGACACTATTGTTAAGTACGTCAGATAAAATAATTGACATCGCCTTGGAATGCGGTTTTAACAACATTTCATATTTCAACAGAGCCTTTAAGGCGCAATACGGCTTATCACCGAGCGAATATACTATAAGAAAGAAAGGATGACTCATTCAGTCTGCCGTAGACCGACACCGCTGGTGTCGGCTGGCTGTTGCAAAGAGTGACAGTAATTCGAGTCCCTTTAATTTATATAACAAAAATCCCAAGCAGAAAAATCTACTTGGGATATTTTGGCACACTATGTTCTCCGCTTTGCTACGAACGGCTAAAGCCCAAGGGACAATCCCGTTAGAAACTACAAACAAAAAATCTAAATCGAAAAAAATTCGATTTAGACTTTTCGTGGCACACCATAAGGGACTCGCCTCTCTCGAGCCTCCCGATAAACAGTGGGTGTCCACTGTTTACCCTGCGGGAAATTTGCAAGCAAATTTTCTCCTAATTCGAGTCCCTTTAATTTATATAACAAAAATCCCAAGCAGAAAAATCTACTTGGGATATTTTGGCACACCATAAGGGACTCGAACCCCTAACCTTTGCGTCCGTAGCGCAACGCTCTATCCAATTGAGCTAATGGTGCTAATATTTTATTAAGTTTTTTTATTGCTCAATTGGATGGAGCGTAGCTCTGTGCCCGAAGCGAAGCGTAGGAAATACGAACGACGGACAAACTAGACGGCTCATTCAGTTTACAATTGAGCTAATGGTGCTTATATTTTAATTGTCAAATAATGTTTAGGCTGTTTAACACAGCCTAAACATTATAAGATATTTTTTTTGCTTTGTCAAACCAATTACTTATCGTTTTTTATAAACTCGCAAATTTTTTCAGCAATTAGTTTATGCCCTTTATCGTTAGGGTGTAAGCCATCAGTAAAAAATTCGCTAGGCGCGTTAGTATCAGGTTCGGGCAAGCAGTCGTTAAATAGGTCTATATACTTTAAGCCGTAGTAATCAACGTAATACTTAATAATTTCAACGTAATCGGCAAGGCGCAAATTGCTAATTGTGTTTGGCGTGTTCATACAATACCTTTTTAGTGGTAGCATAATTATAACGTTATCTTTGCCGTACATACCGATTAGGGTAGAGAAAAGCATATTTATTGCGCCGTGAAAGGTAAACGCGTCGTAATCGCCTTTTTTTCCGATAGGGGCAACGCCGTGCCCGTAGTCGTTAGTGCCACCAAACACAAAAATCTTATCGGCAGTTTTATCTAAAAGTGGAGTGCGCATATTAAAATCTATATCGTGCGCGTGGCTAGAAGTAGTGCGCGCTAATTGCCTAGCGAGTCTAGTTCCGCCAATGCCGTAGTTAATAACTTCTGAGCCAAGCATATTTTTAACTTGTTCTACGTATCGTAGTTCTATTGCGCTTGCTCCATAACCTTCTGTAATGCTGTCGCCTAAAAATGCTAGTTTCATAATTTTTCTCCCATCGTGTGAAAAAATTTTGCCTTTACTTGTTTATTGTTTTAGTTTGTTAGATTAAAACAGCCTTAATTCTTCTAACGCCAGAAGAAGAACTTTCTTCTTTTTTAATCTTGAATTTACCAAGTTCGCCCGTGTTTTTAACGTGTGGGCCACCACAAATTTGCTTGTCAACCCCGTCTATTGTATAAATAGAAACGTTTTGGTTTTCATCGTCAACTTTAAGAACGCCGTAAGCCCCATTTTCTACTGCAATGCTAAACGGCATTTCGGATTTAACCACGTCGATTTTTCTAGCAATAACGTCGTTAACAAAGTTTTCTAGCGTAGCAATTTCTTCTTCGGTCATTTTGTGGTCTAAGTTAAAGTCGAATCTAAGTCTTTCATCAGTAATGTTAGAACCTTTTTGTTCGGTAGAAGTGCCGAACATTTTTCTTAGTCCTGCAAGCATAATGTGTGTTGCGGTGTGGTATTTAGTTGCAATTTCGCTTTGCTCTGTTAAACCACCCTTAGCAGAAACGGCTTTTGCCTTACTAATTTCTTGGTGTTCACGGAACGCCTCATTAAATCCGTCTTGGTCAACGGTAAAGCCCTTTTCTTCTGCAAGTTCTAAGGTTAGTTCTAGTGGGAAACCATAGGTATCGTAAAGTCTAAACGCTTGCTTACCAGAAATTGCTTTTTCTAAAACGTAGTTAGGGTCTTTTGAAAGCATAAACGCGTTCTTTCTTTCAATGCCGATAACGCATTTTTCAAATTCCTTCATACCAGCAGATAAGGTGGCTTCGAATTTTTTGGTTTCTTTATCAAGTTCAGCAAGGATATAGTCTTTCTTTTCTACAAGTAGTGGGTAAGCCGTATCGTAAACTTTTTCAATAAAGATTTTAGCAACGTTTTGCATTTCTATCGTGTCAATACCAAGGTTTTTGCAGTATCTAATAGCACGGCGAATAAGTCTTCTTAAAATATATCCTGCGCCCGTGTTAGATGGAACAATTCCGTTCACGTCGCCGATAAGCATAACGGCAGTTCTAGTGTGGTCGCAAATAATACGAATAGCCTTTTGCGCGTTTTTATCCGTGTCGTAGCAAACGCCTGCAACCTTTTCTAGGTATTTAACGCTATCAATAAAAAGGTCGGTTTTATATCCGTCGTCTAGCCCGTTTAAGAAAAGAAGTAGTCTGTCAAGCCCAAATCCCGTATCAACGTTTTTGTTTTCTAGTTCAACGTATTTTCCGCCTTCTAGTTTTTTGTATTGCATATAAACGTCGTTGCCGATTTCTACGTATCGATTAGAAGTGGTGAAGTCCGAAGAATCTTTATCTAAATCTTCTCTTGGATAGAACCACTCGTTATCAGGTCCGCAAGGCGTGCCAACCGTGCCTTCAAGTTCCCACCAGTTGTCCTTTTTGTCAAGATAGAAAATGTTTTCAGGGAGTATTCCAAGTTCTTTTAGATAAGACGCAGTTTCTTCATCTCTTGGCACGCTATCATTGCCACAAAAAACGGTAGAACAAATTTTGTTTTTGTCAAAGCCGAAAACTTTTGTAAGCAAATCAAAAGTCCATTTAGTTTTTTCTTTCTTAAAGTAATCCCCAAGCGACCAGTTGCCCATCATTTCGAAGAACGTAAAGTGCGTAGCATCGCCAACCGATTCAATGTCAACCGTTCTAACACAACCTTGAACGTTGCATAGTCTAGTTTTTCCCGATGGGTGTGGTTTGCCAAGAAGATAAGGCATAAGTGGTTGCATACCTGCAACGTTAAACATAACACCCGTAGTGCCGTCGCCGATTAGCGAAACAGCACCAATGTTAAGATGCTCTCTTTCTTCGTAAAATTTTATCCATTTATCTCTTAATTCTTTAGAAGTAATCATAATAGTCGTCCTTTATTTTTTAATGAGTTCGTATCCGTCTTTACTATCTTTAACAATAAAGCCAAGTTTAAGTAGTTCATCGCGAAGTAGGTCTGATTTTGCCCAGTCTTTGTTTTGTCTTGCCGTAAATCTTTCTTCGGCAATCTTTTTAACTTCTTCCGACGCGCCACTATCAGCACTAGCATTGTCATTTTCTAAAAAGGCGTTAAGCGCAGAAGTGAATAGGCCAAGAAGAGAATAAGTCTTTTTAATTTGCGCAAGCATTTTCGCGCCCGTTTCGTCGCCCGAATTTATTAACGCTTTGGCTTTTTTAAAATAGCCGAATAGGTTAGATAGCGCAAGCGCCGTGTTAAAGTCGTCGCTCATAGCGTTGTTAAATTCTTGGTCAATTAACGCGTATTCGCCGTCTATCGCAAAGCCTTTTTCTATGGCTAGTTTATAGATTTTATAAAAACCTTCTAAATGTTTTTGCGCATCGGGGAAAAGGCTGTCGGTTATGTTTATATCCCCACGATAGTTGGTAGAAAGCAATGCAAACTTAATGGTTTCGTGCGAATATTTATCAAGTAAATCTTTAAGGAACAAACTATTTCCAAGAGATTTACTCATTTTTTGCCCGTTAACTTTGATTAGACCATTGTGTATCCAAAAGTTAGCAAACGGCTTACCCGTAAGTGCTTCGGTTTGCGCAATTTCGTTTTCGTGGTGTGGGAAAATAAGGTCTCTACCACCACCGTGAATATCAATTTGGTCGCCAAAAGTAATTCTGTTCATAGTAGAGCATTCTATATGCCAACCCGGTCTGCCTTTACCCCAAGGCGAATCCCACATAGGTTCACCCGGTTTTGCAGACTTCCAAAGCGCAAAGTCTAGTGGGTTTTTCTTCATTTCATCGTTATCAACTCTAACGCCGTTAAGCGCGTCTTCTAGATTGCGGTGTGATAACTTGCCGTAAGACGGGTAAGAGTCAACAGAAAAATACACGTCGCCCTTAGGGGTAGCGTAAGCGTGCCCCTTTTCGATAAGACCTTTAACGAACGCAATAATTTCATCAATACACTCGGTTGCTTTAATCCAAACCGAAGGCTCACCAACTTCTAGCCTTGCCATTTGCGCGTCTATGTTCTTTATCATAGAAAGCGCGTATTCATCAGACGGAATACCCGTTTCTATGGATTTTGCTATAATTTTATCGTCAACGTCGGTGTAGTTTCTAGCATAGGTCACGTCATAGCCGATTTTTTCTAAATATTTTCTAATAATATCGTAAATAAGTGCTTGGTAAGCGTGCCCGATATGCGCTTCGCCCGAAACGGTTATACCGCAAGCGTACATAGTGACTTTGCCGTCTATAAGTGGCTTAAATTCTTGTTTTGTTCCCGTTAAAGTATTGTAAATTTTCATATATAACCTATTATTTATCTTGTTCTTTTTTGTCTGCGATTTTTGCTAACTTTTCTTCAAGTTCAAAAATCTTTTCTCTAAGATGGCATATTTCTTCAAGCATTGGGTCGCGTTTTTCAGGGATAAGGTCGGCAACTTTTTCGCCGTTAATTCTAACTATTCGTGCAGGCACGCCAACAACCGTAGCATATGCAGGCACTTCTTTAAGCACAACAGCGCCTGCGCCGATTTTCGCATATTCGCCAACCGTAAACCCACCTAAAATTTTCGCACCTGCTGAAATTATTGCGCCTTTTTTAATGGTTGGGTGGCGTTTGCCGTGTTCTTTACCCGTACCCCCAAGCGTCACGCCTTGGTAGATAATAACGCCTTCTTCAATCTCTGCCGTTTCGCCAATAACAACGCCTGCGCCGTGGTCGATAAACACACCGGGCGCAATTTTTGCCGCTGGGTGAATTTCCGTGCCCGTTAGCCACTTTGCGTATTGACTTAAAACTCTTGCTAAAAATTTAAATTTTATTCTATAAAAGAAGTTCGCAACCCTATGCCATTTAAGAGCCTTAACGCCCGAATAAGTAAAAAATATTTCAAACTTACTTCTAGCAGCAGGGTCGTTTCTCTTGGCAGCGTTTATGTCTGCCCTTAATTTTTTAAACATATTTTTATCCTACGTGATTTCTAAATAATTTTTAAGCCTTTGCTTGCGATAATCTTTTTGAGTTCTTTTGGGAAGTCTTTATCTACTACCATACAATTTATGTCTTCTAAAGAGGCAAAGGTGTAAGGCGTTTTTTTATTGACCTTAGAACTATCGATAAGCATTATAACCATATCGGCTTTTTTAATAACGTTCATTTTAACTTCGGCTTCGGCTTGGCTACCACAAGTAAAACAACCCGTATCTTTAATGTATCCCGTAGCAGTCATAACCGCCGTTTGAATATTTAATTGATTTATATAGTCGTTGCAAGTTTTTCCAACGGTTATAAAATTGTTCCTAGTAAGGTCGCCACCAAGAAGCGCAACGGTAGGTTTTTCTTTTCTCATAACCGTTTCAGCAACGATAAGCGCGTTTGTAATAATATAGTAGTTTTCATCTTTAAGCGCCCTAGCAAAGTAAGTCGTTGTAGAGCCCCCGTCGATAAAAATACAACTTTTTGGCATAACAATTTCAGCAGCCTTTTCAGCGATTTCAACCTTTTCGGCCATATTAAAGTTTATGCGTTCGGTAAAGTCGGCTTCTTTGGTGTGAATAAAACTATCAACCGAAATTGCGCCACCCGAAATCTTAATAATCGAATTTTGTTCTTCTAGTTTAGCAAGGTCACGCCTAATGGTCATAGAAGAAACGTCTGGAAAAGCGTTTTCTAGTTCGTGAAAGGTGACCTTTCCGTTCTTGTCGATAAATTCTTTAATGTTAAAAATTCTATCTTTCATATCGTCCTACCTTTTATATATTTTAGCACTTTAATATCTAGTTTAGCAAGACAAATTAAGTGAATAAAAAGATTTTTTGTTAAAAATTTTCGCAAATCTCTAAAAAAAGGGCGTAGGGCAATAAAAATGTTAAAAATAAACAAACGAAAAAGATTGCTTTTAATTAAAAATAGGGTTATAATATTACTATAAAATTTAAGTTTTTCGGAGAAATTTATGTTAGACCTTAAAAGAATTAGTGAAGAAAAAGAAAAAATAACGCTACTACTTAAAAACAAAGGGTACGAAGCAGACTTCGATACCATTTTAGCACTAGACGATACGCGTAAAAAACTTATTGCCGAAGTAGAAGGCTATAAAGCGCAAAGAAATAAAGTTTCTTCCGAAATTCCTATGCTAAAAAAACAAGGTAAACCCGTTGACCATATCTTTATCGAAATGCGCGAACTTGGCGCTAAAATCGAAGAATGCGACCAAAAGGTTAAAGAATTAGAAGAACAAATTTTTAACCTTTTAGCAGTTATCCCTAATATTCCAGACGAAGATTTGCTTTCAGGCGAAAAAGAAAATAACGAAGTTATTAAAGTTGTTGGCTCAAAACCTGAATTTGATTTCGATATTAAAAACCACGTAGACCTTTGCACAAACCTTGGCATTATCGATTACCAAAGGGGTGTTAAACTTTCTGGTGGTGGTTTTTGGCTATACCGTGGTGACGGGGCAAGGCTAGAATGGGCGCTACTAAACTTCTTTATTAGTGAGCACGTTAAAGATGGATACGAATTTATTTTACCGCCACACCAACTTGGCTATAATTGTGGTCTTGGTGCTGGTCAGTTTCCAAAATTTTCTGATGAAGTTTACTGGCTAGACTGCGATGAAGACAGAAAGAAAAATCGTTTTATGCTCCCAACTGCCGAAACTGCGTTAGTTAACATTTATTCGGGCGAAATTTTAGACGAAAGTGTTTTACCTATCAAACTTTTCGCTTACACGCCTTGTTATCGTAAAGAAGCAGGTTCTTATCGTGCCGAAGAACGCGGTATGATTAGGGGACACCAATTTAACAAAGTAGAAATGGTGCAATACGCTCACCCAGACCATTCGAGAGAAGCGTTTGACGAACTTGTTAATAAAGCCGCATCACTTATGGAAAAACTTGGTCTTCATTTCAGGGTTTCTAAACTTGCTGCGGGCGACTGTTCTGCATCTATGGCAAGAACGTACGACATAGAAGTTTGGATACCATCTATGGGTATTTATAAAGAAGTTAGTTCAGTTTCTAACGCTAACGACTATCAAGCAAGAAGAAACAACACCAAGTTTAGAGATAAACAAACTGGTAAACCTAGATTTTTACACACCCTAAACGGCTCTGGTCTTGCAACTAGCCGTGTGTTCCCTGCAATTATCGAACAATACCAAAACGCAGATGGTTCAATAACCGTTCCAGAAGTTTTAAGACCATTTATGGGTGGCCAAGAAAAAATCACGCTTAAATAATTTTTGCAAAATCTCAGTAAACTAAATAAAACTATAAAAACGGGTAAAAGTTATTGCTTTTGCCCGTTATTTTATTTGACAAACCCCTAAAAAATGTTCTAAAATAGAATTGCAACTAAAATGGTTGCAATTAAAGGAAACACTTAAATGAAACTTTCATCTAAAACACGCTACGGGCTAAGGGCGTGCATAATACTTGGGCAAAATTATCAAAAGAGTTCGGTATCGGCAAGCACCCTAGAAAGTATGATAGCGGTGTCTGGCAAATATTTAGAACAAATAATGCGCATTTTATCTAAAAGAGATATCGTTTGTGCGGAGCGTGGCGCAAGTGGTGGTTATAAACTAAAACGTTCGCCAGAAGAAATCACGGTTGGCGATATCGTGCGCGCATTAGAAGACGATATGAATATTGTAGAGTGCGTTAAAGCGGGTGGAAAATGTAAATGCTGTCCTTCTAGTAGGGTATGGAAAAAACTGCACGAGGGAATAAATGAATTACTTGATTCTATCACGCTAAAACAAGCAATCGAAGGACAAGTTGAATAAAACGACAAAATAAAGGGATACTATGGAAAAGAAAATTTATTTCGACCACGCGGCAACCACACCGCTTGATAAAAACGTATTAAACGCTATGATGCCTTATCTAACCGAAATATACGGCAACGCCAACAGCCAACACGCGTTTGGCAGAGAGGCAATGAACGCCGTTGATAACGCTAGGGATAAGATAGCAAAAATTATAAACGCTAAACCAAACGAAGTGTATTTTACTTCGGGTGGAACGGAAGGCGATAACTGGGCGCTAAGGGGCGTTGCGCACGGCTACAAAGAAAAAGGCAATCACATAATAATTAGCCCTATCGAACACGCTGCAATGCTTTCTACTTGTAAAGACCTTGTTAAAGAAGGCTTTAAGGTAGATTTTATGAAGGTTGATAAGTTTGGGTTTATCGACCTAGAACACTTAAAAAGCATTATAACCGATAAAACTATTTTAGTTGCTTGTATGATGGCAAACAACGAAATCGGCACGATAGAACCTATTAAAGAAATCGTTGAAATTGCACACGAACACGGCGCTCTTGCGTTTACCGATGCTGTTCAAGCACTAGGCGTTTTAGACATTGACGTAAAGGCGCTAGGCGTAGACCTAATGAGTATGAGTTCACATAAAATCTACGGGCCAAAAGGCGTTGGCGCGTTGTATATTAGAAACGGCTTAAAAGTGAAAAGTATTTTAACGGGTGGTCACCAAGAAAGAACAAAACGCGGTGGCACAACCAACGTTGCTGGCGTTGTGGGTTTTGCAAAGGCGTTAGAACTAGCAACCGAAAAAAGAGAAGAAAATAACAAAAAGGTATCGGCTTTAAGAGATAGATTTATTGATAGAGTGCTAAAAGAAATACCTTATGCTTACCTTAACGGGCCAAGAGAAAATAGATTACCTGCAAATGCAGACTTTTCTTTTGAATATATCGAAGGCGAATCAATACTCTTTACGCTAGACCTTGCAGGGATAGCCGTAAGCAGTGGTTCGGCGTGTTCGTCAGGTTCGTTAGAGCCATCGCACGTGCTTTTATCAATCGGCGTAGAAGAAGCGCTTGCACACGGCTCAATCAGGTTTTCGTTTGGCAAAAATAACACCGAAGAAGAAATAGACTATGCCGTAGACACACTAAAAAATGCAGTACAAAAATTAAGAGAAATGTCGCCGTTATTTAGCGCGAAAGGAGAGATTAAAAATGTATAACGAAAAAGTAATAGAAGCGTTTAAAAATCCAAAAAACGTTGGTGAAATTGAAAACCCAGATGGTATCGGCACGGTTGGCAACGCGTCTTGTGGCGATATAATGCAAATAACCCTTAAAATCGAAAACGATATTATAGTAGATGCTAAATTCAAAACCTTTGGTTGCACCGCAGCGATTGCAACTAGTTCAACTGCAACCGAAATGGTAAAGGGTATGACAATTGAAGAAGCCTTAAAGGTCACCAACAGCAAGGTTGTAGAAGCGCTTGGTGGGCTTCCTGCGCAAAAACTACACTGCTCAGTTCTAGCGGAAGAAGCAATTAAAAAGGCAATCGAAGATTACCTTGCTAAAAAGAACGCGTAATAAAAAACAAATAACTAAATAAAATAAAAAAACGCTTGGGCGCAAAAATCACCCAAGCGTTTTGTGTTGCCTAGATAAAAAGATAGAAAAGTTTTACTTTATTGACAAACAAAATGCACGGTGTTATAATAAAAAAGTTGAATTTAGGGGGTGCAATAAAATGCTATATTTTTGGAACGATAGACTTCCTTGGGGGATAAGAGTTCTTGTTTGGGCGTTGTTCGTTGGTGCAATTTTTGGGCTAGGCTGGTTGTTTCC
This sequence comes from Christensenellaceae bacterium, assembly GCA_045614165.1. Lineage (GTDB taxonomy): Bacteria > Bacillota > Clostridia > Christensenellales > Borkfalkiaceae > UBA1259. The sequence goes on along the minus strand of JAZLCK010000016.1, from coordinate 34,587 downwards.
AGAGTGGGGCAATTATAACGACTTTGCGCTTTTATGTTTTGTTCCAATATTAATCTTAAACCTATGCTTTGGTTCAGAAGGCGAAAAGGGTGTAGAAATCGGTTGGAAATTTAGCGCGTTTGCGCTTACGGCGATGTCTATATTTTACGAGCCGTTTACCCCGTTTGGCTCTGGCACTAAGATGGCTTGTTCGTTCGTGGTTATATTAACCCTAGTTTATACGATATTTGGGCATACGCTTTTGCAAAAGTGGAGAGTTGGGGGCATAGTGTATGATATTTTGTTTTGGCTTTGCATTTTGGCGGGCTGGATTTTGGGAAATTTTGTTACAGCCCTACCACTATACTATAAGTTGATAACCAATTCGGGCTCTACGTATTATATACCATACGAAATAGCACTTTTCGTGATAGCAGGGTTAAGGTTTGGCCCTTTATACAATATCATAGAACGTATTATAAAAGGCCCTTCTTACGTGCCTGCTCGTGCTGGTAGCGTAAAAACAGACGACAGAAGTTGCAAAAACTGCGCTTATTATCGGATTAGAGAAGGGCAAGGCTATGCGACTTATCCATACTGCCTAAAAGAACAAAGAGATTTGGGCGCACTAGAAGTTTATAGTAAATGCGCAGATTACGAAAGAAGAAAATAATAGTATAAAATTAAAACGCTTGGGTGATTTTCTCCCAAGCGTTTTTTGTTTTAAATTTATACGTCTTTTAGTCCTAGCAAAAAGTCTAAAGAAATATCAAAATAAATGGCAATCTTAAATAAATTTGTAGCCGTTGGCTCTGCTTGCCCGATTAACCATTTAGATACTGCACGCTGGCTGACGCCTATCTCTTTAGCAAGTCTTGCTTGCGACATATTATATTGCAACAATAACTCTTTTAAATTTTCTTTAAAAATCATTTCCCTTATCATACTTAAATTATAGAACTTTTGTTCTTAAAATATTTGACATAGAACTATAGTTCTATTATAATTATGTAAAAAAGGGAAAAAGGAGATGAAAATGCATAAAGTATTAAAATTTATCCTATTAGTTTTTTCGTTAACTACGCTTTTAGTGGGCGTTGCTGGCTGTGGCAACCCCCAAAACAATGGAGAGGGTAGCGAAGAGTTAAATAATAAAATTGTTTTTAATACGTTATCGGTAAACGACAACAACGTTTATGGTAAAGTAAGTAACAGCACTACGACTTTTTCGTTTTTAGATGAAATAGAGGTATATGGAAACGCCACCTATCAAGTATATAAAGAGATAACTTGTGAAACGTTGATAATTAGCAAAACTATATCTTTAGAGGTAGGCGACAATAACGTTTATATTCTATATAATGACGAAAGTGATACAAAACTATACTCGATAACTATACGTCGTAGACCTATCTACGAGGTTGTTTTTAACTCGGCAGACGGCATGGAAATTGAAAAACAATACGTAGAAGAAGACGGGTTTGCAGATGCGTTTGACATAACGAAAGTTTGTAATGATATCAAAGCAGGATATACTTTGAGTTTAAATTACGATTTTACAAAACCCGTTATGCAAAATACAACGGTTAATGCTTGCTGGCTTGCTGATAACAACACGCCGTACGTTGTGGAGTATTATCATCAAAATTTAGACAACGACCAGTATATCAAAGTAAATACTTTAGCCGAAACGGGCACAACGGATACTGTTGTAGAGGCTGAAATTTTGGATTATGAACATTTTACTTTTAATTCTAGTTTGGGTAAAGTTAGTGATAGCCTAAATGGTGACGGAACGACTATTTTGAGAGTTTATTATACGAGAAATAGTTATGAAATATCATGTAATGATATTGAGAAAGCAACTATTATAGGAGCAGGAAAGTATAAATATGGGACGCAAATTACCGTTTCCGTAGTTTTAAATTTAGGATACGAATTTAGTGGATGGTATAGTCAAAACGTATTATTGTCTACAGAGGAGGAATATTCTTTTATTGTTGACAAAAATGTGACGGCTATATTAAAAACAAAATCAGAAATGGCAATATTTGATTTTTATTCAACAACTACGATATGTGATATTGTTGGAACTAAAGATAGTTTTAATGGAGAAGAGCTTGTTATTCCAGATTGTGTAACGGGTATAGGAGGCAATGCTTTTTGGTGGCACGGCAGGTTAACAAGTGTAATTATTCCTAATAGTGTAACGTATATCGGTTCTGATGCTTTCAATTTTTGTAATAATTTAAGAAATATAATTATTCCTGATAGCGTGACAAGTATTGGGGCTTATGCATTTTATCATTGTGAGAGCTTAACAAGTGTTACAATAGGCAGTAATGTCGAAACCATAGGAGAGCGCGCGTTTGAAGATTGTTATAGGTTGGCAGAAGTAATTAACAAATCAACGAACATAACGATAGAACGAGGGAGTTTTTCTAATGGAAGAATTGGGGAACATGCCCTAAAAGTCTATAATAGTGACAGTGGTGTTACAAAAAGTCAAATAATTCAAGACAACGGTTACGTTATATTTACGAGTGGAGATGAAAAAATCTTGCTCGATTATGTTGGAAAAGAAACGAATTTATTTATACCAAATTATATCACAAAAATCAACGCATATGCTTTTTATTATGATAGAAATATAAAAAGAGTTACGATTTCTGATAGCGTAAAAGAGATAGGAGAATATGCGTTTTTTGAGGCAAATGAATTGTTAGTCGTAACAATCCCAGATAGCGTACTGGTTGTGGGGGAAAGAGCTTTTTATAAATATGGTGGCGCGTTAAGAATTCTTTGTGAGGCAACCATAAAACCTACTGGTTGGGATGATTATTGGATTAGTGGCGATGCTATAGTGACTTGGGGAGAAAATTAAATTGCGGAGGAGAAAAAATGAAAATAATTGCGTTACAAGGGCGTGCAAATTGTGGCAAAACGTCTGTAATAACAAAATTATATCTGTTGCTTTGTTCACTTTATCAAAAAGAATTTTATGTAAATATAAACCAGGTGGGCGATTTTGGAGCGATATTCAAAATACAAAATCATATTGTGGGGATAACGTCCGTTGGAGATAACGAAAGCGAGTTAGAGAAAGCATTTTCAATTTTTAAAGATAAGGGCTGTGAACTATGTGTAGTTTGTTGTAGAAAAAAGCATAACGATAATAAGTCTAAAGAGTGCGTAGAAGCGCACGCTAAACTAGAAAATACGGAGATTGTATGGTATAATAAAGCACATTTAGAGTTTTATAATACAAAATACAATGCTGGTAAAGAAATGAACGCAATAAACGAAATTCAAGCAAAAGTATTGCTAGAAGAAATATTATTGCAAATTTAAAAATTAAAACGCTTGGGTGATTTTCTCCCAAGCGTTTTTTTAATCGTTTTTTTAATCGTTTAGTTTTTAGTGCTGTTTTTATAAATTTCTAGTTCAACTTTTATTCCGTCTTCTATAGAACAAAAGTCTTTTGCAGTTAGCCCCGACACCTTTAATATTTTAGAGCAGTCTATATCGCGATTGCATCTTCTATCAAAATTCCACATCCAAGAATAGCCCAAAACGTCTTTTAAAATAGGGTTAAAGTCTAAAAAAGCATCTTCGGTATCCCAATTAATTTTAACGCCAATAAGTTTTTGGTAGATATCGGCAACTTGCCCCCAAGTTAAGTTTTGCCCAGAACTAACTGAAAAGGTTTCGCCAAACGCGTCTTTTTTAAGTAAAAGGTTGGCAATAAGTTTGCCAGTGTTTCCAGCCCAGTCTAGTCCAGCGGTATAGTTTTTAACGAGTTCAGGCATTATAAGAGTTTCGTTTTGCTCGCTCGCTTTTATAACTCTGTCGCCCGTGTACATTAAAAGGTCGAACCTTTTTGCCGAAAACGAAATAACAGGTCTAACAATCGTCCAAGGCTCGCCACTTCTTTCGTTTCTTAAATAATCTTCGCACCTTGCTTTTGGCACGGCGTAGTTTTCGGTGTCTAAAAACACTTGGTCCTTAACAACGTCAAGTAGCCTTGGCGCGCTTTCGGTTATGGGGTGCTGTTCGTTTGCGTAAACCCTATATGATGAAAGGAATATTAAGTGGTCGGTATTTTTTATTAGCAGTGGATGAATTTTTTTATAATCTTCGAAATTTGGGTAATGCACGAAGTTTACAATTCCGTCGTATCTAGACTTTGAAAATAGTTCGCTCAAAAACTCTTCGGTTGCCATACTTTGATGAAAGGTTAGCCTTTTAGAATTAGATATCTTTTCTTCTGGGCAAACGACTTCTACTCTTGCGCCAAGTCTTAAAAGTTCTTTAGAAACGTAAGTGCCAAGCGTGCCACCACCGGCGATTAACAAAAATCTTTTATTTTTATACATAATAAAACTTCCTTTTTTTATTATATTATACCACGTTGACAAAGATATAAAAATATAGTATTCTTTTTGAGTAGTATAAAATTCTGTAAAAGAAATCGGGTAAAAACTTATGAACGATATATTATTTTATAACAATTTCCGTTTTAACGAGTTTAGGTTTAACGGAATTAAGCGTAGCAACAATAGTCACGGTATAGAACTGCATTTTATCGGTTATATGAAAAAAGGCAAGGGCAAAATAGAATATGATTCGGGTGTTTTAGAGATTTCTGAAAACGAAATGTTTTATATCCCAAAAGGTCTTAAATATTGTTCAACGTGGATTGGCACGCCCGAAGGGGTGTTTGATTCGATAGGTTTTATGTATTTTCCGTCTAAAACGGATAGTGGGTTTAAACTACAAAAGATAGACTATAACGAAGAAATTTTTAACGCGTTTTTACCACTTTCTAAAAATAAAAACGTTGATAACGGCACTATCGGCGCGCTTTATAATCTTTTAGGTTTGCTAGAGCCAAAGTTAGAACTTGCACACGCCACCACCGAAGAAACAATATGCGAAAAATTAATTTTGCTTATAAAAGAAAATCCGCAAAAAACTATTCCCGAATACGCCAACGTCTTAGGCGTTAGCGAATCTTTGCTCTTTAAGTACACGAAAAAACGCTTGTCAAAAACCCCTAACCGCTTGCGCCAAGAAATTCTTTCGGAAAAGGCGAAAGACCTTTTAACCACCACGAACTATTCGATAGAACAAATTTGCGATAGATTAGGTTTTAGTTCTTCGGGATATTTTAGAAAAGTGTTTTTTAGCGTTTATAATAAAACGCCCACGAGCGTTAGAAAAGAAACAAAGTTTATCTAGCGATTAGGATTTGGCGCGATTTATTAAAGAATAAATTTTATAAAACTGCCCATAATACTCTAAAAAGGGGGACACTATGGAAGACAGTTTTATTTGTGGCGTGCTTTTAGGTATGCTTGGTGGCGCACTTGTTGCAACCAACTCGCAAAAAGCAAGACAACTTGTTAAAGACGGGCAAGAATCGGTTAAAGAAAGAGTAGAAAAATTTTCTAAAACCAAAAAACCCGAAAATAAAGAGTAATAAAAAAACGGCGAAATATTCGCCGTTTTATCTTTATTGTAATAAATTGAACGTTTGTTGTGTAAGAACTACATAACCTATTGTTGTAGTTTCTATAGCAGAATTAATTTGGTAAGCAGCAATACTCTTAAAAAAATCTTTGATTTCTTCTACTGACCCATAGCCTGATAGGTTGTTAAGTACATTTTCGTTGTAAGTGATGTAATTTATGTATTTTTGCCCTTTTTTAGATAAATAAATTAATTCAAGTTCGGCAACGGCGTTCTCTATATCTAAGTATTTTTTTCGTTTAATAGTTGATAAATAGTCTTTTGTGAATATAAAATTTCTATCATTAATAGAGATTAGTTTAAAAAGTTTTTGACTTGGTTTTTTTGTGTAAGTTTTTTCAAATATAGTTTTATCCATTGATAGACTTACAACTTTCTTAGAAAACATATTGGTCACTATATCTATATTATTACAACATTTTTTATATCTATCAAGTTCTATTGGATAATAGGTTATGTCTTTGTTTTGCCATTTATAATTTTTTTGCGCTTTTTTTATCTTTTTATGGTGTTTTAAAATCCAAGAATAGTGATAATACGCCTTAAACGCATCATCATTATTCTTTAATCTAAACAAGGTGTTAACAACGTTTTGATTTAATTCGGATAAATCTAGTAATTTATCGTTTTTAGGTCTATAACCAAGCGCACCCATTTCGTATTTCGCTCTAATTATAAATTTATATGTAATAATACACATTTCATTCTCCTATAAAAATTAGTTGCTTAATTGTAGTATTATAGTATTAGTTTATTTTTTATAGGCAATTAGCGTTTTAATTCTAAAATAATCAAGCCAAACTTTGAACTTATCTTGTGCCGAAAGGCAAGTGTCACGCAAATATCCACGCTCACTACTCCACTCACGTAAACCACGGTAATAAAACATTTTATGGCTCTCGTCAATGATAAACGGAACGATATTATTTTTTAAGCATTCCTTAAAGAGAATAAGCCTACCAACACGGCCGTTGCCATCTTGAAAAGGGTGGATACTCTCAAATCTATAGTGAAAGTCTAAAATTTCATCAAGCGTTTTTTCTTTGGTAGTATTATATTCGGAAAGTAAAGTGCGAATTTCGCTAGCAACGTTTTCGGGCTTTGTGGTAGGAAGTCCCCCAACTTCGTTAGGTAGTTTTTTATAGCCGCCAACCACAAACCAGTCTAAACGGCTATCGCTAGTGCCGTTTTTAAGAACACGGTGCAACTCTTTAATAAACGCTTCGGATAAAGATTTAGTCGCATATTCAAGCACTAAGTCAATACATTTAAAGTGGTTGGCTGTTTCTACGATATCGTCTACACGCACAGTGTTGCCTTCTATTCCAATAGTATTAGTTTCAAAAATATAACGAGTTTGTTCGTGCGTTAAACGGCTACCTTCTATATGGTTAGAATTATAGGTAAGTTCAATTTGAATTTTGTGATACAGCCCCCCTGGTATTTTAGCGTTTTTTTCAGCAAGCAATAGTTCTAAAAGAGTTTTTGGCGTATTGCTTTTTTTGTTCGCTTTATCAGGTTTTACAGCGTCTTCGGGGATATTCCAAGTTTTGCCCGTTAAAAAAGCACCGTCTATCTTGCCTAGCACACAGTAATTTCGCACGCTACGCTCGGATAAGTTCCATTTTTTTGCAACATCTTTAACTGATAGAAATTTCATATCTTCTCCTTGAGATACTATTATAATATTTTATCGGCAAAAAAGCAATAAGAAAATTATAAAAAAAGCAAGAATTTTGCCGATAACGGCAACAAAATATTTTTCTATAAGCATTAAAATTAAAAAACGGCGAAATATTCGCCGTTTTATCTTTTTTTAAATTCTTTTGTCTGTCGCGCCTAAAACTTGCTTTTTTTATTGTAAAAAATTAAAAAATGTGATAAACTATAATTGTGGAAAGATTTATTAGCCTTGATATAGGCGACAAAAGGATAGGCGTTGCCGTTTCGGACCCGTTTAACTCATACGCGTTGCCCGTTAAAACCGTGCACCGTAAAAACCTTAAAGCCGACCTAGTAGAAATTGAAAAAATCGTAAAAGAAAAGTTTGCCACCAAAATCGTGTGTGGTGTGCCTGTTAATTTTGACGGAACGCCATCAGTTCAAACCGAAAAGGCAAAATTTTTTATCGAAAAACTCAAAGAAAAAACTGGGCTAGAAATTATAGAAGTAGACGAAAGGTGCACCACTATAGAAGCCGAAGAAGTTTTAATTTCGCAAGGCTTTGATAGGAAAGAGCGCAAATCTTACGTTGATAGCCTTGCGGCGACCACGATTTTAGAAAGTTTTTTAAACGAACAAAAAAGAACAAACAAATAAAGGAGATTATAAAAATGGCTGAAAAGAACAAAAATTGCAACTGCGAAAACCACGAACACAAAGACTGTGGCTGTAAAGAACACGAACACAAAGACTGCACTTGCACTCACGACGATTGCGATTGTGGTTGCAATGAAGATATTGTGACCTTAACTACCGACGACGGAAAAAAACTTAAATTCTTTTTCGTTGGTACTATCGAATACAAAGGCAAAAATTACTCTGCTTTTGAACCTGCCGAAGAAATCGAAGGTATTTCAGAAGACGACCTAATCATTTTCGAACTTTCAGGCGACGATGAAGAAACTGCTGAACTTCTTCCTATTGAAGACGAAGCACTTTTAGACGAAGTTTTCGAAGAATTTTGTAAAGCGCTTGAAGAAGACGAAGAATTTGTAGAAGAAGACTAATTGAGCCTAAGAAGACTAATTGAATAGTTTATAAAGATAGCCCGAGCAGAGCAAAACTGCACGGGCTTTTTTTGTTCGTTTATTCTTTTTTTTGGCTAAAAATCTTTTAAAATCAAAAAGCAATAAACCAAGTTTACTGCTTCCTGAATAATATATGATAAGGGGGAAAATGATGAGCAATTTTTAGTTGACCTAATCAACGCAATTTATATTACTACTTTAAATTTTTTTTGTAAAGCGTTTTAACCCCGTTTTTTAAATTTTTTTAGAAAATTTTTAACAAATTTTTTATGTCATAAGCCCAATATATAGTGTATTTGTTAAAAAATATCACAAAATGATACGATTTACAAAAAATCGCGTTTTTTTAACTAAAATGGCAGAATTTGGCGATTATTTAAGTGCAAGTTTGTTTATTTCTTTAACGAAAGATTTAGAAGAAAAAACCACAAGCCCTGCAAGGATAACCAAGAGCACGTCGATAAAAACGTAAGAGTTGTAAACTGCGCTATAACTTAAAAAGTTAGTAGTTTCGCTAGGAGCGTACGCGCCGAAAGCAAACGCGCCCGAAATAACATGGCTAACGTATCTAAATATGCCCGAACAAACTGCACCGATAGTAAAGGTTAGTGCTGGGGCAGAAGTTTCTTTCATCACGTCACTAATAACGCCGGCAAGTGTTATGCAAGAAAAGGCAACGGGGTAATCCAAAACGAATTGTGCTGGGTGGATAAGCCAAGGGTCTTGCACGGCTTGAAGTAGCCCGTATAAAAAGCCGACTAAAAGACCTTTCTTTGCGCCGTAGATATAAGCAAAAATCATTACGGGAAGAAGTGATACTAGCGTGATAGAGCCACCCGTTGGCATATCCCAGAGTTTGATATAAGAAAGCGCAAATGATAGCGAAACACAAATTCCCGCAAGCGCAATAGAGTGCGAAGAAAACGGCTTTTTGTTTTTTCTGCCAAAGGTAAATGCAAGGGCGATAAGTAATGCTATAAGCAAAACGGCAAGCAAATACAAAAGCGTTGAGTTAAAGTTAGAGCCTTCTTCGGTGTAATATCCGTCGCCTAAAATGTGCCTAGAAAAATAAACAGCATCAAGCACGAGTGTAATAACAAAGGCAAGCGCCACGATAAGCCCTAAAATTAGGCTTATTTTTTTGTTCTTTTTGCCCGATTTAGAGAGTAAAAACAGCGTGATGCTACACCCAAGCGTTAAAATTAGCGTTATAACAAGTGGAATAAGCACCAAAGAAATAACGTCTTTATTAACCCAGTTTTCATCAAGGTATTCGCTACTGAATTTTTTAGAAAGTTCTAAAACTAGCAATGCAATGCCAAGTATTAGCGCGTAAAAGAAAAAGCCAAGCGCCATAGGTTTAATGGTAGTTTTAACTAAAAAACTATCTTTTTGTGCTTTTTTCTTTTTTATCGCGTCTATAATGGCAAGCGTGATAAGTGCTACAATAAGCACACCAAGCGCGCCAATAGTTATCCATTTAGCGAAAGGTTCTATCTTATCAATAAGATAAGAGTTTAAGAGTAAAAAGTTCATAAAAGCCTCCTTTATTCGCTATAATGAAAAACGCTCCCTTATGGGAGCGAGTAAAGACTAATAATTTTGCATTTTCCTTCAAGCATTATCTTGCGGATTCAATGGTATAATCTCAGCCGAATAGGCACCCATAGCGAATATTTTGTTTTGATGGTTATATAATAACACCAAAAAACCCTTGCGTCAAGCAATTTTATGTGCTAAAATAAAAAACCCACATCATTTTAAGCACAAAACAAACACAAAACAAACACAAAACAAACGTAAAACAGAACTACAATAAATCTAAAAACAACCATAAAAAAAGGAGCATATATATAATGTTTAAATTTTTTGCATTTTTAGGGCGTATGAAATATATTAAAAGATGGTCTTTAATGCGCTCTATTAGAGAAGAAAATATTATGGAACACAGCCATCAAGTTGCCGTTACTGCCCACGCGCTTGCAGTTATTTCAAACAAAATCTACGGCGATAACCTAGATATCGCCAAAGTAGTTTTATACGCGCAATACCACGAAGTTGGCGAAGTTATCACGGGCGACCTTCCCACGCCAATAAAATACTTTAATCCCGAAATCAAGTCGGCGTATAAAGACCTAGAAAAACAAGCCACCGAAAGAATTTTGGCAATGCTACCCGAAACGCTAAAACCAGAATACGAAAAATTCGTTCTACCAGACACTTCTAGCAAAGAATATGCCTTTGTAAAATATGCAGACAGGCTTTCGGCGTATATAAAATGTATAGAAGAATTAAAGGCGGGAAATTTAGAGTTTAAAAAGGCAAAATCTACTATCGGCGCTGAACTCAAAAAAATTACCGAACCCGCAGTAGTTTATTATCTAAAAGAATTTGCGCCGACTTTTGAACTAACCCTTGATGAGTTAGATTAAGTCAAAAGGCAAAACTATGTGCAATTTGCACAAATATAAAAAATTTCTTTGTGCAAGTTTAAGTTGGTAAAATTTCAATATTTATTGTATAATAAATACGAAAATAAACGTGGGCGTTTAGCCACAGGAGGAAAATATGTCAAGTTTAAATCTTAAAGGTATTTACAAAGTATACCCATCAGGCGTTACCGCTGTATCAGACTTCAACCTTGATATCGAAGACAAAGAATTTATCGTGTTCGTAGGTCCATCTGGTTGCGGTAAATCAACTACTCTACGTATGATTGCAGGTTTAGAAGAAATTTCTGCGGGCGAACTTTATATCGACGGCAACCTAGTTAACAACGTTGCTCCAAAAGATAGAGATATCGCAATGGTTTTCCAAAACTATGCACTTTATCCACACATGACCGTTTACGAAAATATGGCGTTCGGTCTAAAACTTAGAAGACAACCAAAGGCTGAAATTGACAGAAAAGTTAAAGAAGCAGCAAGAATTCTTGGTATCGAAATGTACTTATCAAGAAAACCAAAGGCTCTATCAGGTGGTCAACGTCAACGTGTTGCGTTAGGCCGTGCACTTGTTCGTGAACCAAAAGTTTTCTTACTAGACGAACCACTTTCTAACTTAGACGCTAAACTTCGTACTCAAATGAGAACCGAAATTACCAAACTTCATAACCGTTTAGCAACCACCTTTATCTACGTTACTCACGACCAAATCGAAGCAATGACGATGGGTACCAGAATCGTAGTTATGAAAGATGGCTTTATGCAACAAGTTGATACCCCAATCAACCTATACGATTATCCAATCAACCAATTCGTTGCAGGCTTTATCGGCACTCCACAAATGAACTTCTATTCTGCTAAACTTACCGGTACTAAATCAAAAGTATATATCGAACTTGGCGATGACAAAATTTTACTTCCACAATCAAAAGTAAACCTAATCGTTAACCTAGATAAATATCTAAACACCGATAAAGAAATCACATTTGGTATCCGTCCAGAAGATATTCACGACGATGCTGAATGGTTAGAAAAAGCAAAAACTGCTAGCCTCACCGTTAAAGTAGACGTTGTTGAAGCGCTTGGTGCAGAAAAATTATTATACTGCAAAACCAAACAAGCAATCACCGAAGAAGAAGTTTCTATCGCAGACGATATTTCTAACCTTATCGCAAAAGTTGATGGCCGTTCTACCACTACTGCTGGTGGCGAAATCACTCTTGCTTTCGATATGGACCACTGCCACTTATTCGACAAGTTTACCGAAGTTGCTATCTTCGCTAGGTCAGAAGACGACAAAGCATATTTAGAAGAACTTATCGCTAAACGTGAAGAAGAAGAAACCATCAAAGCAGAAGAACGCGCTAAGAAGGAAGAAGCAGAAAGACTTAAAAAAGAAGCAGAAATCGCTAAAAAAGAAGCAAAACTTGCTAAAAAAGCAAAAAAATCTGCTCCTATTGAAGAAGTAGTTGAAACTACCGAAGAAGTTAAAACCGAAGAAACCGTTGAAACTACCGAAGAAAGCAAATAGTTTTTCTAATTCGCTAAATTAAAACAATTAGAGCCAAGTAAACCTTGGCTCTTTTTTGTTGCCACCTAAAATGCAACTAAAAACGCGATGAGATTTTTAGATTTTTTCTAAAAAATCCGTTTTTTTGTTGAAATTTTACAAAAAAGGATATATAATTTTAAGTAATATAAACAAAAGAAGGCTAAATAATGAACGAACTTAAAAACTTTATTACCGAAATAAACCAAAAATGCAACGTCACCCTAACCGTTTTTGATAAAAAGGGCAATTTTCTTATTGGCGACAAAAGTGTTTTAAGACCACAAAAAGACGTTAAAGGTGTTTTAAGAGAACACGAACAAACGTATTTTGAGTTTAACTTTTTAGGTAGTACGTACGTTGGTGCTTTGCACGGCATTGGCGACGTTAGTGATGGCTACGCTTATTTAATAACCGAACTTGCAAGTAGATACATAGCCGAACAAGAGCCAACCACCAAAGCCGATTTCTATAAAAAACTTATAGACGGAAAGATTAGTTATCTTGGCGCGGTTAGATATGCCGATAAGTTTAAGATAAAAGATAAAAAAAGTGCCGTGCTTATCTTGGTTCAAGACAAAGGTGATAGCCAAGACGTTGTGCCCGTAGCATCTAACTACGTAGAAACTAACAATGACTGCGTTTTTAGATACGATGACAAACGTACTATTTTAATAAAGTATTTAAGCGAAAATAATAAAGAGTATAGGTCTATAATCGAATACGCCGAATTTTTATCGCAAACCGTATACGAAGAAACGGGTATCAAAATCAAAGTTTCTATCGGTGGCACGGCAAAGCGCATTACCGACCTAGAAAAATCTTTCTTGCAAGCGCTGTCTGTGTTCAGTATGGAAAAAACGATAACTTCTAGGGGCAACGTGCGTTCTTTTAGAGAATTCGTTATAGTAAAAGCGCTAGATGAATTGCCTGTTCAAAAGAAAGAAGAATACCTAAACCTATTATTTAACGATTGCAACAAAGAAATTTTTAACGACGAAGTGTTATGCACCACGGCCGAAGAATTTTTTGAAAGCAACTTAAACGTTAGTATGGCGTCTAGAAAAACCTTTCTTCATAGAAACACGCTTACTTATAGGTTAGATAAAATTCAACGCGAAACGGGGCTAGACCTTAGAAGATACAACGATGCCGTGACTTTTAGGCTAATATCCGTTCTAAACAAATTGTTAGGGAAATAATAAATGAAAGCAAAAACATTACTAAAAACGCGCGTGTATAACGCCTTTCGATTAGCCATTACGCTTACGCTTGTTTTAAGCGTTGTGCTATTTTCGGGCTGTTCGGAAAAACGCGCACTTAAAGAAGTTGTTAATTATATAAACGATTATTCGGTTATAGTAGAAGAAGTTTCTTACGACGAAATTATTTCTATTGGCGTTAGCGGTGTTTTAGCGCAAGACAAATACGCTAAATACTACTCAAAAGCCGAATACGAATTAGATAAACAGCAAGACGATGGGAACTATTCGGGGTTTGGTCTTAATTTTATCGTGGGCACGAACGAAATTTTTTCGGTGGTGTATAACAGCCCTGCCGAACGCGCGGGCATAAAAGCGGGCGACGTTATAAAAACCGTTACTTATAATAATTTCGTTTACGAAATACAAGACTACGAAGACGTTTCTCGTGCGCTTTCTAGCGTTAAAACGGGTGAGCAAGCAATTTTTTATATTGAGCGTGAAATACCTGACGGGTTAGAAGAGTTAACGCTTACCTTAACGAAAGAAGAATTTAAGGCTGGCTACGTTTTATACCAAGATAACGAAAAAGAGTTAAGGGTTAGAACTAACGAAGACGGCGACTTTTATCTTAAAGAGTTTTTAGAAAATAAAAACGCCCTACTCCCAGACGGCGTGGCGTATATAAAATTCACCGAATTTAACGGAGATGCGCCTAATCAGTTAGAGCAAGTGCTTGACTACTTAAAAGAAGCGCAAAACAATAAGGTTATTTTAGATTTAAGGGATAATGGTGGCGGACTTGTAAGAATACTGCAAGAAATATGCGCGCTTTTACTTCCAAAAACGGCTAAAAAGGGTGACCTTTTAATTAACGCACATCTAAAAAACGGCTCTAAGGACTACTGCCTTAAAGCGCAAGGCGAAAACGATTATATTTTAGATATGGTTGTTTTGGCAAACTCTAACACGGCGTCTGCATCAGAAGCGCTTATTGGTGCGCTTAATTATTACGGGGCTGGTGGGTTTAGCCTTGACAAGTTAGTTTGCGAATATAACGGAAAGAGAGATGACTTTTCTACCTACGGCAAAGGCGTTATGCAAACAACGTTTTCGCTATCTTCTGGTGGCGCGATAAAATTAACCACTGCAACCATTTATCAACCTGATAGAAAAACTTGTATTCAAGGCGTGGGTATTGCGCCAAGCGTTAGCCAAAATGAGATTAGGGGAAACGATAGAAGTAAGGCATTAACTCGCGCTGTACAAATTCTTGCAAGTTAAATCCCTAAATGCGAAGATAGTGCAAGGTATATTTCTTCGTTGCAAAAATTTCGCACGGGAGAAGGATTAAAATTGCTAGCCTGACGGGGCTCTACGCTTTCGTCGGGCTTTTTTATTTGACCTAAAAAGCCTTCTATTATGGGCATAAAATCGTCAATGGAGAAGTTGTTTATAACCCGTTTTATATCAAACGAATTTTTCTCTAATATCTCAAAAATCGTTTTTAGTGCGCCACCTTCTTGATTTTTCGTAAAAAAATCTAGCAAAAATTTTAATATTTCCATATATATATTATATGACGGATTGTTCGTCTAATGAAAAAAAGGAGCGTAAAATTTATGCAAGACTTTAACGAATTTTCTAAAAACTCAAAAGGCGGAAGCAAAGGGCGCGAAACGGACACTAATAACCTATACGATTTAGTTAAAAACATTTCGGCAAAATTCGATGGCAAAAGCCAAAACGAACTCTTAAAAGCAATCTACGCCGAAGCCTTAAAAGGCAAGAAAAACGGCACGCTTACAAACGAGCAAATAGATAATTTTAGAAAAATGCTCTATCCACTTTTAGACGACAAGAAAAGAAAAATTTTAGATAAGGTTGTAGAAGATATTAAGAAAATCTAGCCTAGTCTATCTGCAATTTTTTTAACGGCTACAAGTAGCGCCCTAGATTCGGTGGTGGTGTTGTGAGGCGAAAAACTTGCCCTGACTAACCCCGTTTCTAGCGTGCCAAGGTGCTTATGTATAAGTGGCGCACAATGAAGTCCGCCCCTAACTGCTATATCAAACTCTACGTCTAACGTTTCGGCAACTTCTAGGCTAGACAGGTCGCCTACCGAAAAGGAAACCACACCTGCTTTGTTTGGCTTAGAATAACACTTAACGCCGTTTATTAGATTTAACCCATTGATAGTTTTTTTAGTTATGTTATATAAAAAATCGCCAAATCTATCCACGTTATCAAGCGCATATTTAGCACCTTCTAAAAGCGAAGCCACGCCCGAAAGGTTTATCGTGCCGGTTTCTAGCCTTTCGGGATAACTATCGGGCTGTGTTTCTAAAAGAGTATAATCTCCCGTGCCACCAAAAGTAAGTGGGCTAACGTCGGCGGTTTTAGAAAGCAGTAAAACGCCCGTGGACATCAGTCCGTATAAGCCTTTATGCCCTGCAAGGCAAAGCGCAGAAATATAATCTTTTTCAAGCGAAAGTGGTATATGCCCGCCTGCTTGTGCACCATCTACAATGAAAAAAACGCCATACTTATTTAAAAGTTTGCCTATTTTTCTAATGGGAAACACGTCGCCCGTAACGTTGCTTGCGGCAGATAAAACAACCATACCCACCTTTTCGTTTAATTCTTGTTGTATTAGGGTATAAATATCTTCGCTAGATTTAGGTTCAAGGACTTTAAGGTCGATTTTTTTCGTTTCTTTTAGGTGATAAAGTGGTCTTAAAACCGAATTGTGTTCGTAAACGGTGGTTAGAACGCGTGGCGCGCTAATGGGTGCGCCTAATATGGCAATATTAAGTGCTTCGGTGCAGTTCTTTGTGAAAATAACCTTTTCGGTTGGGCAAGAAAAAGCCGTGGAAAAAAGTTCCCTAGCATTATATACTAGGTTTAAACCTTGGTTAGACAATTTATGTCCACTTCTACCGGGGTTTGCGCACATATATTTGTTTATTCTGTTCGCCATATCTATAACGGCGTTTATCTTAAAACCGCCTGTTGCCGCGTTGTCTAAATAAATCATAACTAACTCCTATAATAAACACAAAATATCAAAAATTTTAATAGTATATTGTATAGCGCTAGCGCGTTAATTATGCAAAGGAGAAAACTATGGAATTTTTGATTATCGCTTTTAAAAGCAAAGAAGAAAGCGTTAAGTTTAACCACTTATTATCAAAATACGGTGTTGTTAGTTCGCTAACTGCTCCACCAAAAGAAGCAGGGCTATCGTGTGGCGTTTCGGTAAAAACGCCCGCTAGCAATTTCTACGCCGTTAAAAGCCTTTTAGAAATGCTAAAACCTAAAACTTTCGTGGGCGTTTTTAAGATAGATACTAAAAACGGAAGAAACGTGGTTAAAACTATATACTAAAAAATGCTTGTATTTCGCGCCTAAAATGTGCTAAAATAAACGCGTATATGATAACGCGTGCAAAAGCAAAACAAATCGTCGATATTCTCGGCAATATTTTTCCCGATAAACCTAGGTTAAAATTTAATAACGCCTTCGAACTATTAGTAGCAGTTATTCTTTCTGCACAATGCACCGATGAGCGTGTTAATAAAGTGACCGAAGTGCTTTTTAAGTCTTACGGCACGGCCACGGCGCTTGCTAACGCTAGCGCGAGCGAAATAGAAAAAATTATTTTTTCTTGCGGGCTGTATAAAAACAAAGCGCAATTTTTAATTAGCGCGTCCAAAGATATCGTGGAAAAATTTAACGGACAAGTTCCTAGCACGTTAGAAGGCTTACGCTTACTATCGGGCGTAGGCAGAAAAACTGCAAACGTTGTTTATAGCGTGGCGTTTAACGGAAACGCCATTGCAGTAGATACGCACGTTTTTAGGGTATCTAACAGAATAGGACTAGCAAGGGAAAAAGACGTTTATAAAACCGAACTTGCTTTAATGAAAATTTTAGATGAAAAAGAGTGGTCTAAATCGCACCACTATCTTATATACCTTGGCAGAACGTATTGCAAGGCGCAAAACCCTAACTGCAAAGACTGCCCTATAAATAACATTTGTGAAAAAAGACTAAAAAAATAGGTGAAATATGTTTATTGACAGAGCAAGAATAACAATAAAAGCCGGCGATGGTGGAAACGGTATAACTTCGTTTATCCATTATAAAGGCAAAGTAAACGGCGGACCAGACGGAGGTGACGGTGGAAAGGGTGGTGACGTTATTTTCGTTGCCGACGAACACCTTAACAACCTTGCCGATTACTACTATACCACTAAATTCGTTGCTGAAAACGGTGAGGCAGGTGGTTCTAAAAACTGCTTTGGTAGAGCGGGGAAAGACCTTGTTTTAAAAGTTCCGCTAGGCACGGTTATAAAAGATAGAGAAACAGGCAACATTATTGCCGATATGTTCTACGTAGGGCAAAGCAAAACCGTTTTAATCGGTGGCGATGGTGGTAAAGGCAACGCGCGTTTTTCTAATTCTAGGCGTCACGCTCCACACTTTTCTCAAACGGGCGAAAAAACTCAATCTAAACAAGTAATACTAGAACTAAAAACTATTGCAGACGTAGGGTTAGTTGGTTTTCCAAACGTTGGTAAGTCAACCCTTTTAGGCGTTTTAACAAGGGCTAAACCAAAAATTGCAAACTATCACTTTACAACCCTTTCGCCAAATCTTGGTATGGCTGAATACTACGATAAATCTTTCGTTATAGCCGATATCCCTGGGCTTATAGAAGGCGCTAGCGAAGGGCTTGGTCTTGGCACGGAGTTTTTAAGACACATTGAAAGAACTAGAATGCTAGTTCACGTTGTTGATATTTCGGGCGAAGAAGGGCGCGACCCATACGACGACTATCTAAAAATTAACGCCGAACTAAAAAAATACAGCAAAGAACTATATAAACTAAAACAAATAGTTGTTCTTAATAAATGCGATTATTTTGGCGTAGAAGACAACATAAAAGCCTTTAAGGAAAAACTTAAAGGCAGAAAAAGAGTTGTCACTATTTCAGCGCAAACGGGCGAAGGCGTAGAAAAACTTAAAAAGGTTATATACGACGTTATTAAAGACCTACCACCTGTTTCGCCATTAGAGTTTGAAGAATTTAACTACGTTAAACCTGATAGACTTGAATACGAAATCTTAAAAGAAGGCGAAACGTTCGTTATCGTTGGCTCACTTGTAGAAGTGCTTAAACGCAACGTTGTTATGGACGATATGAACTCTCTTGCATATCTTCATAAAGTTCTTAAAGATAGGGGCATAATCAAAGAACTACGCGCAATGGGTGCAACTGAAAAGTCAACTGTTATTATCGGTGGCGAAGAATTTGAATTCGTAGATTAAAGGAGAAAAAATGCTTACATCAAAACAAAGAAGTTTCTTGCGTTCATTAGCGCAAAAAATTGAGCCAATCACACAACTAGGTAAAACGGGCATAACCCCATCTTTTTTAGACGGGCTAGATAGCGCGCTTGAAAAAAGAGAACTTATTAAAATAACCGTTTTAGAAAACTCTGGCGAACTACCAAGAGAAATAGGCGCAACTATTGCCGAAGAACTTGGTGCAGAATTCGTTTGTGCAACGGGTAGAAAACTTGTGTTCTACCGTAGAAGTCAAAACTACAAGGTTAAGCATATAGAGTTTTAGTTTTCGCTTTTAGCAAAAAACCAAAGTGTTAAAGCAAACAATATCATAATCCCACCCATAATTAGATAATACAATTTTATAGGCACGAAAAAACTGCTTAAAACAAAAAATAAACCGAACGCTATAAATTTTTTAGCGTTCTTTTTATTTAGCACGGCTCTTAATTTTACCCTTTCTTTTTTGTAAAAATCAATGGGCGTAAACTCATCTTCTATAACAAAATCATCGGGCGAAAACTCCTTAAAAACATCGGCTTTTTCTTTTATTATTATTTTGCCCTTAAAAGCGCGCGCGAAATCTTTAACTTCTTTACTTGCGCTTTCGCAAAGTATTATGCTTTTTTTGGCGTTAGATAGGTTAAAGCATCTAACCAAATCGGCTTTTGTCGGTGGAACGAAAGAAAATAAGTTATAAACGCTTTCGCCACTAGATAACGTAATTTTATTTTGTAAAAGTTTAGCGCCTTGGTCTTTTTTTGCTATTTCGTTATAAAAAAGGGCAAGTCCTTTTCTTTTAGTCATAAAATTAAGTGCATATACTATGCGCGTTATTTTATCTTCTCTCGTTTGCTTTCTTTTGCGTTTTTTTATTCTCCCTTTTGCGATTATGATAGAAAATAATAGCACGATAAGTGAAACGTATAAAGAAAACAATAAGTTAATAGGATAGTCAAAAGTTTTAGCCGTTAGAATAGAAAGCACAAAAAAGGTAAAAATAAAAACGAAAATAACGTTAGACACGCTAGATAAAATAGTTTTTTTCATACCCTAGTTATTGACACGCTAGCATTATTTTATTCTAAAAGTGAAAAAGAGCAAGAGAAAAACTATTGATTTATTGTAAAAATTATGCCATAATATATCTATGGAAAGGATAGGTATTTTTGGTGGAACGTTTAGCCCCGTGCACACCGAACACGTTGCACTCGCTAAAACAGCCATAACAAAACTTAATCTTGATAAACTTTTCGTGTTGCCAACCTTTGTTTCGCCACACAAAAGTGGCGTTAGCGCATCGCCAACCGATAGGCTAAATATGTTAAAACTAGCCTTTATGGGCGAAGAAAAAATCGAAGTTAGCGATTTTGAAATCAAGCGTGGCGAAGTTAGTTATTCTTATATAACGGCAGAGCATTTTAAGAGCAATAGAAGCGCCGAAATTTTTATGTTAGTTGGCGCGGATATGCTTAAAGACTTTAAAACTTGGCGATATCCAGAGCGCATACTAAACGCCGCTTGTTTAGTTGCTTGCCAAAGAGAAGACAGCAAGGTAGACTTAAAGGAAGAAATCGAATATATAAAAAACACCTTTCATCACGAAGTTATAGAACTTGATTTTTGTGGCAAGGCGCAGTCTTCTACTAAAATAAGAACTTACGCGTCGTTAGGGCTTAGCGTAGAAGATTTTACCGATAAAAAGGTGGCGGAATATATAAAAGAAAAGGGGCTATATAAGGGCGGAGAGATAGAGAAGTTCGTTTCTAGCGTTTTGCCCTTAAAGCGTTTAGTTCATACGGCAAACGTTATAACCACGGCGCTAGCGTGGGCAAAAAGGCTAAACATACCCGAAGAAAAGGTTAAGGTGGCGGGCGCTCTTCATGACGTTGCAAAATACCTAGACTATCAAGACTATAAAGATTTCGTTTTAGAAAAGGGAATTGTTAAACCCGTAATTCACGCGTTTTTAGGCGCGTTTATAGCCGAAAACGTGCTTAACATTAAGGATAAAGATATAATAAACGCTATAAAATATCACACAAGTGGTAGACCTAATATGAGCGACCTAGAAAAACTTATATTCGTTGCTGATATGGTAGAAGAAAGCAGAGATTACGAAGGCGTTAATTACCTTCGCGAAATTTATAGAGAAGACCTTGATAAGTGCTTTATAGAGTGCTTAAAAGAAGAACTTTTGCATTTAAAAAACAAAAACGCCGAAATTTTTCGGCTAACGCTAGACGCGCACAAGTATTACGTTAAAGGAGAAAATATATGAACTCAGTAGAATTTAGCACCGAAGTATGTAAAATTTTATCTAAACACAAAGGCGAAGACATCGTTAAGATAGACGTTAGAGAAAAAAGCGGTATATGCGACTTTTTCGTTTTGGCAAGTGGTAGGTCGCAAACCCACACCAAAACCTTAATCGAACACGTTGACGAAGAAATGGAAAAACTTGGAGTTAGCCCGTTAAGAGCCGAAGGTGTTAGAGATGGCAGATGGGGCGTTTTAGACTATGGTGACGTTATCGTGCACGTTTTTAACGATGAAACAAGGCTATTTTACCACCTAGAAAAACTTTGGGGCGACGACAAGAATATAGAAAAATACAACGACTAATTTATGATTAGCGCAATATTTACGAAGATTTTTTAACGTAAATTCGGTCGATAAAATCGGGGTCTATTTCTATACTTTTAACGCTTTTTCTTTTTTCGCGTGGCTTTTTAGGTGGCGCGGGGGCGGGTTGAGTTATGGGCTTACTTGGTTTAGAAAAAAGATAGATAACCACCTTAACACCAACAACCAAAAAAAAGCATAAAGCATATAAAAGGCATAAAATTATAGGCCCGAAAATAAAAGAATAAATTACCATACACAAATTCCTTTATTCAATAATAAAAGGGAACAAGTGCAAAAACATATAAACATTTGCCTAAAAATGTTTGTTTTTAGCAAAAAAGGAGTGGCTATGAAAAAAGACGAAAACTTACTTATCGATGCTGAAATAGTAGAAGTTAAAGAAGAAAACGTTTCTACAACTGCCGTTATGGTGGTAGAGCCAAAAGAGAAAGGCAAAAAATCTAGAAAGAACAAGGTGCCCTCATTAGATAAGAGTAAAAACCGAGACGAAGAAAACGCTAACGGCGATAAACTTTATCCGTTTACCGTTCTTGCGTCGCTTTTTCATAAAAAGGTAGAAGACGTTGTTTTAGAGTGCGTGACAATGGAGATTAAAAAACTCTTTTCGCTAGCAGGCAAAGCAATAGTTAGATACCCTATAAGCGAATCTAATCTTAAAGACGTATTTCTTTTAGCCGATAAGTTTAATTTTGGCGAAATAACCGTTTCACCAGACCTTGTTGCTAAATGTATTAAACCCGTTAAAAAATACGACCTTTCGCATATAAAAGTAAGCACCATTATCGGCTTTCCGTTTGGTGACGATACTTTTAGTGGTAAAATCGTTTCTCTAAAACAATGCGTTTCGCTTGGCGTTGACGAAGCAAGTGTTGCAATGAAGTTTAACGGCGAAGACAAAGCCGAAATTAAACTATTAAAGAGACAACTCAAAAAAATCAATTCTTGCTTTACGCGCAGGGCAGGCATTGCGCTATCAGTTAGCGATATGAGTGAGCAAGCGTTAATTAGCGCAGTTAAACTCATCGAAAAAACAGACCTAAATCACATTTTACTTATCTTTGGCGAATGTAGTAGTAAAGACGTTAAAAGTGCGCTTGATAAAGTTAACAAAGTTAAGGGCAAAAAAGCAGTTAAAATTATGCTTAACGCTAAATCCGAAGAAGATATCGTTAACTTCACCGAACTTGGCGCAAGCGTGATATTAACGCCTTATTTAGATGAAATCGCGCAAAGTCTTGCAAAAAAACTAGGCGTTTTATAAAAACGGCTTAAAAACACTTTACAAATTTTTCGTGAGTGTTATACTTAAATAAAACAAAAAAATAAAATCTTTGGGGCAGGGTGAAATTCCCTATCGGCAGTATAGTCTGCGAGCCTTTTGGCAGACACGGTTTAATTCCGTGACCGACGGTTATAGTCCGGATGGAAAAAGATTATTTCGGCAACACTTTTGCCGAACTTTTAACTAACCGAAAAAAGCCCTAAGGAAAGGGGCTTTTTCTTATGCAAAAAAGTACGACTAAAATTATAGCAGGCACGGGTATATTTTCGGCAATAGCGTTTGTGGTTTCGTTTTTAGAATTTCCTATCTTTCCGGCTGCGCCCTTTCTAAAACTAGACTTTTCGCTAGTGTTTATTTTGCTTGCAGGCTTTGTGTTTGGCCCCGTTTCGGGCATAACGGCATCGCTTATAAAAGAAGTTTTACGCTTTTTAGTGGGTTCATCAACAGGTGGTGTTGGCGAAATTGCAAACTTTATAATAACCGTGGCGTTTATCATCGTTCCAACCATCGTTTATACTAGAAAAAAGGGTATTAAAGTGGTAATTATAACGCTTATTATCGGGTGTTTACTACATATCGGCTGTTCGCTTTTAGCAAATAGATATATAAACTTTCCACTCTTTATGGGTGAAAAAGCCAAAGAAGTTTTTGCGTCGCTTTATATATGGGTGCTTTTGTTTAACGCTATTAAAGCCGTTTCAGTTAGTTTATTAACCATTTTGGTGTATAAAAAGATTTCTACCTTTATAAAGAAAATTTAATTTACAAACTTAAAGGCTAGTAGTATAATAAAATTATGGAAATTATAACAAATTCAGAAAATCAAACCAAATCGGTTGCAAAAGAATACGCCAAAACGCTCTCTCTTGGCGACGTGGTAATTCTCTCTGGCGACCTTGGTGCAGGCAAAACGGCGTTCGTTAAAGGCGTTTGCGAATATTTCGGGCTAGACGGGGTGACAAGCCCTACGTACGCGTATCTTAACGTTTATGGCGATAAGATTTACCATTACGATTGTTATAGGCTATCTAGTGGAGAAGACGCTGAACTTTTAGGACTTACTGATTACTTTAATAAAAACAACATTTGCTTTATAGAGTGGGCGGAAAATATTTCTTCGGCACTACCTAAAAACTATAAAACCGTTAGCATAACTAAAACGGGCGAAACAACAAGGAAAATCCTTTTATGAACTACCTTGCAATAGATACTTGCGGAAAGAACTTAACCTTAGTGCTTTCCGTAAACGGGAAAAACTACACGTATTTCGATAAAGACCTTGGTTTAAGGCATTCCGTTACGCTGATGCCAGAAATCGAAAGGCTTTCTCTAAAAATAGGCTTTAATCTTAAAGACCTAGATTTTATCGCGTGTGTTGTGGGCGCGGGCTCTTTTACGGGCATAAGAATAGGCGTTTCTACCGTAAAGGCGCTTTGTTTTGCTTATAATAAACCTTGCTTAAAACTCACTTCTTTCGACGTTTTGGCATATAATAAGAAAGATTTAGAAAAACAAAAAGTTCTAGCAGTTATAGATGCAGGGCATAACGGATACTATGCGCAAGTTTTCGATATGGGCAAGGTTTTTGAGCCAAAATACCTTTTAGAAAACGAAGTGCTAGAACTAATAAAAGAATATTCGCCCATTTCTAACGACGACATAACGGCGTTTAGCGTAGAAAAAGCCGATATTCTAAACGGGCTTATCTTGGCAGTAGAAAATAAAAAAGGCGAAATTACTTCTAACGTAGAAACACTTATTCCGCTATACGTGAGAAAAAGTCAAGCGGAGGAAGGTAGATGATTTTACCATTAACTAGGCAAGACTTTTTTGTAGTGGCTTCGGCAAAAGAGCACGGATACGTAGATGAGTGGACGGAAGAAATGCTTTCTTCATCACTAAAAAGTGGCAATTTTTACGGGTTTAAGTATATAGAAAACGGCGAAGTTTTAGGCTACGTGCACTATTCTGCTAGCGTTGATGCGCTTGATATAAATTCGGTGTTCGTTTTTCCTAAATATAGAAAGAAGGGGCTTGCCGAAAACCTTTTAAGTCAGGTTTTTATAGACGCTAAAAATAGAAGAATAGACAAAATATTTTTAGAAGTTAGAGAAAGCAACACCCCTGCTATTTCACTTTATGAAAAGTTAGGGTTTAAGATTATCAGCGAAAGAAAAAAATATTATATAAACGGCGAAACTGCAAAAATAATGATTAGGGAGATTTTGCTATAAGTTATAACGGCGTTTATACCAAAGAGAAAGAAAGCGTGCTATTTTTGCACGGCTATTTGTCAAGTGGAAGCAGTTTTTATAGACAAATAGAATATTTTAGCAAAGATTTTAACGTATACTGTCCAGACCTTACGGGCTTTGGGAATAATAAGTTTATGCCATACCCGTATTCGCTAGACGACTACGCCACGGAAGTTAAAGAGTATATGCGAAAAAATCGTATAGTTAGGCCAATGGTTATAGGGCACTCTTTCGGTGGGCGTGTTGCAATAAAAATGGCAAGCCAAGATAGTGAAATTTTTCAAAAAATAGTGCTTGCTAGTTCGGCGGGTTTAAGACCTAAAAATTCGCCCAAAAAAATTATAAAAAGGTGCGCTTTTAACGTCTTAAAAAAGTTTATCAATAAAGAAAAACTTTCAGCGTTTTACTCAAAAGACTACAACGCGCTCGATAGCGTTATGAAAGAAAGTTTTAAACTAATCGTTTCGGAGCATTTAGACGGAGTTTTAGATAAAATAAGCGTGCCAACGCTAATCGTTTACGGCAAAAACGATAAAGAAACTCCGCCATATATGGCAAAACGCTTTAATAAAAGCATAAAAAATAGTAAACTTTTAGCACTTAACGCTGGGCATTTTTGCTTTATAGACTGCCCGCACAAATTCAATATGGAGGTAAAAGAGTTTTTGCTCTCTTAAAAAAATGTTTCCTATAAATATCCAAAGTTTTAGAGAAATCTTTAATAAAACTAGTTTATTAGTTTATATCACGATAGCAGTTAGCGTTAGTTTCTTTTTGTATTTTGCAACGCTAAAATTTGTGCTTGCGCTTCAACAAAGTGGATATAGAGCAAAAAAATACTTTAACTGGGTGACCAACCCACAAACTCCATATCTTTCTAGGCTAATGCTACTATGCCTTATGGGATTTTTGTTCTTTTGTGTGCTTAACATTACCTTTTCGCCCATATTTGGCAACGAAATAGGCTCTTTTATCGGGCTAGTTTCTTTTTATTTGTTCACAGGATTGTTTATAAAATCCGAATCTAGTGTAAACGCTAAAATTCCACTCAAAAAAACAAAACGGATAGTTCGCCTTATGAGTACCTACGTTTTAGTGCTTTTTGTGTTTGCCTTTTCGTTTATCACGCTACTTAACTACCTTGCTTTTATTATCGCAAGCGAAGTTGTTGCTCTTTTAAGGCTTTCGCTTATTTGCGCATTGCCGATTTTAACACCGTTTTTACTATTCGTTGCATACTTAATCAACGAACCTTTTGAACGAATTTTAAGAAAAACCACTATAAAAAGGGCAACCGAAAGGCTAGAAAAAACTAGCGCGCTAAAAATAGCAATAACGGGTAGTTATGGTAAAACTAGCGTAAAAGAAATTTTAAAAACCATACTTTCGCAAAAGTTTAGGGTTTTGGCAACGCCCGAATCTTACAACACCCCGCTAGGCATAAGCCTAACAACCAAAAAACTAGACCAAACGCACGACGTTTTTATTGTAGAAATGGGCGCAAGGCGCAAGGGCGACATCAAGGAACTTGTGGATATGGTAAAGCCAAACGTTGCAATATTAACGGGGGTTAACAATCAGCACCTAGAAACTTTTGGCACCGAAGAAAACGTTAAACTCACTAAATTTGAACTTATAGAAGGTCTTAAAAAAGACGGCAAGGCGTTTTTTTCTTCGGATAACGTGGGGGCGGTGGAACTTTACGAAAAATGCACGGCTGAAAAATATTTAGCAGGGCTAAACGGAAAAGATAATTTCGTTTCGGCAAGAAACGTTAAACTTTTAGAAAACGGGCAAACTTTTGAACTTGTTGTGGGCGACAAAACTTACAATATGTCAACAACTTTGCTTGGAAAACATAATATAAGCAACATCTGTCTTGCAGTTTCGGTTGCGCTAAAACTTGGTATGACGATAGAAGAAATCACGCTTGGCGTTAACAGGCTTTCTTCGGTTTGGCATAGGTTAGAGTTAGTGGCAAACAACAAAGACATTACCATAATAGACGATAGTTATAACTCTAATCAAGATGGGTTTAAGGCCGCTATGGAAGTTTTGGATATGTATAGCGGTAGAAAAATCGTTTTAACACCTGGGCTTGTTGAACTTGGCAAAATGGAAAACGTTGTAAACTATTCGCTTGGTAAACTTTTAAGTGCACACGCGAATATAGTAATAATAATAGGAAAGCACAACGCTGAAATGCTTATCAACGGACTAAAAGACGGGGGTATGGATACCGCGAATATTCACTTTGCAAAAACACTAGAAAAAGCAAACGAGTATTTAAATTCTATCTTAAAGCCAAAAGACGTAGTGCTATTTGAAAACGATTTACCCGATAACTATAACTAATAAATAAAAACAAGATAAAATTATTAAAACACCAAAGCAATAAAAAGTGGAGGTGTTTTTTTATATGAAAAATGTTGGTATAATTTTTGGTGGCAAATCGCCCGAACACGATATTTCGGTTATAACGGGCGTTCTCACGCTTAACTCATTAAGAAAAACGGGCTACAACGCCGTGCCTATCTTTATTGATAAAAACGGGGAGTGGCTAACGGGCGAAACGCTATTTGATTTAGATAACTTTAAGCGTTTAGATTATAAAACTCTAAAAAAAGTGACGCTTATTCCTAACTCTAACGCCCTTTATTTTGTTAAGAAAAACAAACTGAAAAATTATTTATCGCTATCTTCTATTATAAACTGCTGTCACGGTGGCGATGGCGAAAACGGCAATCTTTCGGGGCTTATAGAACTATCGGGCATAGCACTTTGTTCGCCGCCGGCGTTATCTTCTGCGCTGTTTATGGATAAACAAAAAACCAAAACTGCACTAAAAGGTATAGGCGTTAAAACCTTGCCGTCTTTGGTGGTTAAAAACCTATGTTTAACTCAAAAAGATATAGAAAATTTTGCTTTTCCACTAATCGTAAAGCCAAACTTTTTAGGTTCTAGCATAGGCATTAGAAAGGTTGATAACTACGATGAACTTTTAAGCGCCGCACAATACGCGCTAAAATTTTCAACCGAAGTTCTAATAGAGCCGTGCCTTGAAGACTTTACCGAAATAAATTGTGCTGTTTATTTAAGTAGCAAGGGCGAAGTGGTGGTTTCGGAGTGTGAAAGGCCGATAAGCAGTAAAGATATTTTGTCGTTTTCGGATAAATATAAAAACGGCAGTAGAGAGTTCCCTGCAAATATCCCAAAAAAGATTTCTAACGCCATTAAAGAAATCACGCAAAAAATTTATTCGGCGTATATTCTTAAAGGCGTGGTTAGAATAGACTTTTTCGTTAAAGAAGAAAAAGTTTTCGTTAACGAAGTAAACACCGTTCCGGGTTCACTAGCGCATTACCTATTTTGCAAAACTCTTGGCGAGTTTTCGGTTATGCTAGAAGAACTTATAAAAGTCGGCGAAAAAGAGTTTAACCAAAAGTCTAGCCTAAAAACTGAATACGTTTCGGGAATTTTAACTTCTTTTGGCAGTAAAAGCGCAAAACGCTTGCGATAAAAATACATATATGCTAAAATAAATTCTAGTAATTAAAAACGGGGTTTATTATGCAAAAAATTCAAATGAACACGCCACTCGTAGAAATGGATGGCGACGAAATGACCAGAGTTTTGTGGGGATATATTAAAGATATTTTAATTCTTCCTTACGTTGACCTAAAAACTGAATACTATGACCTTGGGCTTGTTGAGAGGGATAAAACAGAAGACCAAATTACCATTGATAGCGCCATTGCTACCAAGAAGTACGGTGTTGCTGTTAAGTGTGCAACCATTACCCCCAACGCTCAAAGAGTAGAAGAATATAATCTTAAAAAAATGTGGAAAAGTCCTAACGGAACTATTAGGGCTATGTTAGACGGCACGGTGTTTAGAGCGCCTATTTTAGTAGACGGAATTAAACCTTATATTCCTACTTGGAAACAACCTATCGTAATAGCGCGTCACGCTTATGGGGACGTTTATAAGGCGGTAGATGGTCTTGCAGGCAAGGGAACTGCTGAACTTGTTTTCAAAAACGAAAAGGGCGAAGTTGTTAGAAAAGAAATTTTCGATTTTAAAGATAACGGCGTTGTAATGGCAATGCACAACACCGATAAGAGCATAAAGAGTTTTGCGCGCGCTTGCTTTAACTATGCACTAGACCTAAAAATGCCACTTTGGTTCTCTACAAAAGATACCATTTCTAAAATATACGACGGCAGATTTAAAGAAATCTTTAACGAAGTTTACGAAAACGAATATAAAGAAAAATTTGCGCAAGCCGGCATAGAGTATATGTACACCTTAATCGACGACGTTGTTGCTAGAATAGTTCGTTCGGAAGGCGGTGTTTTATGGGCGTGCAAGAACTACGATGGTGACGTTATGAGTGATATGGTTGCAACTGCTTACGGCAGTCTTGCAATGATGACTAGCGTTTTGGTTTCGCCAGACGGTATTTATGAATTCGAAGCAGCGCACGGCACGGTCACAAGGCACTATTACAAATACGTTAAAGGCGAAGAAACTTCTACTAACCCCGTTGCAACGATATTCGCGTGGACGGGTGCGCTTAAAAAACGTGGCGAACTTGACGGCTTAAACGATTTAGTAGATTTTGCCGAAAGACTAGAAAAAGCAACGCTTAAAACCATAGAAGAAGGCGAAATGACGGGCGACCTTGTTGGGTTATTTAATAAAGAAGGCGTTGTGCCTAAAAAACTTAACTCAAAAGATTTCTTAAAGGCAATCGCTACAAGACTATAATAAAAGAACACGCGCCCGCACAAAGTTGCGGGCGTTTTCGTTTAGATTTTGCATAAATTTATTGATTTTATCGTTCTAAAATGTTAAAATAAAAATATGGTAAAGATTTCTGAGAGTTGGGATAGCGTTTTAAAAGATGAGTTTAACTCAAATAGTTATATCGCTTTAAGAGAATTTCTTAAAGAAGAATATGCTACCGCCACCGTGTATCCCGATATGTATAATATCTTTTTAGCACTTAAACTTGTGCCTATTGATAAGATAAAAGTCGTTATTTTAGGGCAAGACCCTTACCACGAACCAAACGAAGCAATGGGGCTTTCTTTCTCTGTTAAAAAGGGCGTTAAAATCCCACCGTCGCTTGTTAACATCTATAAAGAAATAGCAAAAGAAACGGGCGAAACAATGCCAAACCACGGCGACCTTACGGGCTGGGCAAACCAAGGCGTTTTGCTACTTAACAGTCTTTTAACCGTTAGGGCACACAAAGCGTTTTCGCATAAAGGAAAGGGTTGGGAAGAATTTACCGACGGAATAATTAAAAAAGTTTCTAAAAACGCCGAAAACGTGGTGTTTATGCTATGGGGTTCGGCATCTAGGAGCAAAAAAACTTTAATAGACCAGACAAAGCATTTAGTTTTAGAAAGCGTGCATCCAAGCCCACTTTCAGCATATAACGGCTTTTTTGGTTGTAATCACTTTATAAAAGCAAACGAATATTTAATTTCACACGGCAAACAGCCGATTAAATGGAGCGACCTATGAAATACGTTGTAATTTTAGGCGACGGGATGAGCGATTATCCACAAATAGAACTTAATAATAAAACCCCGTTAGAACTTGCGAAAAAACCTTTTATCGACGGGCTTGTTGGTCGCGCCCTAATGGGCAAATGCACCACCGTTCCAAGCGGTATGAAACCGGGTAGCGACGTTGCTAACCTTTCAGTTTTAGGCTACGACGTTAAAGCGTGCTATACGGGGCGTTCGCCACTAGAAGCGGCAAGCATAGGTATAGCGCTAAAAGATACCGACGTCACGCTAAGAGCAAATTTAGTCACCGTTTCAAACGAAGAAAACTACCAAGACAAAACGATGATAGATTATAGTGCGGGCGAAATTAGTACCAAAGAAGCAAGTGCACTAATAGCCTATCTAAAAGAACACCTTGATACTGACGAGTATAAACTTTTTGCGGGCATAAGTTATAGGCATTGTCTAGTAATTGATAACGGCACGCTTATAAACGAACTAACCCCACCACACGATATAACGGGCAAAGCAGTTAAAAACCACTTACCAACTTCTAAAACGGGCTTAAAGTATTTAGAGATTATGAAAAAATCTTACGAACTACTAAAAAACCATCCCGTTAATATCGAACGCGTTAAAAATGGTAAAAACCCAGCAAATTCGCTTTGGTTTTGGGGTGAAGGCACCAAGCCCAACCTACAAAATTTTGAAGAAAGATACGGCTTAAAAGGCGGTATGATTTCTGCCGTAGACCTACTTAAAGGCATAGCAAAATTAAATGGTATGCGCGTTATAGAAGTAGAAGGTGCAACGGGCAATTACGACACGAACTTTATGGGTAAGGCAAGGGCGTGTGTTAATGCACTTAAAGACGGGCTAGACTTTGTTTACGTTCATATGGAAGCGCCTGATGAGTGCGGACACCACGGCGATGCGAATAATAAAATTTATTCAATCGGCAAAATAGACGAAGTGGTGGAGAGCGTTTATAACGGCTTAAAAGAAGCGGGCGAAGATTTTAGAATTTTAATCTGTCCAGACCATCCAACCCCATTAAACATTAAAACCCACGCTAGCGATGCCGTGCCGTTTATGATTTACGATAGTCGAAACGTTTATTCTTGCAAAGAGAGTGGCTATACCGAAGCGTTTAGCGAAAATACGGGCGTTAAAGTTTCTAGCGGAATAGAACTTATTAAAATCTTTTTAGAAAAGTAAAAAACTAAATCGCTGTGGCAAAAGGCTACGGCGATTTTTATTTTTATTTTGCGAGGCATATTGCGAAAGAGTAGTTCATATATTTTTAGAGAAAAAGCGTTAAGGAGAAAAAATATGAACGAAAAATTGCAGTATAGGGCGATGCTCGATATCCCAGAAAACACTTCGAGCGTATTTTCTAAACCAGAAAAAAAGAAAAAAACCAAGAAAAAAAGTGCAAAAATAGAAGACGTTAAGGCAAAAGTAATCGAAAAGGTTAACGAAACCACCGAAACTACCGAAATTACTAAAAATACCCAAACCGACGTTGCGCCTAACGTTTCAACCGAAACTTCCCAAACCCAAGAAAGCGTGGATACGGAGAGTGTAGTGAATACAAAAACAAACGCTAACGGCGAAAAAGTAGAAGAAGTTAAGCCTACTGATATGGTAGATGAAACCAACGCCGAAGACAACGCCGATAAAACGGCTATTGTAAAAAGCGTTTCTAAAAAAGAGAAAAAAGGCAAGAAAAGGTTAACGTTAATAAAAGTGCAAGTGGCAATAATCGGTGCGCTTATAGGCGTTATTTTGCTAACTAGTGTTGTGAATAAAAATAGTGGGCTTAACGTGTTTATGAGAAACGTTTTTGCGCCTAATAGTTTAGAAACGGTAGACGAAAGGCTTTATACTGATTTTGCGCCCGTGTTTTCTTCTTCATTAGAAGTTGTTAAAGATGAAAACGGAGTTATCACCACTAGCCAAACGGGTAGCGTTTACGCGCTTGTTTCGGGCGAAGTGGAAAGCGTTTCCGTGCAAGAAAACGGGCTTTTAGACGTCACGATTAAACACAGCCAAAACTTTTCGTCTAAAATTAGCGGGCTTAAATTCGTGTATCTAGGTAGTGGCGATACGGTAAGCACTTCTTTGCCACTAGGATATAGTGGCGAAAACGGGGTTAGTATGTGCTTTATGGGTGAAAACGGCGAAGTTATAAAAGACTATACCATAACGGAAAATTCGGTGATTTGGGCAGTATAAAACTAAAAGTTCACCCCCTATTTTACCTTTGGCTATTATTCGAAATTGCGGTGGGCAACGTGTTTGTGTTTTTCGTTTACACACTCACCGCGATTATCCACGAAATAGGGCACTCTTTTTCGGCTTAT
Source organism: Christensenellaceae bacterium (assembly GCA_045614165.1). Taxonomy (GTDB): domain Bacteria; phylum Bacillota; class Clostridia; order Christensenellales; family Borkfalkiaceae; genus UBA1259. Next base: position 1,705 of record JAZLCK010000016.1, on the reverse strand, counting down.
AAGCGTGGCTATGCGCTAGACAAATTAACGCTAACGCCTTTTGGTGCTGTTGTTTCGGGCGATGCCGACTTTGACCTTCTTGACCAAGTGGTAATAGCGTTTAGCGGGCCAATGATTAACTTTTTGATAGGGCTGTTTTTAGTTAGCCTTTGGTGGTGCTTTCCCGAAACCTACGCCTATACCGACGTGGTTGCAACGGCAAACTTTTCTATGGCGATTGTAAACCTACTGCCGTGCTATCCGTTAGACGGGGGAAGAATACTCTTTTCGTTGCTTGCTAGAAAAGTTAAAGAAGAAACGGCAAGATTTATACTAGTTGCACTTGGCGTTATTATCGGCGTGGTGGGCATAGTGGTGTTTTTTCTAACCGTTAAAAGCACGCCAAATGCATCTTTACTTCTTTTTTCGCTGTTTATGATTATCGGTGCGCTTTCTGTTAAAAAAGAGAACAGATACGTTAGACTTTATACGGGTGTAAACCAAAAAAAGTTAAAGCGTGGTATGCCATACAATAGAATTGCCATAGATGAAAGCGCAAGTGTTAAAACGCTAGCGTATTCGCTTAATCTTTCAGCCGTTAACGAAGTGGTTGTTTTTAAAAACGGAGAGATTAAAAAGGTTTTAGACCAAAATTCTATCACTAAAATCTTAGAAAACGCCGTATATAGAGAAAAAATTTCTAAATATATATAAATATTATTTTAATAAAAACACAATATCTTGCTAGCGCGTGCCTCTATTAGTGCAAGATGTAGTAAGCCATAAAAAATAGCACAAAAAAGGGGTTAAAAAGCGCAAAAAAGTTTAAAAAAAGCGTTCAAAAACTTGACAAAGATTTATATATAAGTTATAATAATTCAGCATCTCGGTTTCGGGGTGTTGATTTTTTATGTACGGAAGGTGCAATTATGGCAGCAAAAGGCGCAAGAGTTAAAATTACGTTAGCATGTACAGAATGTAAACAAAGAAATTACGATACTTTCAAAAACAAGAAAAACGATGCTGAAAGAATCGAAATGCAAAAATACTGTAAATTCTGTAAAAAACATACTGCTCACAAAGAATCTAAATAGTTTTTTGAAAGAGCAAGGGGGAACTCAATGTTAAAACCTAATAACGCGGGCAAAAAAGTGGCAGAAGGCGATTTCGTTGCAACCACTAAAAAACCCGAAAAAAACAGCAAGGCGAAAAAGAAAGACGGTAAACCAGGCTTTTTCAAGAGATTTGGGGCAAAATGTAAAGACGTTTTCTCTGAACTTAAAAAAGTTAGTTGGCCGACTTTTTTAGACGTTTTAAAAAAGACGGGTATCGTTTTAGGCGTGGTGTTAATTTTCTTAATCGTAATCACCGCGTTCGATTTCGGTTTATCTCAACTTTTAGGATTGCTTTCTAAATAAAGGAGTTTGGTAATGAGCGTAGAAAATGCAAGATGGTACGTTATTCACACATACTCTGGTTATGAAGCAATGGTGAAAGACAGCCTTGAAAAACTTATCGAAAACAACAATTTACAAGAGAATATTTTTGAAATTCAAATTCCTACCGAAGAAACCTTAGAAGAAAAGGCTAACGGCAAGAAGAAAATTGTTGAAAGAAAAAAATTGCCTTGCTACGTTTTTCTTAAAATGATTTACTCTAACGATATTTGGTATTTAGTGACCAACACTAGGGGCGTTACGGGTTTCGTAGGTCCACAAGGCAGACC
>JAZLCK010000015.1:0-1183 GCA_045614165.1 Christensenellaceae bacterium | reverse complement strand
CATTTGTTTTATAAGGTTTTGCACTTTCAACTTTTTCGCCACATAATCGCCCACAGATGGCGCAACGTCTTTCTAATTTAGCCATGCTAATTTTCCACCTTTCTATCTCGGTCAAGCTCGTCCATTTGTTCAGGTGTCATGCTACCTAGATATTCGTTGGTTTCGTTTTCTTCTTCCCCAAATACGTCTATCGGTGTCATGCCTTCCTTAACTAATTCTTTCGCCTTTTCTAATTCGGTCTTTGGTTTGGTCAATCTCGCCACATTATCACGCAAGATAATAAATAACGCATGAACGAATGTAAGTGTTTCGTTGTCTAATTCTTCTAGGTTCACGTTTGCGATACCATATTTGACAACCTCGTTGCGTTTTGTGTCTAATCTAATAAATTGTTCAAACTTTGTATCTCCGTGTCTTAAATCGGCTGTTTTGTGGTATTCGTAGCAAAGTGTCTTTTCTGCTTTCTTACCATGATACCTTTTAAGTGCGAGATACCAACCATCATCAATAAGTTTTTGTTCTAATTCAGTTACGTTTCTTTTCATAGTTAATCTTCCTTTGGTTCTAGTGTTAAATAGTGGTCACAATGGTAATTTTCACAATCGCCACCATTATCTTTGGTATCGTCTTTTACAACGTAGTATTTGTTTGTTTTGGCAAAAAGATGGCAATATTCGTCAGTTAAAAAACCACCTAAATCATCAACCCCTATTTTTTGCCCATTGATAGTAAACCAAAATGTGTGATAAGAACCACTACAATTAGTTTCTAGGTATTGCCTTAAAGTTAAGTATGGTGGTTCGATACCAAAATCTTTTTTGATTTCCTCAATTTCATTAAAAACACTCTTGTTTTCGTGTCTACTTAAATGAGGTATTAATCTACGTATAATTTCCATCACTAACTCTTGTTTTTCTGTATATTCTCTTTGTTTCATTTTTTCCACCCCCTAGTTGGTTTGTTTAATAAAGGTTTAATTTTACGTTTTTTTCTTGTGAGATTTTTTCTCGTTGCTTTTAAGATAAAACGTGGGTGTTTGATTTTTACTATTGTGTTTAGCGCACCTATAAACTTTAACGTTCTCACTCTTCGTTTGTGCCAAAACTTGCCCATAATTTTCTTTATAGCATAAGCACTAACGGAAACGTCTTGCATTTCGTCAAGTTTAAGTAACGAACCTTTA
>JAZLCK010000014.1:0-25991 GCA_045614165.1 Christensenellaceae bacterium | reverse complement strand
CAACCTTGCCGGAAAGATCTGTATTTAATACGTTTTTGTTCATTTGTTTACCCTCACTTTTTATCATATTTCTCGAGAGAATCCCAAACACCAAGCATATACATTATGCCAAGTGCTCTATCGTATAGCCCGTAGCCCGGTCTAACGGTTCCTGGGCCTTCGTTCCAAAGATGTCTACCGTGGTCTGGGCGAATATAGCCGTTAAATCCACATTCGTGGTATGCTTTAAGTATTTCTAAAATGCCCGTATCCCCGTCGCAATCTCTGTGGCTTGCTTCACTAAAATCTCCGTTAGCAAAGTGTTTAACGTTTCTAATATGCGCAAACGCGATTCTGTCGCAGTGCTTTCTAACGATTTCTGCAACGTTGTTGTCTGGATTTGCGTTAAGAGAGCCAGAGCATAGAGTTAAGCAGTTATATTCGTCGTCTACCATTTTAAGGAAACGGTCTATGCTAGGTCCGTCAACAAGTAGTCTTGGAAGTCCAAAGATATCCCAAGGTGGGTCGTCCATATGGATTGCCATTTTAATATCACATTCACGGCAAGTAGGCATAATTGCTTCTAAAAAGTATTTTAGGTTTGCCCAAAGCGTTTCTTTATCAACGGGCGCATATGCCTTAAATAGTTCATCTAATTTGGCCATACGTTCAGGTTCCCAACCAGGGAAGGTCATATTGTACTTTTCGGTAAAGTCAAGAATATATTTCGCCATAGCGTTATAATCGTCTTGAATCATATCTTTTTGATAGAAAAGCGCAGTAGAGCCATCGCCTACGGGGTGGAATAAATCACTTCTTGTCCAGTCGAAGATAGGCATAAAGTTGTAGCAAATAAACTTAACGCCGTATTTTGAAAGGTTGCGGATAGTTTGTTTATAATTTTCGATGTATTTATCTCTTGTAGGAAGACCGATTTTAATATCATCGTGCACGTTAACCGATTCTACAACGTCGATATTAAAGCCGTATTCATCGCATTGTCTTTTTACGTTTGCGATTTCTTCTTCGCTCCAAATTTCGCCAGGCATTTTATCGTGAAGCGCCCAAACGATACCCGTAACACCGGGGATTTGCTTAATGTCTGATAGTTTTATTTTGTCGTTGCCTTCGCCGTACCAACGAAAAGTCATTTGCATAGTCAATACTTCCTTTTATTTTTTTATATTTATTTTTTGATTTTTGCTTTCGTACATAGCAAAAATTAGTTTTAATACTTTACTGCCTTCTGCCCCATCTAGCCAGAATTTCTTGCCCGTTTTTACGTGGTTATAAAAGTCTTCGATAATGAGTTTATGTCCAGAGCCATAACAAGCCTTGCCGTAAACCTTATTATCAGTTTTGAATTTTTTCAACTTTTTACCCACAATAACGCAGTTTTCAAAAACCTTTAAGTTCTTGTCTTCGCCCTTTATAGTAATTTCTATCGGGAAGAAACTTTTACTGCCGTTGCTTGCAAAAAACCCAAAATCTGCATCGCCTGAGAAAATTGCCGTAGCCGTGTCTTCTACTTCGATAACGTCTTTAAGCGTTAGGTTAGAAACGTTAGAAACAACTTCGCTAGGCATGCCCATAACCCAGCACAAAATATCAAGGGTGTGTAGTGCTTGGTTTATCATAACGCCACCACCTTCGGTAGCCCATTTGCCACGCCAAGCATCTTGTGCATAGTAGTCTTTTCCCCTATTCCAAAAGAGCGAACCAAACGCGTTTATAAGTTTATGCTCCTTAGAATATTCTTTTAGAAATCTATTTTGTTTTAGGTATCTGTTTTGGTGGCAAACGCCAAGCATTGCCTTAGAATTTTTTTCGGCTTCTAGTATTCTAGCAATTTCTTCGTGGCTTATAGCAAGTGGCTTTTCGCAAAATACGTTAACCTCTTTATTAAGTGCCGAAACACACATATCCGCGTGAAGATAATGCGGAGTGCAAATATGCACAACGTCTAATTGCTCTTTTTCTAGCATTTCTTCGTAAGAAGAATAAATGGTTGCATTAGGAAAAAATTTCTCTTTAACAAATTGCGCGTTTTTAGCGTTCACGTCGCAAAGTGCGGTAACGTTTTTCTTTTGGTCGAAAAGAACGCCTGCGTGCACCTTGCCTATAACGCCTAAACCAACTATTGCTGTGTTCATTGTTTTATCCTTATTTGTTTGTTAACAATATTATAGCACGATTTTTTTATAGTTCACGCTATAATATTATGTTTTATTGATTATTTTAGCACAATCTTATACTAACTAGATTTATGCTGGTTGAACTTCGTAGCGAACGTAATAATATCCTTCTTCTTTAAGGTCTAAATCAAACGGAGCAAGCGCACCTTTCTTTACGCCAAGATAATCTTTTTTGATTAAAAGTTTATCATCTAACGAGAACACGCTAACCGTAACGTTATATTTTTTGCCTTTTTGAACGGTTTTTAGTACAGGTGAAATTTTATAGCCTTCGTAAACTAAAACGTCTGGGCGATAGTTAAAGCATACAACTTCTTGGAACGCTTCTTGAAGTGAATAGAACGCAAGTTTAGTATAACCCATAAAGTCGATGATAGGTTTAAGATAACTTGAATTGTTAGCACCACTTTGTAAACAACACCAAGTCATACCGTCAACGTCGTTTTTAACAAGTTGCTTGCAGTCTACACTAGCGCACATTGCTTGGAACGCTTGTGAAATTTCCCACTCATCATCTTTAAAGATATAGCCAAGTGCCGCTTGTTCATCAGGAAGTTCATAAGACGCTTTGTTAATAAACTCTTTTGCTTCTGGGGTTTCTGGGTTTTGCCTACCAATGACTGCAAATTCCGTCACAACGTAAGCACGTTTTTTATCTCTAAACAATTCGTTTTGCCATTGCCAATCTTGTTCAACCATTCTTTCCCACGCTTCGCCGTAGCCAAGTAGTAAGCAATAGGTGTGTGAACTTCTAATAACGTCTTTGTCCATCCAACCGAAAGAAGATTTCTTTTTAGCACCAAGTTCGTCTTTCTTTCCGTCGTTAGTATAGTAGTGATAGCCTTCGTATAACCCACCGCCGTAGTAAATGTGCGATACAGGGCATAAAATTCTGCTGTTGTCAATCGCTCTAACGGTGTTAACAAATTCATCGTATAATCTATCAAGTTCATCGTGGCTAGCGTGGAATTCGTTAGAGCCTTCCCACATAATAATTGACGGGCTATTGATAACTTCTAGCATTTGGGTTTGATAACCTTTTGCTTGCATCCACTTTTTAGTCCATTGAACGTTTTCCGCGCTATCGATAAGTCTTGTCACCCATAATAGCATTATACCCATTCTGTCGCAAATTCTTGCAAAACGTTTGTCGCCGTTACCGTAGCCAAGTTGGTGCATACGAAGAGTGTTGCCGTTCATCTTTTTAATTTGAAGAACTTGCATAACGATTTGGTCGTCTGATGGGCAAACGTGATTTACAGGCACTTGGTCGTATGGTGGTAAGAATTGCATACTAAGCGCGCCTTTAATAACGATTTGCTTATCATTAAGATAAATGCCACCATCGCGTTGACAAATAGTTCTAAAACCAGTTTCTTCGGCTATGCAAGAAATCACTTCACCATTTTCATAAACTTCGATTTCGATGCTATATAGGTTAGGATTTTCGGTATCCCAAATATCAACTTTTTCTTTAAAGGTTTGGTTAATTCCGCCTTTAATAACGCCCTTACTTAAAAGTTTTCTTTCTTTAACTTCTGGGTGAACTTTTGCTAAATAAATAGCGTATTCTTTGCCGTTTAGCGCGTTTCCAACTAAACTTGCCTTAACGGTAAACTTACTCTTTTCGCCAACTTTTAAGGTGGTTATAATAAGGTCTTTTAGCCCGTATTCTTTAACAAGTGAAACGTTTGCAGAAAGACAGAACCAGCCGTTATAAAAGTCGTCGTGTCGGTGCCAAGAATATAAAACTTCTGGCGCACGTGGATTAACGATTATTTCTAGTTCGTTGTCCCCTTCTTGAACGTAGTCGGTAATATCAACGATAAATGGTTGGAAATCGTCTTTTTCGATAACGGTTTTGCCGTTTACAATAACCTTTCCACCAGGGTCGATAGCGCCAACTTTAAGCATACATTTGTTGCCCTTTTCGTATGCGAAAGTTCTTCTTAAAACAAGTTCTTTGTCTTGGTTTTTCTTGGTGCCAATAACGATAGGAAGTGCTTTGGTTTCAATATATTCTTCTTCCGCCGTCTTCTTATCGTTTTCGGTAAAGAACTCGGTAATTTCGCCATCATCGTAAACGATAGAAACTAGCCTAAATTTCCAGAAAGACGCTGGTTGCATACCACCACCGATATACATATTGTCAAAGTCTTCGTTTGCGCTGTAATTAAAGGTGTGTGATGCGCCGTTAAAGTCTAAGTCAAAACCTTCGTCGCCAAATTTAAGTTTAAAGGTGTTCCATTTATTAAACTCGTATTTAGCAAACTCCGTAGTATCGTAATGGAAGAAATGCTCACTAGAATCTTTATATGCAACCGTGCCGTTTGGCGCGAAAGCAAGTTTAATTATTTCTTTGCAGTCTTTTCTAAAATCAACGTATCTAGCAGTAGTCACCACGTCTACCTTAGGGAAATATACCGAATAACTTTCATCGATATAAACTTCGAAAGTGAGTTCTTTTGGTTTTCTATCGAATAAGTATTTAGCGGCGGGCAGTGGGAAAGTATAATCTTCTTTAAAAGTGATAGCGTTATCTTCTACTACTGCGCGATTAGTATATAATTGCCAGTTTTTGTAAGGGCTAATTTTATCTCTTTTATACGCCTTAAATTCTGCGCCTTTATCAAGCGTAAAGGTAGATTTAGCCTTTTCGATTTCTTCACAAGAAACGGCTTTTGTAAACATAACGTCTTTGCCATACCTTGCTTTTTGGCGGTTTGCGTAGTTTGCAAGATATTCTTTTTGCGTCTTTTCGTCTAGTGGCGAATTAGGACCGTAAAAAGCGTTTTTTTCTTTTGAAAATTTTGGGCTAAATTTAATAAATTCTTCGTAAATGCTCATAAAACACCTGCTTTTTTATTTTTTATAGTTTATCTATTTTATTATATAATAAAACCTAGAATTTTTCAATACAAATTTGAACTTTTTTCAATAAAAAAACGAACGAAAAAATCCGTTCGTTTTTAGTTTTTAGTTTTGATTTTGTTTTAGTCTTTTCTAATAAGTTCGATTGGTTTTTCCTTGCAAATTCTAATTATAGGAATTAGCGAAGAAACAATGCCCGTAATAACGCTTATTGCCGAAATTATCGCGATTTGTCTAAACCCGAATATCGCAAAGTTAAGCGTTAAGTTCATAATGTTTTTGATATACATATTAACGAATATACAACCAACGAACGCCACTAAGCACGCGACCAAAGCGTTAATTATCGATATAACCATACTTTCGGTAAAGAACATTGTGAAAATATCTTTTCCGTTAGAGCCAAGCGCACGAAGAACACCGATAGATTGCCTTTTAGAAACGATACTAGAAGAAATATAGTTAAAGAGCATAAATATCGAGAATAGCGCAAGAGCAACCGAAATATATAAGAATAAGTTAGAAAAATCTTGCAAGGTTTGTCTGTTTTGTCCAATGGTTTCTAAAATAGTGTTTTGATACCAACTATAAGATAAGCCACTTTCTTTAACTATGTTGCTAGCAAGCGCGTTGGTTGCAAAAGCACCAGTCTTGCTTGGCGCGATAATTCTACTGTATTCGCCTTGCGAACTTAAAACTCCTAACCTCTCAAAGCCTGCTTTTGAGAACATAAGTGGACGCGTTGCAAAAAGCGTGTCGCCCGTGTGGTCGTTGTTAACGTCAACGTAAACGCCAACGATTTTAAAATCTTTATACCATATTTGGTCGGTGATAACGTTTTTGTTTTCTAAGGTAAGCGTTAAAGGCCCTTCTTCTTCCGTTCTTTCAAAAAGCACCGATAACGTTTTCATTGCGCTAACTTTCGTGTTGTAGTCATATCCACCAATCAAGGTGTTGATAGCAGTAGTTAAATGAGTATCGATATCAAGCGTATCTAGTTTGTCTTTATAAATAGACTTAATTAGGTTTGGTGGAATAATAACTTCATCTTCTTTAAGTTCGGTTTTTTCTTTGTCAAAGAAAAGCACTTTGTCAATGTTTTCTTCGGCGTTATAAAAAGCCGTTCTGCCAAAATACGAAATAGTTAAAGACCTAACGTCCCCCGTATCAACTATGGTCACGTTGTTTCCACCAAAGAAATAAGTATTAGTACGTTTAGAATAAGTTCTCCACTCATTAACGTAGCCTGTTGGCACGAAAAGTTTTAAATATGCACCAGAGTTAATAAACGTATCGAACGAACTTTTAAGCGCAGCCCTAGACTTACCGCCACCCGGTTGTTTAAGAATATCGTATTTTTCAGGGATTTCGCCACAATCTATAATACCAACTATCTTATAAGTCATATAGTTGCCGTCTTGATAGTTAGTGCTAGTAAGCGTAAAGGTTGCATCAACTAAATCTTCTATCGTTTCTAGAATTTTGCCATTAAGATTAAGCGTGGTATCGGTGTCAAGTCCTAAATAGAAAAATATGTTTTCTGCCATATGAGTAGAAATAGCAACTTCTCTAAACGCTCTAACGCCCGTTATTTTAGCACCCGCATCGTCAACCATTTTAGATGGCAAGGTTGGGTATCTGCCGTAAACTATTTTGTAGTTAAATCCGTTTTTATCAATGATATTACCAGAAATTTCATCTTCCGAAAACTCAATAAAGTCGTCTAAATATTTTTGATAATAACTGCTCCCCGCAACCGTTTCGGTGCTTCTAGGGTCTAGTTCGTTAATATAAGTTTTATCCGTAATGCCGTTATAGCCTTTATCGTTGATTTCGTAAAGCGGTCTAAAATTATAGCCCGTGCTACTATTAAGTTCATCAATCTCGTCTTGCGAAACACGAACGTTATAAGAATAGCCATCGCCCTTGTGTTCGGGTGCTAATACAACCGAATCGTATTCGCTAGTTCTAAGTAGGTTAGATATAGCCCTTGCGTCGTCGTAAGCAGCGATAGTATCAAATAGCCCGAATAGCGCAAAAGCAACAACTGCTAAAAATATGGTAAAGATAAGCCTTACAGGTTTAACGCCAAGCGCTCTAAAACCAAGCCCCATAGAACTTTTGGCTTTCATTTTACTCTTAATAAATTTAGGCGGTTCTACGTTTTTTGGTGCGCTTAGTGGTGGCGTGTCTGATTTAGAACGCACGGTCACTTGATTAACGAATTTTATTTCTTTCTTTTCACGAATACTTTTTAGCAAAATTTCGGTTTCGTTAGTCGATAAATCCGCACCTAGTCTAACGGTTGTTTCAGCATTGTTTTCTGCAACGTTTGCCTTAATTTCTTCTTCGGTAATCAAAACGTCTTCTACGATGTTTCCGTCTACTAGTCTAATAATACGGTCGGCATATTTTTCGGCAAGTTCTAGGTCGTGCGAAACAACGATAACTAACTTATCCTTAGAAAGTTTTTTAAGCGTATTAATAACGGCAATACCCGTTGCACTATCAAGCGCACCCGTAGGTTCGTCCGCCATAATGATTTTTGGATTTTTAATTAGCGCCCTAGCGATTGCAACCCTTTGCTTTTGCCCGCCCGAAAGTTCATTAGTCCTTCTATAATTTAGCCCTTCTAAATCAACGATTTTTAAGATGTCGTCTATATACTTTTTGTCAATTTTTCCACCTTGAAGTTCGGTCGCAAGTTCAAGGTTTTTTTGCACCGTATACTCTGATAAAAGGTTATATTCTTGGAATATAAACCCGATAAAAGTGTTGCGATAACTATTATAGTCGCTTTGAGTAAAGTCTTTAAAATCTTTTCCGTCTAGAATAATGTTTCCGCTATCAAACCCGTCTAAACCACCAATAATATTTAAAAGCGTGGTTTTACCTGAACCACTTTTACCCGTAATAAACACCATACCGCTTTTTGGAAAACTTAAAGAAATTTCTTTAAGCGCAGAAGTGTTCCCCGATTTGGTTTTATAAACCTTTTTAACCTTTACGAGTTCTAACATTTTGTCCATATTTTTATTTTCTCCCTTGTTAACACACCTAAACATTATAACATATAAAAAACTCATAGCGCAACGATTTTTTAAGCCTAGTAGCAATTTTTTTTACTAAGGAATATGGTAGTATATGCCGTTTATTAAACTTAATTACGATAGAATTGCCGTTTATAACTATGCAAAAGAGTGGGCGTATAAGCGAAATCCCGACTATTACGACTTCTCTTTGCTTGGTGGAGATTGCACGAATTATTGTTCGCAATGTATCTTTTCGGGCGCACCACAAATGAACTTTCTAAAAACTTTCGGGTGGTATTATATTAGCCTTAACAATCGTTCGCCTAGTTTTACGGGCGTTGAATACCTATATAATTTTTTAGTATCTAACACGGGCGTTGGACCTTTCGGCACGCCTTGTGAGATTGCCGACGTGAAAGTGGGCGACGTGGTACAACTGGGTAATATAAACGGCGTCTTTTATCACTCACCCATTATAACGGCAATAGTAGACGGCAAGATATACGTTTCTTCGCACTCACAAGACGTTTTTAATAAGCCACTATTATCCTACAATGCGCAAGTTATAAGATGTGTGCATATATTAGGTTATCGAAAAGAAGAATAATATCCTTAGATAGTGCGATTTTTATGAAAAGATTTACATATAATTTGCTTAAATTAACTATTTTTTAGCGTTTTTTCTCTATTATAATTTATTTCGTTATGGATAATGAATTTATAATAGTTAAAGACGAATACAAGTCAAGCAGAGTGCTCTACATTTTAGAGGCAACGCTAGAATATTTTATTTCACTAATGGTTGCTGGCGTTTATCTAGCAAGACTAACGTCGGCAATAGGGCTTTCGGATAGTTTTACAGGCATACTTTCTTCACTAGTCTCGCTTGGGTGTGGCTTTCAAATTTTCGCATTGCTGTTTGCCGGAAAAAAGAGCGTTAAAAGAACGGTCACTATTTTCCACTCTATCAATCAATTGTTTTTTGCGCTAATTTTTTTCGTGCCTTTCTTTAATCTTTCTATAAAGGTTAAAAGCATAATTTTTACTGCACTTTTATTGATAGGACACGCCTTAAACAACGTTATTCACGCGCCTAAAATAAACTGGTATATGTCGCTTGTCGATGACCATAAGCGTGGTAAGTTTACGGCGAATAAAGAAATCGTTTCTTTGATTTCGGGCGTTGTTTTCACTACCACTATGGGCGCTGTTATCGATGAGTTTGAAAGGGTAGGCAACCTTTATGGTTCGTTTATATTCTGTGGCGTTGGCGTCTTTTTATTAGCGCTTTCGCACTCTTTAACCTTGATTTTCTCAAAAGAAAAAGAATTGCCAAGCCCCGCGCCTACCGTTAACCTAAAAAACAACGTTAAGCAAGTTCTAAAAGACAAAAACATACTAAAAATAATTTTAGTGTCTGTTATTTGGAATATCGCGTCGTATGCTTCAACCCCATTCTACGGCACTTACATAGTAAAAGAACTTGGCTTTTCTATGCTATTAGTTTCTATAATTTCTGCCATTGGCGCATTTTCTAGGGCATCATTTTCTCGCCCGTTTGGAAAGTTTGCCGATAAGCGTTCGTTTGCAAGTTTAATTAACCTTTGCTTTATCTTTGAACTTCTCGCGTTTTTGATAAGGGTGTTCGTTGCACCAAAAACCAAATATTTATATATCGTATATCTAGTGCTCTACTCTATCGGAATGGCAGGGATAAATAGTGGAACGATAAACCTTATTTACGATTACGTTAGCCACGAAAGGCGCACTTCTGCCCTAGCACTTCAAAGCACGGTTACGGGACTAACGGGTTTTTTCACCACACTAGTTGCAAGCCGATTAGTCGAAAAAATACAATTAAACAACAACTCGTTTTTAGGGCTAAACCTTTACGCGCAACAAGTTGTCACTATGATAAGCGTGGCTGTTTTAATAGTTGAAATTATCTACATAAATCTAGTCGTCAAAAAAATAAACCGTAATTAACATTACGGTTTTTTATTTTTAACTATCGCGGTATTTTTTAGGTGTCATATAAAACCTAGACTTAAATAGCCTAATGTAGTTTGAATAGTCGGTAAAGCCCGATTCCATACACGCGTATAACACGCTAGCGCCTTCTTTTAATAGTCGCCTTGAATACGCCAAACGCTTGGTTTCTAAATAGAATTTAGGCGAAGTGTGTAGATAAGTTTTAAATAACCTATTAAGCGTGCTTTGGCTTATAAAATATTTATCGGTAAAATAGTTTAGCGCTTTAATTTCCTTAAAATTTCGGTCTATATCTTTAATAATGTTTTTAAGTAGTTCTGGGTATTCTTTACTTGGGGCTTTTTTTACTATGTTTTTCCTAAAAATATCAAGCATTTCAAGTGAAAGATATAAAAATTTGTGCTTATCTTTATTGTCCGTTGCTTCTTTCATTAACGTTGCAAGTTCTATTAAGCGCGCCTTTTCTTCTTTTGGTGGAGAAACTAGGTTGTTCTCTCCAAATTCGTGACACAAAAAGTCATTAAAAATAAAATTGTTAGAACAATCAAACCAAAAACACATATGCTTATGCACGCTGTCTTTTTCTAAAATACAGTTGTGTATTTCGTTAGGCTTAATAACCACAGCATCGCCGGCAGTAAGTTTATAAAGCGAAGATTCGATTAAAAAAGAACTTTCGCCTTCTAATAAAACGTAAATCTCTAAATGGTCGTCTACGTGGGTTGGAAAGAAACGCGCACGACTCTTTTCAGTATTTAGACTAAAATAATAGTGCGTTTCGTAGTTGTTAAATTCCGAAAAATTAAAAAAATGCTTTGCCGAGTGCATAGTTTTCTCCTTTTATTTGATTATAATAAACAAAAGCCTTATAGTCAACGAATATTTGATAACTTTTGAATATTATTTTATATTTTTGCACCCTTCTATTCATTTCTTTGCACAACCACGCCGTAAAAAAGGCTAGGCAAAACGCCTAGCCGTTAATTATTTATTTTACTTTTTTGATTAGTTTGTTTAAGAACGGCTCAAACTTCGCACCGTACCAATGCTCTTTATCGCCAATGGTATTTTTAATGCAAAGTGCCGTAAAGTCGCCTGCGATTTTAGCGGAGCGTTTTGCCGACTTGCCGCTCATAAACGCGCCAACGAAAGCCGATGCGTAAATATCGCCCGTTCCGTGGCAACCTTTTGAATACTTTTTATGTTCGTAATAGTAATAGTTGTCGTTTTCTAAAACAACAATGCCCGTTTTCCCTTCTTTATAAGAAACCCCCGTTAAAACAATGTTTTTCATACCACTATCTTGAAGTGCCTTAATAAGCCCGTCTATGTAATCTTTGTCGTAAGTTTCTTTATACGGAAAGCCCGTTAAAAAACACGCTTCGGTAATGTTTGGGATAACGTAGTCGGCATTTACACAAAGTTTTTTAATTTCTTTAACGTATTCGTCGTCAAAAATCGGATAAAGTTTGCCGTTGTCTGCCATAGCAGGGTCAACAAAGAACTTTCCGCCTTTTTTTAGGCACGCTTTTTTTATTTCTAAAACGTAATCTACTTGTTCTTTACTCCCTAAATAACCCGTGTAGATTGCGCTAAACTCTAAATTTTCGGCTTGCCAATGCTTTAATATGTTTGGCATATCGCCTGCTAAATCTCTAAAAGTAAAACCCGTAAAGCCCGTGGTGTGAGTAGATAAAACGGCAGATGGAAGTATTGCCGTTTCTAGCCCGCAAGCAGACAAAATAGGAAGTGCCACCGTTAGCGAACATTGCCCAACACACGAAATATCTTGAATAGTTAAAATCCTTTTGTAATTCATATCATCACCTAAAAACTCTTTTTAAATTATAACATTTAATAACTTTGGTGTAAACGATTTTTGTTGTTTTTTAAATTTTTTCACTATAAAAACTAAGTTTTAATCGTTGTTTTCCTGATTTTTGATTAAAGACGGAGCGTAGCCGAAATGCGCCTTAAACGCCCTACAAAAATTAAACTGATTAGAATACCCTAGCGTTTCCGAAACGCTGTTTACCGTTTCGCCTTTATTAAGTAAGTTTACGGCGTATTCCATTTTTTTAGCAATTAAATATTCTTTTGGCGTTGTGCCGTATTTTTCCTTAAACCTTTTTGAAAGCAAACTATAAGAATACCCAAAGGCTTGCAACTCTTTAAGCGAAAAAATGCTTAAAAAATTAGAGTCGATATAATTAACAACGTTAAATAAATAGTCTTCTTCAAGGATAACCGATTTATATTCTTTTTCGGTGTTTCTTATTATTTTGATTAAAAAAGAAGTTATAAGGCTATCTAAATTTTCGCAAAAGAACGGCTCTCCACAATTTAGAAACTCACTAACAATTAAAGACATTAGTTTTAGCGTGTCGTAAACAACAGCCTTTCTATTTGTATTATACTTTGCTTTAATACTCTCTAAAATTTCTTTCGCCTTTCCCTTAAAGTTTATCGCTAGCGTTTGAAAACGGCAATACTTTTTAGAAAGTAAACTATGCTTTTCATCTAAAAAAACGATATGCAAATTTTTAGGCTCTAACCTATGTTTTGCATCGTTTATTTCGCACTCCATATTGCCATCTAGTAAAAGCGTTATCTCTAAATCGCAAATTTGGTTATGCTCTGCAATCTCCATACCACTCATATAAAGCGATTCAGTCACTTGAATTATCGTATAGTTTTGAGTTTCTATGGGCGAAACAGCCTTGCCCGTTTCAGTTTCGTAAAACTTGTTTTGAAATATAGAAAAATTAGAATTTCTTATATAGTTGCTCATACTTATATTATATCACAGCGCGAAAAAATATCAATAATTTTTCTTCAAAAAATGATATATAAATAGATTTTAAAAGATATTCTTTTAAGACTTAAAGTGTTTTATACTATAATAAAAAACTAAAAGGAGTTTTTATGAAACTTAAAATTCTAGGCTCTGGTGGTGGCGAAGGTTTCCCCGCGCTTTTTTGCAGATGCAATAACTGCGAAAACGCTAGAAAACTTGGTGGTAGGAATATTAGAACTTGTTCTCAGGCGTTAATAAACGACGAACTTTTAATTGATTTACCTATGGATACAATCTCTCACTCACTAAATACCGGAATGTGTTTTGGAGACTATAAAAGCGTTTTAATTACCCACACGCACATAGACCACTTTGCCCCAACCCTATTAAGATCTCGTGGCGGAGTTTACGCACATAACCTAAAACACCAAAAGATAAATATTTATGGTCCTAATAATATAAAATCAGTTTTCGATTTAACTAATTCAGGATTTGGCGAAGTGCCAGAACACATTATGGAAAACATTAATTTAACTCCCCTAAAAGATAAAACGCCTGTTTTTATTGACGGATACAATGTAATTCCGCTTAAAGCGTTGCACGCGCCTAATCTTGGCAGTTTCAACTACGTTATTATTAAAGATGGAAAATCCGTTTTATACCTTTTAGATAGCGGATACCCCGAAAAAGAAACCCTTTCTTATTTATCTAGTTTAAATATAACTTTTAACTGCGTGGTATTAGATGCTACAATGGGCGTTTCACCCGTTAACGCGTATAAATACCATATGGGTTTTGAAGAAAACAAAATGCTTAAAGAAGAACTTATTTCCTTAAATATTGCAAACGAAGAAACCGTATTTATTGCTTCGCATATAACGCATAACAAGGCAGGCACTCACGAAGAAATCGAAGAAATTTTTAATGGCACGGGCATAATCGTTGCATACGACGGTTTGGAGGTAGAATTTTAATGAAAGAACAAAACGGACGCTGGGTTATTATAACTGATAACTACCAAAACGAAATAGTAAAGAACGCCGTAACGCTAATAAATAAAGAAGTTTCAGAATATCTTGATTACGTTTTGCCTGTAATTTTATATAGCGATAATTTAGGCGACTTAATTTGCGATAATTTAATAGTTATAGGCAATCAAAATAGCGCGCTTATTAGTAGATATATTAAAAGTGGGGTTATTGAAACTAGCGATAAAGAAGGCTTTTCTATTGCCGTTTTTGATAAAGAAGAAAACGCGGATAGACAAATAATAGTAATATCAGGCGCAGATGATAAAGGCGTGCTTAACGGGTGCGCAGAGTTTTTAACTAGTTATATGGGTAGTGTTATTTATAAGCGTGGCGATATTTTTTATAAAAACTTTTTTTATGAGCCTTTTAACGTTAAACTCCCTACTTGGAAATATTCTTCTTCACCAAAAGTAAAAACGCGCGCTATATGGACTTGGGGACACGTTATTTACGACTATAAACGCTTTTTTATGAATATGGCTAAACTCAAACTTAACGAAATCGTTATTTGGAACGACGTTGCGCCACTTAACGCCAAGGATATAACGGGCTATGCGCACGCGCTTGGGATAAAAGTTGTTTGGGGGTTTGCTTGGGGTTGGTCTACTGATTGCTCTACTATTCTAAAAAACTACAACGCGCAATTAAAAGAACAAATTATTAACCAAGTTATCCAAAAATATCAAACCGAATATGCCGATACGGGTGCAGACGGAATTTATTTTCAATCTTTTACCGAACTAGATGCTGAAAGCGTTAACGGCACGGATATTGCCACTACCGTTACGGAATTAGTTAATGAAACGGCAGAAAGGCTATTTTCTATAAACCCTAATATTCACTTGCAATTCGGGCTACACTCTAACTCTGTTAAAAACAAGTTAAGCATTATAAAAAACGTTGATAAGCGCATACACATCGTTTGGGAAAATTGTGGAAGTTTTCCTTTCTCTTACGACGTTGACGATATCAACACCTACCCCGAAACCTTAAACTTTGTTGATAGTTTGCTATCTTTAAGAGAAGAAAAAGAAAGGTTTGGCGTAGTTATTAAAGGTATGACAAAACTAGACTGGTCTACGTTTGAGCATTTTAACAAAACTTATCTCTTAGGCGAAAGAAACAACGCGTTTGTAAATAGAAGAACGGAATACAAAGACCATTTATGGAAACTTGTTCAAGCAGGCTGGATGAAAAATGCCGAAATGGTAAGAAACCTAATCAAAAATATTGTAGACAAAAACGAAAACGCTATAATAGAGGCGCTTGTCGAAGACGGCACTTTTGAAAACAAAATTCCTTTCCCCGTTTGCTTATATGCTGAAATTATATGGAACCCAAACCAAGATATAGAAACTATTAAAAGAAAGGCTATGGAAAGCCCGTTCGTAGAATTTGCAAATCTGAACAAAGCGTAATACTCAAAAAACTAAAATTTAAAAATAAAAAACGGCAAGAAATTCTTGCCGTTTTATTTTTGTTTTTTTATTTTGCAAACTCTGTTGCACGCCACTCACGAATAACGTTAACTTTAATTTGCCCTGGGTATTCCATTTCTTCTTCGATTTTCTTTGCAATTTCTTTTGCAAGGAATACGGTTTGAGCATCGTTAACTTGTTCTGGTTTAACCAAAACCCTAACTTCTCTACCTGCTTGAATAGCGTAGCATTTTTCAACGCCTTTAAAACTTGAAGATATTTCTTCTAGTTTTTGTAGTCTCTTAATGTAGTTAGTGGTGGTTTCACGCCTTGCACCAGGTCTTGCACCTGAAATAGCATCGGCTGCAGCAACTAAAACCGCTTCGATAGTCTTTGGTTCTACGTCGCCGTGGTGAGAGAGTATCGCGTTAACGATAACGTGGTTTTCGCGATATTTTTTAGCAAGGTCTGCACCGATTTGCATATGCGTGCCTTCGATTTCAAAGTCTACCGCTTTGCCTAGGTCGTGAAGTAAACCTGCCCTTTTTGCAAGCGTTGCATCAACGCCAAGTTCGGTTGCCATAAGCCCTGCAAGGTGCGCAACTTCGATTGAGTGTTTTAATACGTTTTGGCCATAACTTGTACGGAATTTTAGTCTGCCTAAAATTTTAACAAGTTCTGGGTGTAAACCAAATATTCCACACTCAAACATAGCGGCTTCGCCTGCTTCTTTAATTTGAGTTTCAAGTTCTTTTTTAACTTTTTCTACCGTTTCTTCTATGCGCGCTGGGTGAATTCTACCATCAGCAATAAGTCTTTCTAGCGCAATACGAGCGGTTTCCCTTCTAACAGGGTCAAAGCCCGAAACGATAACAACTTCTGGCGTATCGTCGATAATAAGTTCGATACCCGTAGCGTTTTCTAGCGTCCTAATGTTTCTACCTTCTCTACCGATAATTCTTGCCTTCATATCGTCGTTTGGTAGTGGAACAACTGAAACGGTGAGTTCAGTTGCTTGGTCGGTTGAACATTTTTGAATAGCAAGTCCAACGATTTCTCTTGCCTTTCTTTCGCCGTTTTCTTTTGCTTCGGCTTCGATGTTTTTAACCGTGCCAAGTGCATCACGCCTTGCTTCTTCGATAATAGAGTCGATAAGTTGCTTTTTGGCTTCTTCTCTACTCATACCCGAAATACGCTCAAACTCTTTAATCATCAACTCGTGTTGTTCTCTAATGTCGTTTAGTTTCTTTTCAAGTTCGCCTTCTTTAACCTTAAAGGCAGTTTGTTGACGATTAAGTTCTTCGATTCTCTTGTTAAGATTTTCTTCTTTCTTATCAAGATTTTCTTCTTTTTGGTTAAGTCTGTTTTCGATTTTTTGTAGTTCCGCGCGTTTTTCTTTGGTTTCCCTTTCGAATTCATTACGCGCTTTTAGTGCCTGTTCTTTTGCTTCTAAAATTGCCTCTTTTTTAATTTGTTTACTTTCTTCTATGGCTGCTTCAAGAAGTTTTTTTCTTTGCTCTTCCATAGTTCCGTTTTCTTTTTCAAAAGATTTCTTTTTTAAATGACCGCCAAAAACGATACCGACAATCGCACCGACTATAAGTGCGATAACTCCGATTAAAACCATCGTTATATCAACGGCTAAGAACAGGTGGGATAAATAATTTTGCATCTTAGTGCCCTCCTGTTTTGTTTATTTTAAGGAAAAATTTTCCTATATTTATATTTTATAACAATTATTACTAAAAGTCAATTAAAACCTAAATTTTAATTCTCTTTATTGTAAAACGCGTCTAAAATTTTGTTCTTAACTTCTTCTGCTATTTCTGGGTTGCTTTCAAAGAAATCTACTGCTTTTTCTCTACCTTGCGCGATTTTTTCGCCGTTATAAGAGAACCACGCCCCGCTCTTTTGAATAACGTCGTATTGAAGACCAAGGTCTATCAAACAACTACCCTTAGAAACGCCCTTGCCGAAAATAATATCAAATTCAGCAGTTTTAAATGGTGGAGCAACCTTGTTTTTAACGATTTTTGCTTTGGTGTGGTTGCCGTATGCACCATCAGGGTTTTTAAGCGCGTCTGCTTTTCTAACGTCGATACGAACGCTAGCATAGAATTTTAGCGCTTTACCACCGGCAGTCACTTCTGGGTTGCCAAACATAACGCCAACTTTTTCACGTAGTTGGTTGATAAAGATAATACAAGTTTTTGATTTAGCCGTTATAGCCGTGAGTTTACGAAGTGCTTGGCTCATAAGTCTTGCTTGTAAACCAACGTGCGAATCGCCCATATCCCCTTCGATTTCTGCTTTTGGGGTAAGAGCAGCAACAGAGTCTACAACGATAATATCAACGGCTTTACTGCTAACGAGCGATGCGGTAATGTCTAGTGCTTGTTCACCAGTATCAGGTTGAGATACATAAAGTTCATCTAGGTTAACACCTAAATTTTTAGCGTAAACAGGGTCTAGCGCGTGTTCAGCATCGATAAACGCTGCAACGCCACCTGCTTTTTGTGTTTCTGCTATACAATGTAGCGCAACGGTAGTTTTACCCGAAGATTCTGGTCCGTAGATTTCGATAATTCTGCCCCTAGGAAGACCACCAACGCCAATAGCAAGGTCTAACGATAAGCAACCCGTAGGCAATACTTCGATTGCATCGGTGCCGGCTTTTTCGCCAAGACGCATAATTGCACCCTTGCCATATTGTTTTTCTATTTGAGCCATAACTCCGTCTAACGCTTTAAGTTTGTTTTCATCCATAATATATTTCCTCTTATAATTTTTTTATTTTTTTAATAGCAAGATACGTTGCCGTATTCTTTGCTAAATTAGTCACTTCTTCACGGCCACCACTAAAATTGTATTTATAGGTATGAATACCGTCTTTCATACCAACTGCAATATAGCATAGCCCAACGGGTTTTTCGGTGTTGTCGCTGTTTGGACCTGCAATGCCCGTTGTTGCAATAGCAAGGTCGCATTTTTTGCCTATAAGTAGCCCAAGCGCCATCTCATACGCAACTTGTGAACTAACAGCACCGTTACGCAATAAACTTTCTCTCTTTACGTTAAGCCTAGAAATCTTGCTATCGTTCGAGTAGCAAACAATCCCTTCGTCTATTATCTCCGATGCCCCCGAATATTTTATTATCGAAGAAACAACGTTGCCAGCCGTAAACGATTCGGCAGTAGAAAGTTTTAGTTTTTTTAAGGTTAGAGCATCGAATAGCCTTTCGCTTAAACTCACGTCGTAAGTGGCGTAAATTTCATCTTGAAAGGTGGAAACGATATGCCTTATAACTTCTTCTTTGTTTTTGTGCTTTTTGTTATCGAAAATTATTTCAATTTTCACGTCGTTATACTGCGAAGTAAGCCTATAATCATAATCGCAGTTAAATGTTTGTTTTGCCCCGTCTAAAACGCTTTTAAGCGCAGTTTCATCACCAAAATATTTGAGCGTGTATCTTTTATAATCAAGCGCGTATTTTTGCTCTAAATACGGAAAAAGATACTTTTTAGCCATTAACGTAAATTCTTCTATCTCACCCGAAAGATAAGCAAGAGTAAAGTCTTCTTCGTCTAGCATAAAGCCTTGGGTTTTGCCCTTTACGTTAGGAATAAGCGTTGATTCTAACGGAAGTAGCCAGTCGTTTTCGCTTGTAGGTTCGCCTTCTATGCTAACGGCTTCTACGAAAGTTTTGGCGTTAGAATTTTCTTTAAGTGGCTTGTCCATAACCGCGCAAATCATTTCTAACGCGTTAAAAGATAGCCCGTTATTAGATGCGATAATTAGGTTATCAGCCGTGTCGATAAATTTTTCGATACTGTGTTTAAAACCAAGGTCGTCTGTTTTAGAAAGCATTTCTATATGAGAAAGATTAAAGCCTCTTTCGTAAAACAACGTAGAAAGCCTAGTTAAATATTCGCTATCTAACGGCTTTTTTGGGTCTAAAAAAAGTATCAACGCGTTTTTCATATTACTTATCACTTATAACGCCTTTGTTTTTAACAAGGCACTCTATCCCCGAATATATAGTAAGCGCAGTAGAAACGTATAATAAAATTTTGCCGATTAAGTTTAGAATAGCAAAACTTTCGATAAAGTTTGCCGAAACTAACAAAACGACTATTGCAACGTCCGTTAAAAAAGTTTTGATTTTGCCCGACCAGTCTGCTGCAATAACCATACCCTTGTTTGCAGCGATTAGCCTAAAACCACTAACGATAAGTTCTCTTGCCATAATAACTGCAACGCAAATTGCACCATACCACTCTAAAATTTTAGTTTCGCCGTAAGGGAACAACATTACGATAAGCGCGGTAGAAACTAACACTTTGTCGGCAATAGGGTCCAAAAATTTACCAAAATCGGTGACAAGATTATGCTTTCTTGCAATATGCCCGTCTAAAAAATCGGTAAAAGCGGCAAGTGCGAATATTACTGCTGATAAAACGTAGTTGTAAGGCAAAGCCGTCACGTAAAATAGCGCAACGAAAATTGGTATCATTATAATTCGCAAAACCGTTAATTTGTTTGGTAAGTTCATACTAAATCTCCGTAAAGGTCGTAGTCTTCGGCCTTGATAATTTTTACTTTAACGTAGGTATTATATTCCACTTCGCGCGAAGCAAAGAAGTAAACCTTTCCGTCTATATCAGGGGCGTTAAAATACGCTCTGCCATAATAAACTAGCCTATCTTCATCAAACCCTTCACACAACACTTCTAGCGTTTTATTAAGCCTTTGTTTTAGGTTCGCCCTAGAAATTTTACGTTGCAAGGAATATAACTTTTTATGCCTTTTAGTTTTCTCCGTGCCCGAAACGGTTATCGGCATATTATACGCCATCGTTCCTTTTTCTCTACTAAACTTAAAGAACCCTGCGTTATCAAGTTTTGCCTTTTCGACAAAACTTAAAAGGTCTAAAAACGCCTTTTCATCTTCGTAAGGAAAACCCGTTATAAAAGTAGAACGAATAGCAATGCCACTAATTTCATTTCTCAACTTTTCAATGAGCGCTAAATAACTCTCTCCCGTGCCTTTTCGGTTCATTTTTTTAAGCACTAAATCGTTGGCGTGTTGGAAAGGAATATCTAGGTATTTTATAACCTTATCATTAGTTTTTATTTCGGCTATCAGTTCGTCTGTTATCCCTTCTGGATAGCAGTAAAGTAGCCTAATTTTTTCTATCGTATCAAGTTTAGAAAGTTCTTTTATTAAACTAACCAAACTGCTTTTTGGCGTTAAGTCCACCCCGTAAGAAGTTAAATCTTGCGCAACTAAAACAAGTTCTTTAACGCGACCTAAAAGTTTTGCCTCTCTAATTAACGAATTTAGTTCTATCGACCTAAACCCACCCCTAATTTTAGGAATTAAACAGTAGGTACAGCAGTTTTTGCACCCGTCGGCAATTTTTAGATAAGCGTGGCTATCCGTAGTTAAAGTCCTTTCTTCTAGGCACTCATTTTTAGGCGCACTAACTTCTAGCACGCGTTCGCCGTTATATAGCCTACAAATAACTTCGTTAATTTTTTGATAATCACTAATGCCCAAAAACCCGTCCGCTTCGATAAGTTCTGAAAATAGTTCGTTAGGAACAAGTTGAGGAAGGCACCCCGTAACGATAACTTTTTCTAGCACACCACTTTCTTTAAGCGCACACACCGAAAGTATTTCTTCTATCGCTTCTTTTCTAGAACTTTCTAAAAACGCGCAAGTGTTTACTATGATTATTTGAGCGCTACCTAAGTCGTTAGTAATCGTATGAAATTTTTTAACTAGCGCAAGCATCTTTTCGGTATCGACTCTATTTTTGTCACAACCTAGCGATATCACGCCAACCATCTTGTTTTTTATCATATGCTAATCTAAAATTCGTAATTTGATAGTGGGCCAAAGCGTTCTTCAAATTCTTCCCTGGTGATAAGAACTTTACGCGCTTTACTACCTTCAAAACCAGAAATAAAGCCGTATCTTTCCATTTTGTCGATTAAGCCACCTGCCCTAGCATAACCCATTTGCTTTCTTCTTTGGATTTGAGAAATCGAAATTTGTTGAGCGTTTATTGCAAAGGCAACTGCGCCTAAGAAAAAGTCGTCTAGTTCGTTTCCGTCTTCGCTCGTTTCTTCGGCGGTGGTTTCTTCTACCTTTGGCTTAACAGCCTTTTCTAAATATTCGGTTAGGTCGTCGTCAAAGTACGCTTTGTTGTTATCTCTAATGTAAGAAACTACGCTATGAACTTCGTTCATATTGATAAACGCGCCTTGATATCTTTCATAGTTAGGCATTACGGAGTTTTTATAAAGCATATCTCCGTTGCCTAGTAGTTTTTCTGCACCACCTTCAGATAAAATCGTTCTTGAATCGTCGTAGTTCATAACCTTAAACGCAATACGCGCTGGTAGGTTTGCCTTGATAGTACCCGTGATAACGTTTACCGATGGACGTTGTGTTGCAAGAACTAAGTGAATACCCGCAGAACGCGCCTTTTGTGCAAGCGCACATATCCTTGCTTCTAATTCTTTCTTGCAATTTTGCATAAGGTCTGCAAGTTCGTCGATTATAATAACGATTCGTGGCATTTTTGGCACGGTATCGCTTGCCACTTGCGAATTATACCCATCGATATCAACAACGAAAGTTCCACACTCTCTAAACGTTTTGTTTCGGCGTTCCATTTCTTCATACGCCCAAGTTAAAACTGCGAGAGTTTTTTGTGGCCCTGTGATAATTTCGTCTATCATAAGGTGTGGTATATGCTCGTAAACCCTAAACTCAACGCTTTTTGGGTCTACAAGAATTAGTCTTAATTCTTCTGGGCTATAACGCATAATTAAACTTACAATCATAACGTTTAAGCACACGCTCTTTCCAGAACCCGTTGCGCCTGCAACCAAGTAGTGTGGTGCTTTTGCAAGGTTATCGGTTATGGCATTACCAACTAGGTCTTTACCAAGCGCAAAAATAAGTGAACCCGGCTTGCCTTTATTATTTGCCGATGCTTCTAGCACTTCTTTAAGCCCGATAGTCACTTTGGTTTTGTTTGCAACTTCTATACCAACTAGGTCTTTACCGGGGATAGGCGCTTCTATTCTAACGCCGTCTTTTGCTGATAAGCGCATTTTAAGGTCTGAATCGCAACTAGGTATTCTCTTAACTGAAATACCCATACCACTAGGCACGCTTATTTCGTATCTAGTAATCGTAGGTCCTTGAATATAACTTACAGGCGTTACGGTAATGTGGAAATCTTCTAGCGTTTTTCTAATAATTTCCATTCTACCTTCGTGGTCTTCGGTTTCGATATCTAGTGGTGGCGCGTAAGTTTCTAATAGGTCTAGTGGTGGCGCAAAATATTTTCTATTTATCGGTGGGATTTCTTTTTTAGGTTTTTCAGGTTCGATAGGTTTTGGTGGCTCTACTTCCGTAGTTTCCGTTCTTCTAGTTCTGCCTAAATTTATTTCGCCCCTTCCGTTTCCGTCAGCATTTACCCTACTCGTATAGGCTGGGCCGTTATCGTTATCATCATCGCCTAGTAAAATTTCTCTCACTCTGCTTTCTCTGACAACGGTTGTAGGTGGCTCATCAGGAACAATCGTTTCGGTAGTTTCTACGCTAGTATCTCCGAAAGTTTCGTCTTCTTCTTCGATTTCTTCGGTTTCTTCGGTTTCTTCTATTATAGGAATATTCCTTTCAGTAGTATCGGTTGGCTCATGGGTTTCAGTTTCGCCTTCGTTCGTTTCATCTATAATAGGAATAATCGTTTCGTCTTCTTCTATATTTTCCACGCTAGCCGAAACGGTGGTTGTGTCCACAACAGGTTTAATCGTTTCCGTTTCAACGGTGGTTTGGGTTTCTTCGGTAGTTTCGTCTTCTTTAACCACGCCCACACCCGCATATCTTTCGTAGAAACTCCTAGCCCTTTCCGCCGTGCTTGTTGGCTTATTATCCTCTTCGTGTTCGATAAATGGGATAGTTTCGGTTTCTACGCTAGTAGTAGTTGTGGTTGTAGTGGTCGTAGTCATGTCTTTGGTTTCTACTACGGGCTTAACCGTTTCTTCGGTTGTTTCTACGGGTTTTACAGGTTCCGGCGTTCTTGGAATAACGGTAGAAACGCCCGTGTTATAATAGCCGTTATTGTTATTTACACCCGAAACGTCGATAGGTTTTGGCGTTTTAATGTAAGCAATTTTTTCGTTTATATCTTCAACGTAGTTTTTGGTATATGAACCCGTGTTTTTACTAACGTTAATACCACCGTCTTTAACGTCGATTGTAATATGCGTTTCATCTTTACTCTTTTCTTTTTTGGTCATAAACGCGAAATCATCTTCGTTGTTTATGAATAGTTTTTGTGATGGGTTATCGCCCTTTTTAATAGGAACGGCGTTTTCGATAGGATATTCTTTAACGCCACTAACTTCAACACCTAAATTTTCGGTAGCAACTTTGCCTTTATAAGTGCTTCTAAACCTAGGGGCAGAACCTTTTTTAGCAACGGCACTATTTTGGTCTACAACGTTTCTAATAAAGAAGAACGCTGAGAGTGCACCAAGTAAACCAAACACAACTGCACTACCAACAACGCCGAATATTAGGTAGAACGGATAAACGACAATCGCGCTGATAATACCACTAGCAGAGCAAGTAGAAATTCCACCTTCTAACGCTTTAAGGTAAGAAGTAGATAAATATTCGCCGTAAGACGCGTATCCACCACCCATTGAAATAACGTGCGAAGTAAAGGCAACGCAAATCATAAACAAGGTAAATAAGGTTAGGTTGCGCTTGTTTATGCCTTGTGGCTTACCAGATAACGCCTTAATGCCAAGGACAATTAGCCAAACATCAACAAGATAAGCAAACACACCAAAACAACCGAACAAAAAGGAATTAACTAATTCACCGGGAACAGAGAAAACCTTATCTCTGGTAATTAGGCATACCAAACAAAGGGTTGCGAAAAGTATAGTCACCACCCCTAACGTTTCTTTTGTAAAGATTGCTTGTTTTATTCCGTTCTCTTTTTTGTTTTCTTGTTTTTTGCCCAAAATATTCACCTTGACCATTTAAAATTTTACGCTAATTTAATTATAGCAAAAAATAGGTTCTTTTTCAATGGTTTGAAAAATTTTTTTACGCCCTAATTAAAGTTTTTTTATTTAAAATAAAAAATCTTTAAAACGAAGTATCTTCGCCTTAAAGATTTATTGCTTTTTTTGGTGTTTTTTATAAGTGCTTTTATCTATTTACCCGAACTGATATATAACAAAACTCCACATTCGTGTTCGATAATCGCGCCCGATTTTAGTTTCGAAATTTCGCCAGCCGAAAGTTCCATATAACAAACTTCGCAAATCTTGCCCGTAACTTCGCGAAGAACTGGGAAGTTTTTAGACAACCTTTTTGCTTTGTATTTTTCTAAAAGAGTAGCGTCAATATCTTTTTCTAGTGCGATAAGTTCTTTCTTGATAGCATCCATTTCAGCACTCTTGCTTGCTCTTAATTCATTGTATTTTTTACCAAATTCTTCGTATTGAAGTTTTGCACCTTTGGTTTTTGCTTTAAGAGTAGCGTATTCTGCTAATACTTTTTGCATTTCTTCGCCAAGTTTTTCGCTAAGTGCAGAAAGGTTTTTTATTTTAGCAATAGTTTCGTCTAGTTTTTTAGAAAGATATGCAACTTCATCTTCGGTTTCCACGTCTTTGATTGCAAGCGTGTATTCTTCTTGCTTTGAAGAAAAGTTTTTTTGTTCTTCTAAAATCACTAAATATTGTTCGTAAAGTTCTTTTGACCTAGCGTTTAATTTAACGATAGTTTCTTCAACGCTGTCTAAGAATTTTTTTGCTGATAAGGCTTTTTTTCTTTCTTCGCTAGAAGATAGTTCTATTTCGATTTTCCTTAATTTCGCATCTACTTCTTGATACTTTAGTAATTTGTTTACCATAATATTCTCCTTTAAGATTTTATAAAAATCTTTCGTCTGAAAAATAGTAGCACTCTACCTTGTTTTCAGTTTCTTTTTTAATTTTTTCGTAATATTCTTTAAGCCCAGCATTTTCGGCTGAATAGTGCGTTAGAACTAAAAGACACTTGCCTTTTTCCACCACTTCTTTTATAGCGTGGTGCGGTATGTCCGAAGTCACTATAACGTCCGCATTGTCGCTAGTGGCTAGATATTTTAGCGCGTATGATGCGCCACTACCACAAAAAGACGCGCCGTTTTTTATTACAGCGTTTTTCTTGCCGTATGCGATAACCTTTTTCGTGCCTAGCATAGATTTTGCATTTTTGATAAATTCGCTAAAAGGTTTTGGAGAAACGCTAAATTCTCTGCCGTAGCCAACGCCTTCTAAAATAGGGAATAAAATTTTATAATTTTCTCCGCCTAGTTTTTTAGCAAGCATATCGTCTATCCCCCCGTCCGCAACGTCTAAATTAAGGTGCATAGAAATAACGTTTAGTCCCATTTTAATTGCGCTATAAAGTTCACTATTTTCGCCCGCAAAGTCTAAACTTTTAACGGGGTTATATATCGCTGGGTGATGCGTGACTATGGTATCTACTTTAAGTGCTTTCGCCCTTTTAATAGTGCTAGAAGAAAGGTCTAGCGAAAACAAAACCTTTTTTACACTATCGTTGCTTTTAACGATTATACCGCTATTGTCGT
>JAZLCK010000013.1:0-2058 GCA_045614165.1 Christensenellaceae bacterium | reverse complement strand
AGGATGCACTGACTAAAATTCACGGCGGTGCTTCTGCGATCGGATTTATGACATTAATTGCTGTACCGTTGCTCTTGGCAATAATGCAGTTTCAAGCGGGAGATATAATTATGGGAGCGATCTCGCTTGTTAGCTTTATTGTAGCGTGCTTGTTCTTCTGCTTCTTTATTATGGGGGAGAAAGAAAAATTCGCAAATACTGTTTTGAGATACGGCGGGCTTGGGCAAAGACTCGTATTAGTGGACTCCTATGTGCCATTAGCTATTTGGTGTGTTACAAAATGACAAATTCCAATTTATCGAGTTATAAATATTTGTGGGCAAATTTTTGAAAGTGTAGCACACTATACTTTCAAATGAAAGTCGTGTGTTTTTGCTAACAAAAATGAAAAGACTAACGAAAATTTCGTTAGTCTTTTTTAGTGCCTAAAAATCCCTTATAGGGAACGTATTTTTACCGAACTCTTTTATTTTTTTAAGTTTTATAGTAGTGGAATAGTTGCAAGGTAAATAATATTATCCATATTTTTAGAATCGCCCTCTGCTAAAACAAATGCCTTTTTATGAACGATTCCACCTGCTTTTTCTACTAAAGCGATAAGACCTGCTAAACTTTCACCGGTAGAAACTACGTCGTCAACGATACCAACTTTTTTACCTTTTATTAAATCTACGTCGTGTTTAGATAAAAATAGTTCTTGGGGTTTACCGGTTGTGATAGAAGAGCCGTATTCTACGCTAATGCCGTCTTGCATATATAGTTTTTTAGACTTTCTTGCAACGGCATAATATTCCATATCAAGTTCCCTTGCAGTAACGTGGCAAAGTTGTAAACCTTTAGATTCTGCTGTAATTAAAACCTCGCAATCGGCAAGGTGTTTTGCAAGTTCCTTACCGCAATGTTCGGTAAGTTTTTGGTTGCCGTGTAGGTTGAAAAATGCAATATTTATACCACTAGGTAGTGGTAGTATTGGTAATTTGGCAATAACGCCGTTAATATCTACTTCAAAAAACTTTTGCATAATAAAACTCCTTTCAAATATTTTAACACAAATATTTTTCTTTGTCCACCCCGTAATCATATATTCTTTTATAAAAGCATACCTTTAAATATCCTTACGGAGGTGTGTATGGACTTTTATAATAAAACAGCCCTATCTATTGGTAAAGAATTTTCTTCCGACCTATCTTTTGGACTTAAACCTTTTGCCGTGCAAAAAAACAAAAACACGTATGGTGTAAACGTTATATCTAAACGTAAGGGTAAATCTATTTTTAGCAAAATATTTTCTGCAATAACAGAGCCAATGATGATAATTTTACTATTTGGTTTTGCTTTAACCATTGGTGTAAATCTCGGTAGATTTTTTAAAACGGGAGAAGGTGATTTTACAGAGTGTTTCGGTATTCTTGCTGCCGTTATTTTATCCGTTTCAATAACTTTAATTATGGAAGGCAGTTCGGAAAAAGCCTTTCGTGCACTTGATAAAATATACGACGCTATTACCGTAAAAGCAATAAGAGATGGTGTAATAACCTATCTAAAAAAGGAAGAGGTGGTAGTTGGCGACCTTTTAATTATAGATAGTGGTGATAAAATTGTTGCAGACGGAAGATTGGTTGAAAGTAATTCTCTATCAGTTGATGAATCTGCACTAACGGGGGAGAGTATGCCCGTTAAAAAAGATGCACAAATAATTAACGCTAACTATGTTCCACTAGCAGAACGTAAAAACTGCCTATATTCTGGTACGTATGCACTTTTAGGTAGTGGAAAAATGCTTGTTACTGCAGTTGGCGATAATACTGAAATTGGCAAAATTGCATCAGAGCTAAAAACGGAAAGGGAAGTGCCTTCCCCACTAAATCAAAAACTAGCAAAACTTGGCAAAATCGTAACATTAATAGGTGTGTTTTTTGCACTATTTGTATTCGTTGCATCAATTATTAAGTTAATTTTGACTAATTCTTTAACCTTTATAGGTGTTCAAAACCTATTTATTTCTTGCGTGGTATTAATTGTTGCGGCAGTTCCAGAAGGGCTTCCCACAATCGTTGC
>JAZLCK010000012.1:0-1298 GCA_045614165.1 Christensenellaceae bacterium | reverse complement strand
GCTTGGCCTCCGACTTTGGGCGAAGAAATCACCTACACTTTAACCATTAAAAACCATAGGGACGTAGGATATAAAAACGTTGAAATTAAAGACGTTTTAGATGCTAACCTTGAATTTGTTTCTGGGGATAAAGGCGTTTCTAACGACGGACAAAACGTTGTGTTTAATAAAAAGATTAAGGCAGGGGAAACTATTAACCTTTCTTGGACTGCTAAGGTTAAATCAACTGCTCCTATCGGTGCTGTTATCGTTAGTGATAAAACCACCGTTGGTGGCGTTAGCCAAGCAACTATTAAAAATTCAGTATCTAAATTTACTTTAGAACAATTAAACTTAGTTGCATCTAAGGCAAAAGAATATGCAAGTCAAAACAAAACTTTCTCTAACCCAATAGAAATGGCTAAACAACTCTATAAAGACGCACTTAACGTTGACGTGTTTAATTACGAAAAGGTTTCACTTGCATTAGACGACGTTATCGTTGCCGATGGATATGAACTTAAAGAAACGGATATTGCAAAACTTGTTGCACCAGATATGTATGGTGGACAAAGAGATGCTAACTTAACTTTATTATATCGTAAAGATAGTAACGTTGTAAGACTTATCACTACTACAAACCTTTCAGTTGGTGACGTAATCGTTGCAGAATACGATACGGAAAATAGTGAAGACCAAGTAGTTTACGTTTACGTTGGTGGAAATGAAGTTGTATCATGCTTCTCTAAAACGGGCAGTCAAGCAACTTTAGTTACTATGAGTGAAAGTATCTATGAAAAACAAAACGTTTTAGTATCTATTTATGCATACAAACGTTATGCAGTATTACGTCCATCAATGGCTGACTAATTTAATTAAATTAAACATAAAAAAGTAGGCAATTTTGCCTACTTTTTTTCTTTTCTATATTCTTTAGGGGAAAGCCCCGTTAGTTTTTTAAAAAACCTTGTAAAATAGTGTATAGATTCAAAGTTTAATTCTTCTGCAATAGAAGTGAGAGTTTTTTTGGTGTTTTTAATCAATAGTTTTGCTTCTTTTAGTTTTCTTAAATTGATGTATTCTACAAGCGTTTTTCCCGTGTGCGCCTTAAATTCTTTGCATAGGGTTGAACGGTTTGTCTTAAACAAAAAGGCAAGTTCTGATATAGTGATTTTTTCTAAATAGTTATCGTTTATATAATTTACTATTTCAGATACCGAAAGTTTTTCGCTATCTTCACGAACGTCGTTTTGTAACGAATAATCACGAAGAATACCAATTAAAAAATACTCTAAAAGGTTTTTTAGCATTTGTTCTGC
>JAZLCK010000011.1:0-16181 GCA_045614165.1 Christensenellaceae bacterium | reverse complement strand
AAGGCTATTCCAAGCGAAAAACTAGATGCTGACGGAATTATCAGGCTTAAAAACCTTAGCGATTTTAGCGTTAACAGCGTTCCACTAGAAACCGTGCTTGAAAAACCTACCTTAGAGAACGGAAACAAAAACAAAAATATTTGGGATATTCTAGAAAAGGCTGTTGGCGAAAATCCGACTATTGATGATTTAGGTTCGTTTAACGTTAACAGCGTTCCACTAGCAACCGTGCTTGAAAAACCTACCATTGATAACGGAAACAAGAACGAAAACATTTGGAAAATTCTAGAAAAGGCTGTTGGCGAAAATCCAACTATCGCTGATCTAAGTTCGTTTAACGTTAACAGCGTTCCACTAGAAACCGTACTTGAAAAACCTACCCTAGAGAACGGAAACAAAAACGAAAACATTTGGAAGATTATAGAAAAGGCAATTCCAAATGAAAAACTAGATGCTGACGGAATTATTAAAGTTAAAAACCTTAGCGATTTTGATATTAACGACGTTTCGTTAGAAACCGTGCTTGAAAAACCTACCTTAGAAAACGGAAACAAAAACGAAAACATTTGGAAGATTTTAGAAAAAGCAGTTGGCGCTAACCCTACGATTAGCGATTTAGGTTCGTTTAACATAAACGTTGTTCCGCTAGAAACCGTGCTTGAAAAACCCACCTTAGAAAATGGAAACAAAAACGAAAACATTTGGAAGATTTTAAGCGAAGCAGTTGGCGAAAATCCAACGATTAGCGATTTAGGTTCGTTTAGTTATAATGATATTCACCTATCTACCGTATTACCAGACAATGCTAGCAACGAAAATATTTGGAAGATTTTAAAGCAAGCAGTTAACGACAACCCAACTATTGCCGACCTATCTACCTTTAACGTTAACGGCGTGCTATTAGAAACGGTATTGCCAAAAACCAAACTTGTTGGTGGCGTAGAAGTGGAAACCAACCAAGATATGTGGGATATCCTTTCAGCCGTTATCGATGCTGACCCTATCACCATAGGCGACCTATCTGCATTTAACGTAGAAGGCTTACCACTTTCTAGCGTTATGGAAGATGATGGCAGTTTGCTTTGGACTATTCTAAAACAAGCAATACCTAACCCAACCGACGCTGAAAAAGGCATTACGATACTAGACCTAAAAACTAAATTCGATATATCTAACGTTCTATTAGAAACCGTGCTCGAAAAACCTACCCTAGAGAACGGAAACAAGAACGCTGACCTATGGAAGATTATAGAACAAGCAGTTGGCACTAGTCCAACGATTGCAGGGCTTTCTAGTTTCAATATCGGTAGCGTTAAACTATCAACCGTACTTGAAAAACCTACCATTGAGAACGGAAACAAAAACGCTGACCTTTGGAACATTATTAAAGAAGCCGTTGGCGAAGACCCAACGATTGAAAACTTAGGTTCGTTTAATATTAACAACGTGCATTTATCAACGGTTATCGATGCCGACAACGTTGGTGGAAACGCCGTTTTAGTTTCGCTATTAGAAGATGGAGATGCAACGCTTGGCAATATCGGCAACAAACTTAATAACCTTAAACTTAAAGAAATGTATGATATTAATTGTTTTACCACCGATGAAAGCAAAGCGCACGATAAAACGCTTAAATATCGCAAGGCAAAACAACCTGAAATGGTTAACGGCGAATTAGTATTGCACGATTATTACGTTAAGATAGAATACTTAGAAGCGCACCCAGAAGAATTTGCACCGTTTGAGTTTAACGGCTCTACGTATACCTACGAATTTGGCGAAGAAGTTTACTATATATCTTCTGCCGATTCGGGCGTTTGGCTACTTCTACTATATCAAGCAAGCGATAAAGACGAAAACGGAAACGCTTACACCTATACTTGCAAGTGTTTAACGCTTGGCAGTTTAACCGATACTATTGCGGGCGCATCGACTTGCTTTATGAACGCCACTATTAAAATGCTTGTAGATTCGGGTATATTACAAGAAGAAACCGTTGGCGACTACCAAATGATTTATGGCAAATCAGTTAAAACCATATTCGATACGGCGGCAGACCCACTTGGAAACTTGCCAGAAATGCCATAAAAAGTGATAAAAACTAACTAAAAAAAGATAAAACGTTTGACAAAAAATAAAAATTTTGTTAAAATGTGTTGTACGTGGTGGCGTAATCCACGTAGCCTTGCTTATAGCATTGACTATAAGCCGAATAAGTCCAGGAGGTAAAAATAATATGACTAAATACGAAATGCTTTATATTCTTGATGCTAGTTTAGCAGATGAAGCAAAAGACGAAATAGTTAAAAAATTCGAAGATTTAGTTTCTAAAAACGGTGGTAACGTTGAAAAAACTGACCGTTGGGGAATCAAAAAACTTGTTTACCCTATTAACTACAAAAACGAAGGCTATTACGTTTTAATGACTTTCGAAGCACAAGGAACTCTCGTTCAAGAAATCAAACGTATTGCCGGCATTACTGACGGCGTTATTAGAAGATTAATAACCAAAAGATAAGGAAGGAAATTTATGAACAAAGTAATTTTAATTGGTAATTTAACTAGGGACCCAGAACTTACTGAAACCCCTACCGGAATACCAGTGTGCAGATTTGCTATTGCTGTTTCAAGAGATTACGCCAACAGCGAAGGTACGCGCGAAACCGATTTCTTTAACATTACGGTATGGCGTGGTAGAGCAGAAAACTGCGGAAAATATTTAAAGAAAGGTAATAAAGTTGCTGTTGTGGGCAGTTTACAAACCCGTTCTTACGAAGATAAAGACGGAATTAAGAGAACTGTCACCGACATTATTGCTAGCGAAGTTGAGTTCTTAACGCCAAAGAACGCTCAATCGGACGATAACGACGACGTTGTTTCAGCGCCTACTAAAAAACGCCCTGAACTAGAAGCAATAGACGACAATCAACTTCCTTTCTAAATCGTCTAAATTATAAGGAGAAATAATAATGGAAGAAAATATGACTACTGCCCCTGTTACCGAAGAAACCGGTAAACCTAACAAAGAGGGCAAAAAATTCGTTAAAAGAATTCCAAGAAGAAAAGTTTGCGCTTTCTGTGTTTCTAAATCAGAAACTATCGATTATAAAGATATTAACACTCTTAAAAAATATATCACCGAAGGCGGTAAAATTTTACCACGCCGTATGACCGGTACTTGCGCTAAACACCAAAGAGTTCTTGCTGTTGCTATTAAAAGAGCAAGAATTGCTGACCTTCTACCATTCAAAGGTGAATAATTAAACTAGAAAAAGCATAAAAACCTTGTAGAGATACAAGGTTTTTTGTTTTTATTTATTTTTATTTTTCAAGGCGCTAAAATATAGATTTCTTTAAGAAAATTCTTGACTTAATTTAGCATTATGCTATAATTCTTATTGAAAGAGCAATAGGAGTAAATATTTATGGAAATTAAAGGCTACGAACAAAATTATTGGATAGACCTGATTGGTTTTGACGTTAATAATAAAGAACAAACGCTAATTGACTTTATCGAAAGAAACAGAGGCAGAATTGATAGCCTTTATTTACATATAGTTGGTGGACCGGATTTTGTTGCTTACAATAAAGGTATGGACCACGAATATAATTTAAGTAGTGGTATTGCTTCTTGCTTTCCCCACTCAAACGAACGCGACCGTCAGGTTTGGACAAACTATGATTTAAGAGATTTTATTGCTATTTGTCATAAACATAACGTAAAAGTTTACTTTACTTTTTCTGGCGTAAGAAATACCGATAAAGACTGGGGATGTTTAGCAACTGAATACCCAAATTTGCTTTTATATTCAACGCGTATAGCACAAAATTTTGTCACGTATCACTTTGCTAAAAGATTACCAGACGGAACTTATTTAGAAGATTTATTATATGATAAATTAAAAAAAATATTTATAGACTATGATTTTGACGGGGTGCAACTTTCTGATATGCTCACCTTTACCCAAGCGAAACTTGTTGAAGGTGACTACACGGACGATTTAGTTGAACAATTCGTTGCTAGAACGGGCATTAAACTTCCGTTTAAAATAACAGGCACAACCTTAAAAGAACAACAAGCACGTTGCCGTTATATTCTTAGCAACTTGCGCTACGAATGGTCTTGCTTTATTGCCGACCGTTACGGCGAATTTATTGCAAAAATGATTAAAGCCACACACGAAGTTGGAAAGAAAACCACTCTCGTTAACTCTTGGACGTGTTCGCCGTTTGAAAGTTTCTATCGTTTTGGTATCGACTATCGTAAATATATCAATGCTGGTGCTGATAAATGGATGTTTGAAGACGCGATTGGCGTTGGCATCTCTGGTTGGAGAAACAATGCAATGGAGTTGGACGATAAAACTAGGGATAACTGGATGTATCGCCTAATGGAAAAGCAAGGCGCATTAAAATGCTGTGGAATGGACGTTCCCGTTGTTATTATGACAAGTCTTCACGATACGAACGAACAATGGGATTTAATTAACAATGCACCAAACGAATTCCGCCACGATATGGCAAAAAGTTCGGTCACTTTCGTTTGGAAAGACGGAAAGTTGTTGCCATCACACCAAGGTTCAATTTATTGCCTATCAGATTGCATTTCGCAACAAACTTGGGATACAATACACGACATTATAGATACTTATTACGTAGGCGAAATGCAAGATGCCTTAGGTTTTACTGCGCTTTATGATGAAGACTTAAATTTACAATTAAAGGAATTTATCACAACACGCCGTCATAATGCGGGGTATTTTAACTATGAATTTTTAGTTGAAGGCTTGCCAATAACCGCAAGAACGACCAAAGAAGAATTGCCAAAATCGCGTGGGCCATTACTAGTTTGCGCTGAATCAATCCGTGATAAAGAAACAAAAGAATATTTAGAAAAAACCGATAGATTGCTTATAGTCGCAGGTTATAAAGACGTGCTTACAAAACAAGCCGACGCAACCTTTAAAAACGAAGATTTGATAATAAAAGTATATAATATCGGCAAGAAATTAAACAAAGAATATTCACACTACAAAAAGGCGGGACTAGGCTACCAAGACCCAGCATTTGCTAACTGGCCAACCCTTCCAAGAATGGATAAGTTTGATAACCATATTATAAAAGACGTTGTAGATTTCGTGCTAAGAAACGGCAATTTACCATATGGCATTGAGCCACACGAACTAAAAGACGAAAATGGTAATCCTTTTTATCTAAAATCATACAAAAAAGGTAGATACAAGATATTCACCTATAAAGCAGGCGAAAATCATTATAAAATGCTTATCACCAACGTAGAAAACCACTTTGTACATCCACTAATCAAATTCCCACTACCCATAAAGAAAATGCTTATGGTCGGAAAACCTGAGTGGTGCGCACCAATAATGCGCGATGGTTATATTTTCGTTAAGGTAAACAACCGCGGTTGCGAACTTTTGGATATTTACGTTTAACGCCTTAAATTTAGCGAAATCTTTATAAAAACTAAAAGGCTTTGCACTTAGTGCGTCAGTAATAGGGATTATTACTGACGCACTAGTTATATTTGCCTATTGGCAAGTTATATTGCTATCGCAGTGATATTTTGCTATCGCAAAGTTTTATTCGCCGTTGGCGAGTTGTGGCAAATATAATATAACTTTGACTTAATGTCAAAATAAAACTGCTTACGCAGTTGGCGTTCGCTTCGCTCGGCTAAACTGTTTACTGCGTAAACAATATCACTTTTAGCCATAAGGCTAAAAATATCACTAATTTAATATTGGTTGTTGTGGATAAGAAAAGCACACTACATTTCACTTTTGGTGAAGTATAGTGTGCTACACTTTTGTTGTGGATAAAAATCCCTATGGGACACGCACTTTTGCATAGCCTTTTTTGTTGTTTTTTGCATAGTTTTAACGCTTTCTAGCCTTTCACTTTATAATAGTTAAAACTCTTTATTGCTATTTTTATAATTTTATGATATAATAGATTAGATATACAAAAGGGAAATTCAAATATATATATTTGAAAGATAGAGAGTGATGGAAAAAAACTACCACAAAGAGTTTAAAAACAGAAAAATTAAAAAACCAAACGGATTTATTGCGCGTGTTGTTCAATTCGCGTTTAAACGCATATCTAAAAAACACAACGCTAAATTCGTTTATACCGACGAATATTTGAAAATGAAAAATAGTCAAGCCATATATCTATGTCAGCATAGGTCTAGTCTTGACTATATTTATTTGTTTGCAGGCGTTAAAAATCTAAACACGCACGTTTTATGTGGCTATCAAAACATATTTAATAAAAAACTTTTCAAAATTCTCAAAAGCCTAGGCGTTATTGCAAAAATGTTATACCAACCAGACGTGCAAGCAACAATGCAAATGTTTCAAGGTATTAAAAGGGGTGGCAGTTTAGTAATCTTCCCAGAAGGCATACAATCAACTTCCGGTTCTTCGCATCCACTCAACCCCGCCACCAAAAACTTTATTAAAAAAGCAGGGCTACCCGTTGTTTTGGTTACGATTAAAGGTTCGTATTTTACTAGAACACGCTATTCAACAGACGTTAAAAGGGGTGAAATCACCGTCACGTTTGATAAACTCTTTGATGCTAGCGATATAAGCAATCTTTCGAAAGAACAAATACATAGCGCGCTTTTAGAAAGATTTAAGTATAACGAATTTGAAGAGTTTAAGGATAACAAGGTTGCTTTTAGGGGCAAAAAACCTAACGTGTACGGGCTAGATAATATCATTTTCAAATGCCCTGACTGTAATAGCGAATACACTTTCTCTACCGAAAACGATACGATGACGTGTAAAAATTGTGGTTTTGCCGTTAAAATGGACGAATATTACGATATTAGTAGCGTTAAAGGAAACTTGCCGTTTAAAAATATTGATGAGTGGTATAAGTGGCAAAGAAAACTTATTGCAAAAGAAATTACTTCAAACGACTTTAAGATTGCCACAAAAGTTAAAATCGGCAAGATTAACGTTAAAAAACTTGATAATAATTATTCTTTATTATACCACGGCGAAGGCGAATTGACGTTAACGAACAAGGGGCTTACCTACGTTGGCACTTATGATGGCGAAAACGTTGATATGTTTTTTGAGCCAGAACAAGTTTATTCACTAACAATGTCGCTAGCATATGACCTAGATTTATATTATAAAAACGATTATTTTAACTTTAAACTTCTTGAAAACGAAAAGCAAGTTGCAAAGTGGATGATTTCGGCAGAAGAAATTCACAACCTTTACGATACTGCTTGGAAAGAAGTTAGCGATGAGGCATACGACTATGACTAACAAAAAAGAAAAAGCAGTTTTGATTATTACAGCAATAGTTTTAACTGCGCTGATTGTATTTTCAATTATTAATTGGAGCACGATATCTTACCTTTTTAAGCAAATTTCTTCTGGAACGGTTGTCGTTAAGGAATACGTTTTATCACTTGGGATAACGGGTATTATTGCGATGTCGGTTGTAATAATAGCGTGTTTCTTCTTCCCCGTATTGTCGTCTGTGCCTATCCAACTAACGTCTGCCGTTAGTTATGGGTTATGGTGCGGTATGATACACGTTGCGCTTTCGGTGTTTATTGCAAGCCAACTAGCATTTTTACTTACTAAAAGTTCGTTGTTTTTAAGTTCTAAAAAGAAAAAAGAAGAACACAAGAAGATGGAAGAAAAAATCAAAAACAGCAAACGCAGTATTTACTATTTCTTGTTTTTAGCATACCTTGCCCCCTTCGTGCCGTTTATGATAATTCATATGATAGCAGCAGATAGCGGTATGAAATGGTGGAAATACGCGCTTGTGACCTTGCTTGGTCCTTTGCCCGATATTATTATCACTCTTTGGGCAGGCGTTAAGATAACAAGTTCTTCTTCGCCTATTGTTTCTTATATTATTTTAGTGGTAATTATCACGATAATAGTTCTATCACTAATATACAAAAACAAGGTTGTAGACTTGATTTTCAAACCAAAGGAGAAAAGTAAAGATGAGTAATACGCAAAAGGAATTAAATTCAGACCTTAAATTTGGGCTTAAAAGTTTTATCACAATTTGCGCAATCTTGTTTGGCATTATGGTGTTCGTTGGAATCTTAACCTTTATAGTGCCGGCAGGAAAATATTTAACCGATGCAAGCGGAAACGTTATCCCCGATTCGTTTTCGTTTATAGATAGCACTACAAGGCTTCCAGTTTGGCGTTGGCTTACCGCTCCTTTTGAATCGCTATTGTTTGGCGATGGGAACTTTAACATTATTCAAATTATCGCAGTTCTACTTGTGCTTGGCGGTACTTTTAAGGTGTTAGATAAAGCGGGTGCTTTGGTTGCAATCGTTAATATTATCGTTAATAAGTTCTACACTAAAAGATACCTTCTTATCTGGGTTATCACGCTTTTAATGATGCTACTTGCTTCTTGCTTTGGACTACAAGAAGAACTGCTTATACTCTTTCCTATCTTGCTTGCCATTTCTAAGGCAATGGGTTGGAGCAAAGAACAAGCCGTTAGTTTAATTTTAATAACAACGGGCGTTGGTTTTACTACTGCAACGTTTAACCCTTTTACCATTGGCGTTGCATCTAGCCTTGCTGGTATAACCGTGCTAGAAGGGCTTTGGTATAGAACGATTATTTTTGTGTTCTTATATCTATTCACTTGCGCTTACCTAACCTATATGGCTAAAAGAGATGAAAAAGCAAATAATATCGTTATCGATGCGCAAGGCTTTGAACTTCTTTCAGAAGAAGTGAAAAAAGAATATTCTAGAAAATGCAAGATGATTGTTGCGCTATTTTCTTCGGCGCTACTCGTTATAATTATCTTTTCTATCGTGCCCGTGCTTGCTGATTTAGGGCTTGGCATGGTGTTTATGGCACTCACGTTTGTCGTTGGTTCTCTAATTATCGGCAAGAAATGTTTAGGCACTCTAAAAGAAACTTTTAAGGCGTTTTTAAATGGCGCAAAAGATATTTCGCCATCGATTATAGTAATCCTTTTAGCGTTTAGTGTTAAGTATATTGCAGAACAAGGCAACATTTTGCACACCACTTTCTACTACTGCTATAACTTAATGAGCAAGCAATCGCCATACCTTTCGGTAATTTTACTATATCTAATTATATTAGTGTTCGAATTCTTTATCCCCGGCTCGCTAGCAAAGGCGCTACT
The DNA here is from genome assembly GCA_045614165.1 of Christensenellaceae bacterium. Lineage (GTDB taxonomy): Bacteria > Bacillota > Clostridia > Christensenellales > Borkfalkiaceae > UBA1259. The sequence continues at coordinate 6,992 of JAZLCK010000011.1, read as the reverse complement.
TTTAATTCCACTATTAACGCTAGCACCACTACCAGGAATTTCGGTTAACGTTATAATGCTTGCCTTCTTGTTTGGCGATGGATACACTAACGTTTTATACCCAACTTGCGGAACGCTTGTTCTTGGTTTAAGTTTAGCCGGCGTTAGTTTTATTAGTTGGCTAAAACGAACGGGTTTATTCCAAATTCTATTGTTTGTAATATCAGTTGCGTTCTTGCTCTTTGCCGTATATATCGGACTTTAATATTAAAAATAAATCATATAAAATTAAAAGCCACGACTTTCCGTGGCTTTTTTATTTTATTATTTTTGCTTTCTTATTCTTCAAAACAATCGTATGTTAATAAAATATGTTTTGCAATGCTATAAAGCAATTTTTCTGCTTCTAGTTTGATTTCTAACGGAACGTTAAAGAGTTTGTTTTCTTTATATTTTGTTCTAAACTCTTTTCTCATAAAAAAGCAGTTGGCTTCTAGCGTAAAATATCCGTTATAGCCGATTTCTTTTAGCGCACACATAACTTCATCGTAGTTAGTCGTGCCAAAAAATGGCGCAACGTGGTAGTCTATATTCTTATTGTTATCTTGAACGTGTAGCGCTTTAATACTGTCCCCTAAAACTTTTATTTGCTTGCTTTGCGTTGTTTCTTGCATATTAGCGTGCCCTATATCGTAGCAAACGAAAAGATTAGGGTGGTTAATATACTCCACAAGTTCTTTTAGGTCGCACGCGTTGTCTATATAATACAAAACGTTAGGGTCTAAGCACTTGTTAAAATTTTCGGTTAAAATTTTAACGCCCAAACTTTCAGCGTAATCTAAAAACTCTAAATAAAACGCCTTATTAATCTTAAAGCACTCCGCCTTAGATATTTCGCGCTTAAAAATGCTATGCACCACTAAATTATCTATTTTAAGATAAGAACAGCACTCTATAACACGCCTTAAAACGCCAAAATATTTAACTAACGTTTCGCCTTCTGCATTATATGGGCAAGACGGGGCGTGCGCTTGAACGAACTTTACGCCTAACTCGTTGCACTTAATTATTATTTTATCAAGATACGCTTTATAATCGTTTGTATTAAGCGCAGTTTCGGTTATGAGTTCTGGAAAATAGAAACTATAATCTAAACACTTAAAACCACTACTATACGCCCACTCTATACACTTAATCGGGTCTTTACTATAATCATAAAAGTCTTCGATTGTTGTTGCTATTTTCATTTATTTTCTCCTACAACTTGTTTAATAAGCCCGTCTATACCACGGCTTACGTCTAGGTAAGTTTTGTTAAAGTCGCCCGTCCAGTAAGGGTCGGCAATTTCTCTATATTCGCCAAAATATTCGGATAAAAGTTTTATCTTGTTATCCTTATCGTGCCCAAAAATTCTAAGCATATCGCGCTTATTTCTATCATCCATACCGATAATTAAATCGTATTCATTATAGTGGTTAGCATATAGTTTTTCGCTAACCTTTCCGCGATAGTCTATGTTTAAGCCGTCAAGAATTTTTCTTGTGCCGTAATGCACGCCGTTGCCGTTTTCTTCATAACTAGTAGCCTTCGAATGCACCGTAATACCACTTATATTAAGTTTTTTTAGCCTATCTTTTAGCAAAAATTCTGCCATAGGACTTCGGCAAATATTGCCATAACACACAAATAAAATTTTCACGCTTAATCTCTATTTTTTTATTACTCTTTTTAATTTTTTGTTCTTATAAACTAAATGATAGTTTTGTTTTGCGCCGTTTTTTATATCTTTAATAAACACGGCAAGGTCTTCTATCACCCCGTAGTTTTTTTCGTTTAGCACCCAGTCGATACTCTTAAAATCAACCAATCCTTCTTCTAGCACAAGCGGAAAAGTTTTGCCTTTTATATCTTCTTCGGTTATTTTTGAAACTAACGCATAGCCTTGTTCATCATCGTAATTCCAAGTGAACTCCGATAGAAGTTCAACGCTCTCAACAACAATGCCACTTTCTTCAAAAATTTCGCGTTTGCCCGCAGAGAAAATATCTTCGTTTTCTAAAACCTTACCACCAACGGCATTCCAAAGCCCCATAAACGGTGGCTTGTTTCGGTTAATCATTAAAATTTTATCGCCTAGCATAACGAAACATAAAACTGCTTTTTTCATAATTATATTCTAGCATATTTTACAAGAAAATTAAAGTCTAAAACTAAAAAAACGGCTAAAATTTTTAGCCGTTTTTGTTTATACCTTATAGTCTTTAAGATAATTTTTGGTGTTTTTAATCATCTTATCAAATAGTTCTTTTGCTATATCGTGTCTGCCCTTTAACTGATTACTTTCAGAGAATACCTTAAACGCCTTTTCTAAACTTCTTTCGCTAACGGCTTGGTCCACGCCAAGTTGCTCTCTAACAGCCCTTTCCACTAGCGGATAAATATTAGTAGGCACGTTGCCAGAATATACTGGTCTAACTTCGTCCGCTCTAAAAATGGCGTTGGTTTCTATAACTGCGCCAAGTGGCAAGTTTGGTATTTGCCCAACGTTTGGAACGTTCACGTTTGTCACCAAGTCTATTAGCCCAACTAATGCACGAATTTGGTCCACCCCTTCTTCGCCCGTAAGCGCAATAACGGGTTCTTCTTCGCCACTTACTAGCCTTTTGCTACGTTCTAGTTTACGCCCTAAATCGCCCTTTCTAAAATCTACCGTCGTTATTTGAAAGCCCCAGTCTTCAACCGTTTTTGGCGAATCTAAATACCACTCCCCAGGGCAAAACTCTGCTAAATGCCTATCCCCAGCAGCCGCAATATACCCGTATTTTAGAAACAAGTCGAACTTAACCCTTTCACGACTAACAAACATACGATTCATCCAGTTAGTATCGGCAGGTTCGTCCATCCCCACGTCTTTATACTTTTCGGCAAACTCTCTATACACGCTAAAAAGGTCGTACGTTTGATATCTTGCGCTAGTAAACCAAGTAAAATGATTAACGCCCACCACGTTCGCCTTAACTAGCCTGTGGTTGCTTTCATCTACGTTTAGCCCTTTTATTTCGTTTAGTGCTTTAAGTAAAAACTTTTTAACGGCAAAAACTTCGTGGCAACATCCAAACGCCTTGATTTCGGGGAATACTCTATATAGCGTTTTAACGCATAACGCCATTGGATTTGTGTAGTTTATAACCCAAGCGTTTGGCGCGTAGTTCTTAACTGCAAGGCCTATTTCTTCGAACATTGGCATACAGCGAAGTGAACGAATTATCCCACCAAGCCCTGCCGTGTCGCCAACCGATTGATAAATGCCGTATTCTTCGGGTGCATGCACGTCTGAGTGCATTTCATCAAAAGTACCTGGAAGAATAGAAACCACCACGAAATCTGCGCCACTAACTGCTTGTTCTAGCGTTTTAGCAGTTTCATATATCCACTCACTTTTAGCGCCCTTTGCTTTATTAAACTTGTTGCCGATTATCTCATTTGCCTTGCTAGCATCTTCATCAATATCGTATAGCGTGACCGTGCCCGAAATATCGCTTGCAGAAACAAGGTCAGACATAAGTCCCCACGCCCACCCACGTGAGCCACCGCCTATATACGCTATGTTAATATCCTTCATAATGCCGTTTTCAAATTTCATAAAAAACTCCGTTTTCTTGTTGATAGTTATATTATAAAACAATTTTTAATATTTTTATATAGCAATTTTTACTAAAATTATATTAAATTTTGCTATCACGTTGACATTGCGCACAATTAAGGTTATAATTTTTCTATGAACAACACGAACACTATTTTATCATACTGCTCTAATAACCCATTTTTATTTTACCATCACTCTATAACGCCAAGTAGCGAAAGCCCCTTAGTTTACGAAAACGAAACGCACCCCGGCTACGAAATTTTACAACTTATATCTGGGCGCGTAAAATACTATATAGAAGGCAACGAATATGTTGTTAATAAAGGCGACGTTATAATTCTAAAAAGCAACGAAGTGCATAAACTTGTTGTTGATTTATCTAATGGCTACGACAGGCGCGTTATTCAGTTTTCTAACGAACTTTTCCCGTCTAACACACAAGTGAACGGGCTTTTAGTGCTGGGTGTGTTAGAAAGTTTAGATAGTTCTATGCGCGTTATTCCTTTTAGCGTTGTCAAAAAACTTGAAATCGATCAGATTTTTTCAAAGTTCGACGATTATGCAAAGTCTGCCGATGAGTTCGTCGTTGCACGCTTTGCGATGGGCGTTATCGACCTTTTTATTGCTTTTAACAACGCAATTAAAGAACTTTCTGGGCTAAATCTTGTTAAAACCGAAAACGAACTTATACAAAAAATTTCGGCGTATATTATTAAAAACGTGCAAAATAAAATCACCATTAAAGATATTGCTAAGCACGTTAATTTTAGCGAATCTAGGCTTTGCCACGTTTTTCGCGAAACTATGGGCTTTTCTATTCATAAATACGTGGTGCTAAAACGCGTTCAGCACGCGCAAAACCTAATCAAGCACGGCTACACGCTGTCGCAAGCCTCTGCGCTTTCGGGATACGAATACTATTCCACGTTTTATAATAACTATAAGTCGTTAATCGGCGAGCCACCAAGCACCGAAAATATCCGTAAATGGTAAATCGAACTAAATACAAAAAACCACTTAAATAAGTGGTTTTTATTTTTCTATAACAATAAGCCGTTAAGGTCTACGTTAAATATTTCTAATAGTTTTAAAAGCGTTTTAAAATCGGGCTCACACACGCCGTTCTCCCACGCGCTAATTGTGCGCTGGTCTACGCTAAGCAAACTAGCAAGCCCGTTTTGTGTTAGGTTTAGCCCCTTTCTTAACCTTTTAAGATTTTCGCCAAACCTAATCTCTTTAATACCTTCTTCCATTTTTCATTTTCCCCTAAATTTTCTATATTATATGACAATATGTCATATAAAGTCAAGTAAAATATGACAAAATGTTATATATGGAAATAAAATGTAGATTAAAAGAATTGCGAAAAGAAAAGAAAATTTCTCAAATAAGGTTGCAAATGGACACGGGGATAGAGCAAGCCCTAATTTCTAAGTTTGAAACGGGCGCAAGAGTGCCAACCACCGAAACGCTTATAGTTTTGGCTGATTATTTTGGCGTTTCGATAGATTACTTGTTGTGCCGTACTAATTGTCCTAGGTTAAATAAATAGCAACCAAAATTCACTTATAAAGAAAAAAACCACTTATTATAGTGGTTTTTATTTTTATACCTTTTTTATTTTGCCTTTATAACGCCATAAACTTCGTAAAATTCTTTGCCTGATAAAACGGCGTCTTTTATTTTTTTGGCAAAACTAGAAGTCGGCTCTTTTTCTTTGATATTATTATCGCTAGTGTCTACCGTAAAGATAAACTTTAATAATCTATTAACTTGTAATTTAGAATAGCAATCAAAAAGATTTCTAAACGCTAAAATGTTGCTACTTGATGGCAAAAACTCTTTAAGATTATCGTCTAGCATCCAAGAATTGCACACAAAAAGTTTATATTCGTATTTTGGAAAATGCTTTTTGAAAAACTTTTTTGCCATTTCCATAGAGTTAAGGCAGTCGCTTATGCTTAACTTTTCGCCACGCGGTATGTGCAAGCCTATAACGTTATCGCCTTTTTTCACGCCGTATTTAGGTAGGTCTAAAAGTGCCGAATTCATTGTATATTGAAGTCTGCCTATCCTAAAAATTTCCATTTTTAAGTGGTGTTTTAGCCAAGCAAGTTCAAACAAAGAAAGCGTGCCGTAAACTTTGGTCCAGTTTTCGCACCAAATAACAATGTCTTTTAAGGTGGCAATCGCAATTTCGCCGTCTATCCCCGCGCCAACGTAATCGTTATACGCCTTTTCGCAAAAATAAAGGTAAGAAAGCAAGTTCTTTTTCCCGTCTTTTGAGTCTAGGTCGTAAGTATCGCAATCTATTTCTTCTTCGATAAAGTTTTCTAGCGCGCTATAAAATTCAGCGTCGAATTCTTTGGGAAACTCTAAAATTTTGTACCATTTTTCTATTGTTTTTTTCATTTTTCAACCACCATAACATTAAAACCAACTTGTTATAAATATTTCTAGCCCAATGGCTATCAAAATAATTCCGCCTAAAATCCCTGCTTTGCCAGCAAGTTTCGTGCCTGCCGTTTTGCCGATGAATATGCCTGCATAGCATATAAAATACGTCACCACGCCGATTAGCGCACAAGCAAGCAAGGCTTCTAGCCCGTTGTAGTTTGATATAGTAAAACCAACCGATAACGCGTCTATCGAAGTTGCAACACCTTGCACGATTAGCCCGCCAAATCCGGTTAGTGGCTTACAATCACTAGAATCTTTATCTTTTATGCCTTCGTATAGCATTTTACCACCGATAAAAGACAGTAAAATTAACGCTATCCACGGAATAAACTTTTGAAAAATGCCGAAAATGTGCGCCACAAGCGTCACACAAAACCAACCGATTAACGGCATTGCAAACTGAAATACAGAAAATATCCCAGCCACGCCAAGCATTTTGTTTCGTTTCATACAAGGCTCTGATAGCCCGTTCGCCAAAGACACCGAAAACGCGTCCATCGCAAGCCCAACGCCTAATAATATGCTGTTTATAAAAAAAGAAAAACTTAAAACCATAGCACTCCTTAACGTAAATATATTAACACATACTTAAAAAAAGAGCAAATCAATTCACGTTAACGTTAAGAATTTTTATAAACTGTTAAACACGGTTTTCTAAATTCGACATAAAAATAAAACAACGACCATGTGTTTGCAAAGCAAGTTGTTCTGGGAAAATTTGTTGGTCGTTTAAAAACAAAAACACCCACTTTTATGTGAGTGTTTTGTTTTTGGATGCAGCAACGACCTATTTTCCCGGACCGTCTCCAGTCAAGTATTGTCGGCGCTGATGAGCTTAACTTCTGTGTTCGGTATGAGAACAGGTGGGACCTCATCGCTAACGTCACCGCAATGGTATATATTCGGG
>JAZLCK010000010.1:0-46983 GCA_045614165.1 Christensenellaceae bacterium | reverse complement strand
TCTAAACCCAAGCCCGTTAGATGCCTCGCCGTAAAGTGGGTCTACGCCATAGCCAAGCATATCACGACTCTTTCTTCCGTCCGGCGTTGCGCCTACCCAGTAGCCGTAAGTTAAGTGTGTTGAAGGACTTGAAAAGTCAGGTCTAAACGGACTGCCAAGATAGTTTTTAGAGTTTTTAATCATATCCGAAACTTTAATCGCAATCTCTCTTGCTTCGTTATCAACTTCTTCTATATTGTTGCCAAATTTTGGCGCTGACAATAAGAACTTTCTAATATCTTCGTAGCCGTTAAAGTCGTTTTTAAGCGCTTCTACTAATTTTTCTTTACCATTTGGGAACGCTTTTAAATATTTATCAATCGCGATAAACGAATCTGCAAGAACGGTAAGACCGTGAATTAAACAGCCACTTCCGTTATACTTGGTGCCTTTAACTTTTGTGTCGCGCATATCCGCGCCGTATTCAAGTCCACCCATAAAGCAACTTATAAATGGAACTTTTAGTTCGGAAAGCGCAACCGAACAGCCGTTTGCCGATTCAACCATTTTTTCTATAACGATTTTAAGTGCGCTATAAAAATCTTTTCTAATATCGATAAAGTCGGTTTTATCCACTTCTAATAATTTTTCACCTGTAATTAGCGAATAGCCACCCGTTAGCACCATTTCTAATACTTTTGGAAGCGAAAGCCAACTATTTGTAGTGTTAGCGTTGTCTTTACCCATTATTAACGGCTCTTGGCAACCGGCAACCGAATAGTCTTTTAAGTCTTCTTCTCTAACGCCGTTTGCTCTTAGTATTTCAAAAACAGAATCGTCGTTAAATAAAGATGGCGTTAACGCACCAGCGGTAAAGAAAAACCTACCCATTTCTTCGTATAATTTTTTAGGTGTGTTTTTATGAAGTTTAACTGATAGTATCGGTTGTGGCAAGTTCATATCGTAATACGCGTCTAAAATAGCGTAAGACATAACGCTAGTAAGGTCGTTGCCGTTTTCATCTTTACCACCAATTAAAACGTTTTGCGAAATCGCCCAACTTCTATCCCCAACGTTATAGAAAACCAAGAAATGCTTAAATAGTTCGCTTGCCGTTTCTCTTGAAAGGTCTTTTCGGTAAGGCTCAAAAATTCTATCAGCGTTGCCCACCGAAAAAGCGTATGGATTTGGTGCTTGTTCTAAGCACATAACCGTCCATAAAAGTATGTATAGTTGTAGTGCTTCGTATAGGTTATCTGCGCCATTTGAAGAAATTTTTACAAGCGTTTTTTCTAATAGGTCAAGTTCTAAAAGTCTTTGCTTACTGCACGTTTTCTTTTGCTCTTTGATAATATCAATATATCTAGATGCTAAAATTTTAACTGCCGAAAGCGAAACCGATGCTGATTTATAAAAATCTCCGTCTTTTGAGTTCGCTTCAGCGATAAGAGCGTCTATGCCGTATTTTAATGCGCCCCTGAAATCAGGGATAACGTGCCCCGTCACTTGTTCAACGAAAAATAATACTTCCTTGGTATAAACTTCTGCGCTAGAATACGTTTTATTTAGCATATCAACCATAGAAGATTTTGCAGTATAATCTTTTACTTTTTTAATGCGCTCTGCGGTAAATTCTTCGTTAGGTTCAATATCGCCGTAAATTGCAAGTGGGTCGCAATAACCCGAAAAACCTGCAACCGTGAAAGATGGGTTGATAAGCGCATAACTTTTTGCAAAAGCATCTCTTTGAGTTCCTACGAAAATTGCGTTTTCATCAATAAATAGCGGTATTGCTTTTACTACTTCGGTAAGCAAATACGCTTTTTTAAGTTCGCTAGAACAATCTTTATATTTATCGGCGTTAAGCATTTCGGTTTCTTTTGCTATAAACCAGCCGTCTAACCTTTTGATTTTACGCTCGTTTTGATAAAGCGCTTTTGCCATTTTTGTTAGTTTACCATTTTTGTAGATTTCGTTTATCATAGTTCACCTTTACGTTTTTATTATTTTTAGATTGTGTTTTTCGAATATTTCAATAAAATTTTTAAGAGTTTCTTTATTTATAAAGCCGTTAGTTATTTGATATGGCGTTTCCCACTTGTTTTTGCCAAATTCGTGATATGGTAAAAACTCAAAGACCGTATTGCTTACGTTATGCTCGGCAAAATAAGTCGCAAACGCTTGCGGATTATCGGTGTTAACTCCGTTAATTAGTGGTATTCTTATATGCTGAAAATACCCGTTTTTAGCGTTTTGTTCAAAGTTGTATTTTGTTATCTTTGTATCAACGCCCGTATATTTAATTAACGTTTCATCATCATAATGCTTAAAATCCATTATTAGATAGTCGATATACGGCAGTAATTCACACAAATTTTTGTCCGTGCCGTTAGTTTCGATTGCGGTGTGGATATCTAGTTCCTTTAATGCTTTAAGCACGTTTAGTAGTTCCGTGTGATATAGTGTTGCTTCGCCACCTGTAAAAGTGACGCCTCCGCCCGAAAAGAACATTGGTTTTGCGCTTATACACTCTTTTATGATTTCTTCTACTGATATTTCCTTGCCGGCATTTATTAAAAAGCCTTCTGGGTTAGCACACCATTTACAGCGCATATTACAACCAGACAAGTGATACACTAGCCTATTCCCCGGACCATCTTGATTAAAATTAAATCCTTTATTAAATATACGCATTATGCTACCCTTAAACGATTTTTTGTTATTATATCTTTTATTCCAAAAAAAATGAATTGACAAAAGGTATAAAAAAATGTAAAATAGAGAAAAAATGAAAAAGGGATAATATGCAAACTAATTTCTTTATAGACGCAAATTACCACATTACTGAGGCAAATATCAATTTTTATTCTAGTCCTTTTGTGCATCCTACTAGAAAAATGCAAGAACACGACTTTATTTATATGATTGATGGAAAATGGAAATTCGGTCAAGAAAACGAAGAATATGAACTAGAAAAAGATTGCATTTTAATACTTGGCGCATCAAATAGGCACTACGGCCTTTCGCCTTGTCTTAAAAATACTAAAACGATGTATTTTCACGTTAGTATTCCGGATTGCGAAAACGCTTACGAAAGTTTTAGTTTAGAGAGTTTAACCTATTGCGAAACTAATAAAAACCTTAAAAAACTTTTTAGCGAAACGGTTAATGCTAAAATTCTTAAAAACGATAAAAAAGCAGACCTATATTTTAAACTTCTGCTTTTAGAATTATTAGAACATCAAAAAAATTCAACGCTTAACACTCTTCCTTTAAAAATCAAAAAAATAATACACGATAACCCCGAAAAATTCTTTTCTAACACCGAACTTGCAGTTTTAGTTAAAACTTCTAAAAAAATTGCCGAAATTAGATTTAAAGAAGCGTTTAACGTTTCTATTCATAAATACGTTTTAGATTTTAAAATTAAACAAGCAATTTCTTATTTTACCCTTTTCCCCGAAATGAGTATTAAAGAAATTGCCATAAACCTAGGATTTTATGATGAATACCATTTTAGCAATCAATTCAAAAAACTAACGGGGCTTTCCCCTAAAAAATATAAAACAAACTTGCTTTCTAAATAGATGATAAACTAGCCGAACAAATGAAAAATCCCACCGATTTGGTGGGATTTTTTTATCTAGCATTTTTTAATGCTTTTAATTTTTCTTGGTATTCTTCTTCCGTCCAGTTAGGATTAATTCCTATATATGCGGTCTTTGATAAGTGGTCTAACGTTAATGGGCAAGAATCTTCTTTATAATCTGGGATTATATCTTTATTTGCTTGCATCTTAAATGGGTCTAATGCTGGGTGACAAGCGCCAACTTTGTTCATTATAGGCGTCCAATTTTTATAAACGTGTTTGCCCGTTTCAATAGGTGTCCAACCATTAACACCATCTTTACCGCAAAACTCTTTAACCTTTTCATAACTTTCAAATCTAATTGCTAGCGTTGTTGCGCAGTCGCCGTCAGCATCGTTAGTTTTTACAAAATTATATAGCCCGTCTAGGTCTTTTATTAGTCTATTCTTAAAGTATCTTAAATCTTTTAGAATATCGTCTAGTTTTTCAAGTTGTTTACGAAGAATTGCACTAGATATTTCGTTGGTTCTATATTCGTTGCCACAGAACACTTTTTCATCAACGCCTGAAAGTTGGTCGCCAAAAAATGCAACGGCTGAACTATCGTGGTAAATTAACCCGCGTTCGAAAACGCCTTTATCGTTTGTGAGTAATGCACCACCTTCGCCACAGGAAATAATCTTAAAGTAGTTAAAACTTAACGCTCCGGCGTTGCCAATCGTTCCAAGCCTTTTGCCTTTATAACTACCGCCATCGGCTTGGCACGCGTCTTCTATAACGGCTAAATTATACTTTTTAGCAATCGCCATAATACTATGCATATCACAAGGAAAACCTTGAATATGCACGGGGATAATTGCTTTTGTATGTTTAGTGATTTTGCGTTCTACGTCGATAGGGTCTATCGTAAGCGTTTCGTTAACTTCGGCAAGAACAGGTATAGCACCAACCCCAACAACAACCATTGCCGTTGCTATATAAGTGTATGCAGGAACTATTACTTGGTCGCCAGGGCCTATGCCAAGGGCAACTAATGCCGAAGTTAGTGCAGCGTGACCACTAGTCATTAAAATAGCGTGATTGCAACCAAATTTTTCTTTAAGTTCGATTTCAGCATTTTCGGTTTCTTTAAGTCCGTTATTTATCTTAAATAGTTGTTTGCTTTCTATAACTTTTGTTATTTCATCAATTTCTTCTTTACCTATTCTATACATAATTTTGCTCCTTTATTAGATGAATTTTTCTTACTATTAAATAATGCCTTTAAGGTTATTTATACTAGTTTTAGCAGATAGCATACAGTCAATTTTGCAAAGGTCTTGTTCTACAACAAAAATCTCTATGCCATGTTCTTTTGCAGTTTCTACTGCGCCTTTAATATTGATATTTCCGTTCCCTATTTCAGAAAAAGTCACGCCTTCTACGTTTCTTTCCATATCTTTTAGGTGAACGATTTTTATTTTGCTAGCGTTATCTTTAATAAACTGAACAACGTCTTCTCCCCCGTGTTGAAGCCAATACGTATCAGGCATAAGATTTCCCTTAAAATCTTCTACAATATAGTCTATTGCACGTTTTCCACTTTCGCCCCTTATATATTCGTGGCTGTGGTTGTGGTACGAAAAAGTAAAGCCGTTATCATTAGCAATCTTCATAAAGGCGTTTGCACGTTCTACAAGTGTTTTAGCGTTATCGCCCGTTTCCGTTCCACTAATACCAACGTCTTGCCCACCACACGCTTTTAACGTAGAAAATAACCTTTCAGTGTATTTTTCGCAAGTATCTAAATTCGTTAGCACGCCGATTACTTTTAGCCCCACTTTTTTAGATGCTTCTGCCATTAATTCTATTGCTTCGATACCGCCAAAAAGTTGAACTGCTTGGTAGCCAAATTCTTTAAGTTTTGTTAGGGTATCAATTGCTTCTTCTAGTGTTTTAAGTTTGTTTCTAACGGTGTATAATTGAATTCCTATCATAGCCACTCCTTAAATATTTTCTAACATTATTATATAATGCGCGCGCGTTGTTTGCAAGGCAAATATTTTGATAAAATACCCAAAAATTCACTAAAATTGTTGACGAAAATGGTCGATTGTGTTAATATCTATGTAAATATTGCGAAATTTTTGCATAACTTACAGTTTTTTAGGAGAAACTCTGCGTATGTTTTACCAAAAAATTCTTAACGAAGATACGCCTTATACCGTGAGAACAGGCAAACTCAATACTTTTTTAGAGCATCGCCATGCCGACGTTGAAATTTACTATATTTTATCAGGCGAAGCAAACGTTATAATTGATAAGAAAAAGCGCACTATTAAAAGTGGAGATATTGCACTTATTTTACCAATGCAATCACACGGCACGCTTATTAGTGATGATAATCAAACTTTTATGGCGATTTTTGGGGTTAGTTTACTTAAAAAGTTCTTTGCCCCCTTTACTAATAGAGAATTTACGTCTTCGGTATATTCGTTAACCGACAGCGAAGAAGATATTAAAATTAAAGAAATTTTAGAAGAAACTTCTAGGCTATCAAAAACAAACGAACAAGACGTTGAACTACTTATAACTTCTAATCTATATAGAATTTGCGCGTTTTTATTAGACAAACTTTGCGTTAAAGACCAAGTTAAAGCAGAAGATTTAACGCAAATAGAAGCGCTAGAAAAGGCGTTAGACCTAGTATATTATAACTATTTTGAGCCGATTAGCGTAGACGATGGTGCTAAGGTGACTGGGTATGGCAAAAGTAATTTTTGCAAGATATTCAAAAAAGTTACGGGTTGCACTTTCCACGAGTTCTTAAACAAAAGAAGAATTGAAGTTTCGCTAGGGCTATTAACACAAAGCAATATGACTGTCACTGAAATTTCGCAAGAAGTTGGATTTTCAGAGCCTAAAACGTTTTGTAGAGTTTTTAGAGAAATAAAGGGTATTACCCCTCTAAAATATAAAAAACAACAAAAAAATTAACGTAGAAAAAGAAAACGCTATACGATATCGTATAGCGTTTTATTATATTTTATTTTCAAAAAAAGTACTTTTATAGCCGTTTAACGTAAGAAACTCAAAGGTTTTATCTAGTTTTAAGAAAAAATCTTTTTGATACAAAAAATAGTCCTTATAAAAATATTGTTCGTGTATCATTACCCTTACAAAATCTCTTTGGGTTAGACATTGCAGTTTTTCTAGTATTTCTTCTGTTGTGTATAGATTTAAGATAACGTCTATACTAGCGTAAGAAACGCCATCACGAAAAGTAATTTCGCCTATCCTTAAAAGTTCGCTCTCTTTGTCGGTGTTTTGGTAAGAAGTTCTTTTGTTTTCTTCATCACCATAAAGTCCAAGTAAACCTACGTAGCCACAATCATTTACTGCCTTTACCCCTTTATCAGTAAGCAAGCAATAGTGAATTGTTGTGGTTTTAGCAAGCGAAGACGCGCCTGCAAACCTTAAAATTTCACAATTTACGGCGTTGCAGTCATTAAAAACTTCGGCATAAAAAGAACTTTTATACGGCTTCACGTTTTCTAGTTTAGAGTGAAAAGAAAATTTAAGCCATGAAGAATTATCTTGAAACTCGTTTTTATAAATATCTGTCATTTGCGACAAGTTAAAGTCGTTTAATTCGTAAAATAAATTAAGTTGAACCTTAACGCCATATTTTTGGTTTAGATTTTTAAGTGAATTTAGATATGGGTGGCAAAAAATGCTTTTTGGCTTGCTTTCGTTTAATTCTTTTAAAAATCTAATATTGTCGTCTATTGTAAAACAAAAATTTTTCATACTACTCTAAAACTATTTTGCCGTTTTTTATTTCAAACGGAGAAATTATAGCGTGCACGTTATCCCAACCACTTGTCCTGCCATCATCGTAAACGTGGAACGCTATATAATCTTTATCCCCACTTTTAAACACCGTGCTATGTCCCGGTCCGTTTAAGCCGTCATCGCTAGAAAGAGCCGGAAATTCTTGCTTTTTCCAACTACGCACGTCAAGTAAATCCTTGCCGATAAGTTCTAGTATTCCAAGGCAATAATTATTAGCCCAAGAACCCGATGCAGAGAAAATAATTTTTAGTTTTCCATCTTTAATAAAGGCGCAAGGTCCTTCGTTGATAAACGGATAGTTAACCCCGTCACAGTTCATTTTTTCCCACGCGTGCTCGGGCGTAGAAATCATAACGCGTTTAGATGAAATGGTGTATGGATTACTCATTTTCGCTATGTATAAGTTTTGACAAACGTTTACATCGCCTTCCCAACCAGACCAAACGAAATAAAGTTGTTTATCATATTCAAAAACCGTGCCGTCTATCGCCCATTTGTTGCTTTCATCAGCAACTTTTCCAATCAATCGATATGTGTTTAGTGGATTGTCTGTATCGTTTGTTAAAACGTACATACGATGGTTATAATTATCCCCGTTATCGCAAGCAACGTATATATAACACACGCCGTTTAGAACGTGAAGTTCGGGTGCCCAAAGTTCTTTTGAATAGTCTTGGTTTGGTTTTGGCGTATAAACTAACGTTTCTTCTGCGCAAAAAAGCCCTTCGATAGTTTTTGATTTAGAAATATATATCGCTTGCGCATCTTTTGTATAGCAATGATAGTAATTCCCCTTATAAAATATAACCGATGGGTCTCTTGCTTCAAAACCACCACTATTTTTTAACAACATATTTACACTCCTTGAATAACTTACAACAACTATCAATAAAAAGTATAATATTGTTATATTAACTTTTTTTATTTACACAAAAAATCTTTTTAAGCTTGAAAAAAACTTTTGTAACGAAACTGGGAAAAATCTTTTTCCCCTTTACTTGTAATCTTTCCTTAAAGCTTATTGTGTGATTAAACGCATAAAAAAGCCCTTTCCTATCCAACAATCTTTCAAAATCTTCTCGCTTGCTAGAAACTTTTCTAGCTTCAATTACCATAGGATTATTTTCAACAATCCGTTCTATTGTCGCAGGGAAAATTTTAATGTTTTTCAAAGACTCTATAAAAATTCTGCCTTTTTCGGTTTCAGCTAAAATTGCAGACATGCCTTTTTTATTCCAAAACTCGTCACTTTCAGATGCGCCCCAGAAGTCACCAATCATAATGTCGCCTTGTCTATTATTCCCCTTGAATTTACAATTATAGCAAGACTGTTTACTTAGAACAGAAAAAGCATAACCATATTCCGTTTGGTAAAAAGGTTTTTTGAATACCTTTCCATTATCAAATCTAGCATACAAATGCATTCGTGGACTTTCATCAGTTTTATATCTTACTGAAAATTCCACAACTTTGCTTTTATGCTTTTTTTCTAAATATCTAACATAATCGTAATGAACTTTTGTGTATGTTGTTCCACTACAAATAAGTTCACAAGTAATAAGTTTTTCTGGCCTATACCCTAAAAAAGAATACAAAGACGCTACCACACAAGGCAAGCCAAAAAACACTACTATTTCATCATTTTCTATTAATTTTTTAACTTCATTGTATATGTTTTTTTTGTCGCAATCTATATATTTAGAACCCTTAAATTTATTTATGGTTGATATGTCATTAGCAATGATATATTGTGCATTATAAAAGTCAGGGCTATATGCAACCCCAGCAACATACCCACCGATTTTGATTGTATGTTCTGCTATTGCAGTGGCAACACCACCCGAAGCACTTTGCATTAGTTTTGTATCGTCAGCAATATATCCGCCATACCCAAAAACATCGCGCAAATCAATTTTTTTTTGCATTAAACATCCTCCATAAACTAAATTATCGATTTTATATAGCGCCACTACTGTTTAGGCCCGTTTTCAATACCTTCTATTATAGCCTTATTATATTCAAGTTTCGCACTAGCAGAAAGGTCGCAATGCACTCTATACGGCACTTTTATATAGTTTACGCTAAATTTATCTTTCATAGCGTTTACAAGGCGTGTAGAGTGTTTTTCTATATCAAGAGTAGCGTCGCATTCACAATGGAAAATTGTGTAAGGAATATTAGGCATTTTATTTATTAAATGGATAGGCGAAGAAGTTTTAAGCGCTTCAATTAAAGTTCCGTCATATTCATAAAAAGAGCCATATAACGCACGCGCAACTGCTGGGCGCGTTTGATAATGGTATACAAGGTCGCAAACAGGGCTATTTGCAATGCAAGCACAAGGCGTAATAGTTGCATAAACGCTGTAAACAAGCGCACCAAGCGCCCCCATTGAAAAGCCCGTTGATACTATTTTTGCATTTTTGCCCAAATTATATTTATCTACTATAACGCTAACAATTTCATCAACGTATTTAACCGCCACCCTATTCATAAAACACCAAGGGTTATAATACGGTCTTAAATAAACGATATTTTTATCTGCATATTCACGGCCTTCTTGAATATCGTCACAAAAATAATTAACGGTGTTAAAACCACAAAACTCAATAACAATACCCTTTACTTTGCCTTTTATTAAATGGTCGTTTGAGTAAGTAAAACTTCTTAAATTTTCATAAGTTATCACTTTTTCCATAAAACACCTTTTTAAAGTTTATAGAAATCTTATTTTTTTGTTAAACAAACAAGCGTTTCCACGTGTTTGGTTTGTGGAAACATATCAAAAGGCTTTATAAAATCTATTTCGTATTGAATTTTTGGGGTTTCCGCCCTAATGATTTGCCCGTCTTTATACTCTAACGTTCCAACTAAAAGCCCTATATCCCTAGCAAGTGTTGATGGCATACACGAAACGTAAACTATCTTATTTGGCGCGCTCTCTTTAATAGCATTTATAACTTTAACGTCACACCCTTTTCTTGGTGGGTCTAACACGATAGAAAGATTATCCGTTTTTTCGGCTTGCTCTTTTACGATTTTAGGAATAACGTCTTCACATTTAGCGTTAAAGTTGGTGATTTTATGCGCCAAATCGTTGTCTTTGGCAAGCACATTTGCAAGGTCTACTGCTTCACTTATAATTTCAACGCCTATTGCACGCTTACTATCTTTTGCCAAAATAGCAGTCATAAGCCCAGCGCCACTATAAGCATCTATAACAACGTTTTCGCCATTACAGTTTACGGCTTTTTTAACTTGATTATAAAGTTTTTCGCAAACTTCGGTGTTAACTTGCATAAAACTTTGCACGCCGATTTTATACGCTATTCCAAGCATTTTCGAAGAATAAACGCCATCGCCGTATAAAAGTTTAAAATCATCGCCGTAAATCACGTTGGTAGCCTTATCGTTTTTATTAAAATACAAACTAAAATTTTGCCCAAGATTATCTTTAAGAATTTCTATTAGTCTATCTTTGCCTTTGATAAAATCGTTAACAGAAACCACGGTTATGATTAAATTTTTATTGATTTCTTTTGCCGTAATTTCTCTAATATCGCCTTTATTTTCGCGCTCATCGTAACCTTTAACGTTAAACTCTTTAAAATAAATATTAAACGCCTTAATTAGTCTTTTCGTCCAAGAAGGGTTAATTGGGCAATCTTCTATTGGCACTACGCGATGCGAATTTGTTGCGTAAAATCCAACTATTGCGCCGTTATCGCTACAAGAAACGGGAAGTTGAAGTTTGTTTCTATAATTAAATTGCTTAGGGCTTTTTTCGCACGGCAAAACTTCTACGTTAATGTTTGCAATTTTATTAAAGCAATTTTTAACGTTGTTTTCTTTTAATTTTAGTTGCGCGGTATAAGTAAGGTGCGAAATTTGACAGCCACCGCATTTTTGATAAACAGGACAAGTAGGCTTAACCCTATCTTCACTAGGCGTTAAAACTTCTAAAACCTTGCCGTATGCGATATTTTTATTAACTTTAAGGATTTTATATCTAACTTTTTCCCCTAAATATGAAAAAGGCAGAAACACAACCACGCCGTCTTCTTTAAGGATACCTTCTCCGTTAGAACCAACTGCTATAACTGTTCCTGTCTTTTCTTGATTTTTTTCCATTTTAACCTACTTTATTATTTTGCCTAAATAATAATTTAAAAGTTTGCGCACAAGCACGATAAATCTATCGAACACAAAGTAAAAAACCACGCCAAGTAGCGCCATTACCATTATTATATTATCTTGTATAAATTTTGGAAGGTCCGAAACGGGCACTTTCATAAAAAATACGTAATAATAGTAAAGCCCCACAAATATTAGCGCCGTGTATATTGCGCCAACAACGTATACTAAAACATTTTTGTTTTTTCGTTCTCTTAAATAAGTTGAAATTATCGGGTATATTCCACCAAACAAAAAGTATGCCGGAAATACTAGCGTGTATAGATTAAAACCACTAAACATAAAGGCAATAACGCCACCTACTAGATAGGTTAAAATCATACCTTTATAAGAATTATAATATAGTGGTAGCAACACTAGGCACGATGCCACAACCGTTGTTATTAAATCAGTTATTTCAAAATAAGAGCCTATGGTTAATAGTATTGCAATAAACCCTGCACTTATCGCTGAGATAGAAATAATTTTACTTTTCATAATCCTTTATAAAGGTTATCTACAACAAACCGTGCAAAGCATTTCCATACAGCACCAAGTCATACAAAAGTTTAAGCACTCTCCGTTGCCATTACCCATTTGCCTTTCTTGATGGTTTTGTGTATTTTGAGCGTTAGGGTTACCTTGATAGTTGCCTGAATTAAACCTTTGTTGTGCAAAATCTATTTTTTGTTTTAATTTAGCGTATGCATCTAAATATTTAAGATTTTGTGGGTCTAAACTAATCGCAATTTCAAGTTGGCGCTTACTATCGTTCATCCAGTTCTTTTTATAAAAAATTACCGATTGAAGATAATGCCACTCTGCATTTCTATCATTAATTTCATCTAGAATTTCTTGCGCCTTTGAAACGTTGCCATCTTTTAGGAGTTTTTCAACTTCCGAAAAATCCGTTTTGGTTTCGCCCGTTTCGTCAGTTTTAACCCTAGAACTTTTAATAACTTCGTAAGCGTTTTCTAGTTTAGTTAGGTTTTTTGCGGCAAGGTTGCCTTCTTCACCTTCTAAAAAACGTTCTCTTTGATATTTTTCTTTTAAGGTTTTGTAAGCGATTTCTATTTCTTCATTAGAAGCATTTTCGCTTACGTTTAGAATTTTGTAGTATTCTTGCATTTATCGTTCTCCATATAACGTTTAGTTTGAGAATAAATCCCGCGCGTTAAAACGTTCTTTATTAAGTCACTGTTAAACTTATAGTCAAGCCTATCAGCAAGCGCTGAAATTTCGCTTATTATACCGCCGAAAAGAAAAGTTAGGTCTTGATTTTTTTCTTTAATTAGCGATTGTTTATCCTTAACGTCTTTATAAAGATTTATAAACACGTTAAATGATTTTTTCTTTTTATCTTTGTCAAAATCGTCTAGCGCGTCTATTAAATAAATCCACTTGCCAAGCGCATAGAATAATTTTAATGCGCTCTCCGTTGCATATTCACATAATAGTTCTTTGCCGATGTCTTGCATCATACTGCCAAACGGGTCGCTAGAAGCGTCTATTCCATCTCCGCCCGTTTTTTCATACTCCACAAGTTCGTAAAAGCGTTTAGAAACAATTTCGTCTAGTTTAGGCTCTTGTTTTCTTGCCTTTTTATAAGCCGATTTTAGTAAACTCTTTTTTAGTTTGCCACCATCGCCGTCTATAACCCCGTCGCACAACTTGTAATAGGCTAAAATAACGTTTAGCGCACCTATTCTAAGCGAAAGGTCGGTTGGAACTGCTATCGGGCGTTTAGTTATTGGGTGAATAACACAATGTTTTTTCTCTAATTTCACGTCTTTATCGGTTAAATTGTGGCAAATTAGCGATAAAAACGCTAAATCGTAATTAAGCACTAATCTTGCTTTATTTCCACAACATTTACCTATCGATTTACATAGTCCACAATACATCGCTTTATACAAAACGGTGTCTTTCATATAAACGTATGGTAAATCGGTTTTTACGTAGCCAAACATTTATTATCCCCTTTTTCTTGCAACTAATCCAACTTTTCTATATACCTTAGAAAGCGTTTTGTATGCAATTCTTTCGGCTCTTAACGCACCTTCTTTTAGCACGTCGTCTAAATAATCTTTATTTTCTAAAAGTTGATTCTTTCTTTGTCTAATAGGCTCAACGATTTCAGCAACTGCTTCGCCTACCTTTACCTTAAAGTCGCCGTAGCCTGCGCCCACGAATTCTTTTTCAGCATCTTCGATAGAAATGCCCTTAAACGCTGAATAAATTGTTAATAAGTTGCTAATGCCCGGTTTATCAGCGCTAAACACCACTTTGTTGTCACTATCGGTGACAGCACGCTTAAATTTGCGAATAATGGTATCTGGGTCGTCATCCATAGAAATAAATCCGTTTACGTTAGCATCAGACTTGCTCATTTTTTTGGTAGGTTCAGTAAGACTCATAACCCTAGCACCCGTTTTGCCGATATAACCTTCTGGAACTTTAAAGGTTTCGCCAAATCTATTGTTAAACCTAATAGCAAGGTCTCTAGCAAGTTCTAAGTGTTGCTTTTGGTCTGCCCCGATTGGAACTAGGTCTGTTTGATATAATAAAATGTCGGCAGCCATTAAAACAGGATAGTCCATTAAGCCCATATTTATATTGTCTTCGTGTTTTAGACTTTTATCCTTAAACTGCGTCATACGAGAAAGTTCACCTGGGTAGCAAATAGTATTTAAAACCCAAGCAAGTTCGGTATGAGCCGAAACGTGTGATTGCGAAAATAGTATAGATTTTTCAGGGTCTATACCACAAGCAAGATATAAAGCCGTTAGTTCATAGGTGTTTTTTCTAAGGTTTGCAGGTTCTTGCCTAACAGTTAAAGTATGTAGGTCTGCAATAGAAAAAATGCCGTTATTATCGTCTTGTAATTTTTTGAAGTTTCTTAGCGCGCCAAGATAGTTGCCTATCGTTAAAATTCCGCTTGGTTGAATCGCACTAAATAACGTTTTCTTTTCATCCATTATATTATATCATCCTTAAATTTTTCTTAAAATTCTGCAACAAAATCTATAACAGCCGATTTAGTGCCGTCTTTTTCCACGCTCTTACTAAATCTAATCGGTTTTGTTTTAAGTTCGGTAATTTGTTGTGGAATTGGACACGCCGAAAGTTCCATAATTTTATCAGCCGACTTAAACGCATCTTTATAGGTTTTGCCGTTTAAGGCAAGCAACACGTTTTGCGCAAACTTATATGGGCTAGCAGTTGATAGAACAACTATCGGCTTGTTAGAATTATAATCTTCTAAATACCCACTTGCCACAAAAGATGCTACTGCCGTGTGCGTGTCGAAAACATAACCCGTTTCTTCAAAGAAATCGGCAATAGTTTCTAAACACTCGTCTTCATCACAATATCCAGCAATATATTCTTCGTTTAACTTTGCAATTTCTTCTTTTGATAGAGAATACTTTTTAGTTAGTTTTAATTCGTTCATACGGCTAGAAATCAAAGAGCCGTTTCTTCCTGCAAGTTCAAAAATTAAACGCTCTAAATTGCTTGAAATAAGTATGTCCATTGATGGCGACATTGTCTTAAAGAATTCTCTATTAGAATCATAAACGCCTTCGTCAAAAAATTCAGTTAAAACGTTGTTTTTGTTCGATGCGCAAACAAGTTTATCAATAGGTAGCCCCATTTGTTTAGCATAATACCCTGCTAAAATGTTGCCAAAGTTTCCGGTTGGAACACAAAAATCTATTTTATCTCCAAGCGCAATTTCGCCCGTATTAACAAGGTCGCAATACGCTGAAAAATAATATGCAATTTGTGGAACTAATCTACCAAAGTTTATAGAGTTTGCACTTGATAAAATCACGCCTTTCTCTTTAAGTTCAGCATTAAAATCTTTGTCAGAGAAAATGTTTTTAACGGCAGTTTGGCAATCGTCGAAATTACCTTTTACTGAAACCACGTTAACGTTTCCACCTTCTTGGGTGCGCATTTGAAGTTTTTGCATATCGCTGACGCCTTCTTCTGGATAAAAGACCATTATCTTAATACCATCGGCATCTTTAAAGCCTTCAAGCGCTGCTTTACCCGTGTCGCCACTAGTTGCAACTAAAATTAAAATTTGTTCTGTAATCCCAAGATGGTCTGCGCCTTTTCTTAGTAGATAAGGTAGCATTGTAAGAGCAATGTCCTTAAACGCAAGAGTTGGGCCGTGGAATAATTCTAGAACATAAAAATTGTCTTGAATTTTAACAACGGGCGCAGCCTCATTGTCGTCAAATTTAGCGTATGCCTTTTGGCACGCTTTAAGTAAATCTTCTTTGTCGTATTCATCAAGATAACTGCCTATAACCTTTGTTGCAATTTCCGCATAAGACATAGATAGCATATCTTTAAGGTCTTCACTTAAATTTGGAAAAGCAACGGGCACGAATAAGCCCCCGTCTGATGCAAGTCCTTTAACAATAGCGTGTGATGCCGATGCAACTTTGTCTTTTCCTCTTGTACTGATAAATTCCACTTTTGCTCTCCTAAACAAAAATAATAGTCGGAAATTCTTCCAACTATTATTTTACACTATTTTTAATATAAAAATCAACTATTCAGCCCACTTTAATATAAAGTCAGGTAAATCTTCTTTAGAAGAACTGCAAGTTAAAACGAATTTAACCCCAAAATCTTTTTCTAACTTTTCAATTAGTTCAAAAAAGCGTTGCATTTCTTTCAAAGATTTGTTTGCGATTCTAGCCACGCCATCGATAAACACATATTCGTTATCGCCGTTTGCAGCAACAATACCACTAACGAAACCTAAAAGCCCGTCTTCATTAGAAACGTTAAAGTCTTCGGTGTTTAGGAATCTAATAGGATATTTAAGGTCGAAAGAATATCTATTCGTGTCGGTAATAAATACTACGTGCCCTTTTGCATCTTTAACTGCGAGAGACGCACTATCAATAATTGCTTTTGTTTTGCCTGTACCTTTTGGTCCGTAAAAAATTTTCATTTATTTTCCTCCCGTAGATTTTCTACAATTATATTGTATAATAAATTATATTAAGTTGCAATAGGTTTTTTAAAATTTATCTTGCTTGAAGCAATAATTTTTTATGGAATTTTTTATCGCACATCATTAAAATATGGTCTAATTCGTCGTCGCCCATTACGGTTGAACGCCCGTCAGCATATTCTTTGTCTATAATTTCTTTGACTTTTGCAACGATAGGATGGCTCTTTTCTATCTTATTATCATCAGAAAGTTCATAGAACTGATTTATCCAATATGCGATACCTGCTAAACCGCTGGTGTTGTTAATTGCAACGTATACAGGGCGTTTTAATAGTTTCTTGGTGTCGAACACGTTATAAATTTCTTCGTCTTTGAGCATTCCATCGGCGTGGATACCTGCCCTTGTAGAGTTAAAACTTCTACCAACGAACGGCGTTTGAGATGGAATATCGTAGCCGATTTCGCGTTCGAAATAGTTTGCGATATCGGTAATAACCGTATAATCCATACCATCGTTCGTTCCTTTAAGCGACGCGTATTCGATAGCCATTGCTTCTAACGGACAGTTGCCCGTTCTTTCACCTATACCAAGTAGTGAACAGTTAACAGATGAACAGCCGTATAGCCAAGCAGTAGATGCGTTTGCAACAACCTTATAAAAGTCGTTGTGCCCGTGCCACTCCAACATTGAACTTGGAACTTCTGCATAGTGTTTTAAGCCGTAAACAATACCCGACACGCTTCTAGGAAGTGCTGCTCCTGGGAAAGATACGCCAAAGCCCATAGTATCGCATGCACGAATTTTAATAGGAATACCACTTTCTTTAGAAAGTTTCATAAGTTCGCTTGCAAATGGAACTACAAAGCCGTAGAAGTCTGCCCTAGTAATATCTTCAAAGTGACATCTTGGGCGAATACCCGCAGCAAGAGCATCTTTAACTGCACCTAAATATTTATCAAGTGCTTGTGCACGGGTTAAATTCATTTTTTTGAAAATGTGGTAGTCAGAACAACTTACCAAAATACCCGTTTCGCTAACGCCCATACTCTTAACAAGTTCAAAGTCTTTTTTGTTTGCTCTAATCCAACTGGTAATCTCTGGGAACTTTAAGCCTAAATCTTGACATTTTTCAACAGCCTTTCTGTCTTTTTCAGAGTAAAGGAAAAATTCTGATTGACGAATAATACCCTTTTCGCCACCTAATTTAGACATCATTTTAAATAGTTCTACTATTTGTTCAACAGTAAATGGCGACATCGCTTGTTGCCCATCACGGAAAGTGGTGTCCGTTATCCAGATTTCTTCTGGCATATTCATTGGAACAGTTCTGGTGTTGAAAATGATTTTTGGAACGTTTTCGTAGTCGAAAATATCCCTATATAGTTGTGGTTCTTTAACGTCTTGTAGTGTATAATTATAAAATTTCTCTTCTAGAAGATTTGTTTTTTTATTTTTTTCTATCATACTAATGCCTCCGTAAATTCTTTTAGTCTTTTAAGACCTTCTTTAATTTCGTTCATTGCAACCGAAGAAGAAAGCCTTATCGCGTTGTCATCGCCAAAGCATACGCCAGGGATTACTGCTACGCCTTTTTTAAGTAAAGCGTCTGCAAATGAAAGTGAGCCATCAATTTTTTGACCATCAAAACTTTTTCCGTAGAACGCCGAAACGTCTATAAATAGGTAAAAAGCCCCGTCTGGTTCTGCACAAGTTAGTCCTTTAATGCCTTTAATGAAATCTACCATATATTTTCTGCGTTCATCAAAAGTCTTCACCATTTCTTTTATGAATGTTTCGCTTTCCTTAGAAGTAAGTGCCGTGACTGACGCGTATTGAGAGATTGAACAAGCGTTGCTTGTTGTGTGGCTTTGCATAGATGCGATTGCTTTTGCAATTTTTTCTGGTGCTGCAAGGTAGCCTATTCTCCAACCCGTCATTGAATAAGTTTTTGATACGCCGTTTACTACTATGGTATTTTCTTTTAGGTAATCTGATAAACCTGCAACTGAACAAAATTCTTTGCCGTTGTAGATTAGTTTTTCATAAATTTCATCTGAAATAACGCCTAAATTGTTTTCTTCGATAACCTTGCCTAACTCTATTAGTTCGTCCTTAGAATAAACTGCGCCCGTTGGGTTGTTTGGTGAGTTTAGGATAATAGTGGTAGTTTTATCGGTAATAGCGTTTTTGAGTTGTTCGGTGGTGATTTTGTAGCCGTTTTCTTTTTTAGTTTCTACGAAAATACATTTTCCACCTGCTAGTTTAACTAATTCTGGATAGGTTAGCCAGTAAGGTGATGGAATAATAACTTCGTCACCTTCTTCAACCATAGCGCAAATTGCGTGATATAACGAACTTTTTGCACCCGAAGACACGATTATTTGAGATGGTTTATAGTCTAACCCGTTGTCTTTTTTGAATTTTTCGCATATTGCGTTTTTAAGTTCCACCATACCCGATGCTGGGGTGTATTTGGTAAAACCTGTGTCTAGTGCGCGTTTTGCTGATTCGATTATGTATTCTGGCGTATTAAAATCTGGTTCGCCAGCAGTAAAACCTATTACTGAAAAGCCTTCCGCCTTCATTTTCTTTGCCTTAGCCGTCATTTCTAGTGTAAGTGAAGGTGCTATCTGGCAAGTTCTTTGTGATACTTTCATACTTTTCTCCTAAATATTTCTATAACTTACTTTTGTTTAGATACAATTTTACAAATAATTTACAATTTACAAATTTACAATCTTAATATTTTCGGCTTTTATTCATCGCCAAAACCCATTGCTAGTTTATTTTCTCTATCGAAAATTGCAAGGGCTTCTATCATTTCATCAACGTCGCCAAGCAAGAAATTGTCTAGCGAATATAAGGTTAAACCTATTCTATGGTCGGTCACCCTACCTTGTGGGAAATTATAGGTACGAATTCTTTCAGAACGGTCGCCCGTGCCAACTTGATTTTTTCTGTTTTCAGAATATTCTTTATCGGCTTGTGATTGATAAAAGTCGTATAATCTACTTTTTAGAACTTTCATCGCTTTTTCGCGGTTTTTGGTTTGCGACCTTTCATCTTGACACAATACTACGATACCCGTTGGCAAGTGTGTAAGTCTTATGCAAGATTCAGTTTTGTTAACGTGTTGTCCGCCTGCGCCCGAAGAACGTAATGTATCGATTTTAAGGTCTTTTTCATCGATATGAATTTCAACGTCAGTCGCTTCTGGTAAAACTGCAACCGTTACGGTAGAAGTGTGAACTCTGCCTTGCGATTCAGTTTCAGGCACACGTTGTACTCTATGAACGCCACTTTCGAATTTAAGTTTAGCAAAAGCAGATTTGCCTGATACGGAGAACACCACTTCTTTGATACCGCCAAGTTCGGTTGAACTATTTTCAATTTCTTCGGTTTTCCAACGATTTTTTTCGGCGTATTTAACGTACATTCTATAAAGTTCGTATGCAAATAAACTTGCTTCTTCGCCACCTGCACCTGCCCTAATTTCCATAATAACGTTTTTATCGTCGTTAGGGTCTTTTGGTATTAAAAGAATTCTAAGCGCAGAAGAAATATCTTCTAACTCTTTTTTAAGGCTTAAAATTTCTTCTTCCATAAGAGCGCGCATTTCGCTATCGCTTTCTTTTTTAACACCGTCTTCTAGTTCGGCAAGTTCGCTTTGAACTTTTTTATATTTTAGGTATTCTTCAACTGTTTCAGTAATGTCGGCAAGTTCTTTTGAATATGCCTTCCACTCATCCATTTTTGATAAAACTTCTGGGTCTGAAACTAATTCGTTAAGTTTTTTATACCTTTCAAGCGTTTTGTCTAGTCTTTTAAACATTAATAAACCACCTTAACTATTCTGTCTATATCTTCGTAGTCTTTGATTATTTCTACGCTTTTTGCATCAGTAAATAAATCTTTTACTTGTTCGGCTTGACCTATTCCTACTTCTAATAAAATAGTGCCGTTTTCGTTTAAATGCCTTTTAGCACATTGTGCGATAATTTTATAGAATTTAAGCCCGTCTTCTCCACCATCAAGTGCAAGCATCGGCTCAAAATCCTTTACTTCTTTTTGTAGCCCGCTAATATCTTCGCTTTTAATGTATGGTGGGTTAGAAACTATTAAATCAAACTTTCCTTCTACCTTCTCAAACATATCGCTTTGTAGCGTAGAAACTTCTACGCCGTTTGCCTTAAAGTTTTCAATGGCAGTTTCTAGCGCCTTTTCACTAACGTCTGTTGCAACGACGATTGAATTTTTTTCTTTTTTAATAGTTAGTGCTATTGCACCACTACCCGTGCATAAATCTAAAACCCTAGAATTTTCGTTTACTAGTTCAATGGCTTTTTCGCAAAGAATTTCAGTTTCTGGCCTTGGAATAAGCACGCTTTCGTTTACTTTTATTTCGTTCCCGTAAAAGTCGGTGCTACCTAGAACGTACCATAATGGCCTACCCGTAATACGCTCTTTAACGATTTCATTTATCTTTTCGATTTTGCTAACTAAAACTAGGTCGTTCGTTCTAACTTGGCTACGTTTAACGTTAAGAGTTAAACTAACAATCCACTCCGCCTCTGCCACTTCTTCTATCCCGTTTTCGGTTAAAGTTTTAATAACGCTTGCAAGTAAATCTTTTCTCTTCATCGGCGTTAAGAAGGTTTGTTCTGGGATAGTTGGGTCTGCATCCATTTCAAGCACTTTGTTAAATGCAGTTATTGCAACTTCTAGCATCTTTTTGGTCGGTTCTTTTGTTGATAACTTTTGTATCAAAAGCCCCGGTAGTTTTAATGGTGCAAAGATAAAACAATCGGTTTTAGCAAGGAACTTTAATAGTTCGTATGATAGCCCTGCCACAACGGGAAGAAAGGCTATTTTTACTAGCACTCTAACAAGTTTATTAGTTAGGGTATTGCCGATTAACGCCTCAAAGCACGCGAAAACTAAAATGCTAACTAATATTACGAAAAACATAAACGTTGTGCCACATCTATTGTGAAGTCGCGAACACGTTTTTGCATTTTCTACGGTAAGTGGCAAGCCTTTTTCGTAGCAAGCGATAGTTTTATGCTCTGCTCCGTGGTACATAAACGTTCTTCTAACGTCTTTTATAAGTCCACAAAGGAAGATATAAAAAACGAATATGAGAAGTTTTAAGCCACCTTCGATAAAGTTTTTCGCCCAAACGTTAGGGTCGTCTCCAACAAGCCATACTCTAACCGTTTGTGGAAGTATAACAAAAAGTCCTATTGCAAGAGCAAGACCAAGGGCTAAGGAAATAAAACTAACAACGCTCATCACGTTTACTTTTAGTTTTTCCGCTAGCCATTTTTCGAACCTAGACGGCTCACCCTCGCCAAAAACGTCCGCAGAGCGCATAAGCACTTTTGTTCCCGTAAAGAAAGAGTCTATAAAAGAAACTACGCCTCTAATAATCGGCCAGTTTTTTATGCTTTTCTTTTTTTTGGGTTTTAAGCGCTTGGTTTCTACGCGAATAACACCTTCTTGGTCTCTTACTGCTGTTGCCATACACGTTTTTCCACGCATCATTACGCCTTCGATAACGGCTTGGCCACCGATAGAAACTTTATTGCACTTTTCGGGTTTACATTTTTTAGACATTGCTACCTTTTTGATAAAAAAACGGCTTTAAGAGTATGATACGCTTAAAGCCGCTAAAAATACTATTTTATTTCGTTTTTCCGTATCTCTTGTTGAATCTATCAACGCGGCCACCAGTATCTACGAGTTTTTGCTTACCAGTAAAGTAAGGATGACATTTACTGCAAATATCAACCTTTATAACGTCAGACTTTTTAGTTGAGCCGGTAGTAAAAGTTGCGCCACATGCGCATTGAACTGTTACTTCGTGATAATCGGGATGTATTCCTTCTTTCATTATAATCACCTCGTGTATCTAATTTACTTTGATATTATATATTATTTTTTCGGTTTAGTCAACTATAAACAATGTGTTTTTTTAAATTTTCAAAATCTTTTAATTGCTTTTTTCTCGCTTATTTTGCTTGCGAAAAAAATTTTTTTGTTATATAATCATATTCGAACGAAATTTTTTGGAGAAAAAATGAAAGGCTGGAAAATTACTAAACCATTTTCTTTAATTGAAACGGAAATCGAAGAAAACGACGTTTTGGTAAATCAATCAAAAATAAGGCTCACAAAAGCCCTTATCACCCTTTCGGACGTTTTACGTTATAACGGAGAACTAGAAAGCGAAGAAATTATTTTAGGTAGCAACGGCATTGGTATCGTGACCGAAACTGAACCTAATCTTTTTGGGCTTGAAAAAGGAAAAAGAGTTTTTATCGAAAGCGTTCGTTGTTGCAACGCGTGTTATAACTGCAAAAATGGTGATAACGAAAAGTGCTTAAATATGCAAATTGCTGGCGAAGCGTTTGATGGTTTTTTAAGAGACTTTGTTTCTACCCCATCTGATAGCATTTATCTACTACCAGACAGCGTGGACGACGTTGAAGCATTGTTTATAGACCAAATTTCAACCGCTATTGCAATTTTCGACCAACTAGACATTAAAAAGGGTGATTACGTTGCAGTTATCGGCGCAAATAACTTTGCTAATATTTTTGCGCAACTTCTAATTTACCACCAAGCAGTTCCTATCGTTTTAACCACTAACGAAAAAGATTATAACAACGCTAAAAACTCTGGTATTTACTACGTTTTAGGCGAAGATGATAACTGGCAAAAAGAAGTTCATACCATTACTAGTGGTAGAATGACCGATAAGGTGGTTTACGTTTCGGATTGTGATATTTCCCTATCACGCGCTTTCGCCCTTGCTTGCTATAACGCTAAGGTTGCTTTCACGGGTGTTTACAATAAGAGCACAACGGTATCGTTCTTCCAAGCAATTAAAAAACAACTTGATATATTATTCATCAACAACGGATACGGAAACACGGCAGGTGCTATTAACCTACTTGCCAATAAAGTTATTAACTTTAACCACCTATCAATCAGTAGCGCAACTCTTAAAGACGTTCCTAGCGTTCTAGAAAAAGAAAGCAAGGCGTTTGAAAGTGATTTGGCCTTTTACGAAACGGTTGTTGATATGATTTAATAAAAATTTAAAATTATAAAAGTCGCAATAAAATGCGACTTTTTCTTTTTTGCTAGGCTTATGCCTTTAACCTAGGTTTTTTTGTTTTTTACAAATATCCTTAGTATCTTTCTTATTATCGTAGGTGGCTTTACACAAATAATTCTCATAATACACCTCGATATATAATATGCACCAAATTCGTTATTTGTTAAATAATTTTAAATCTCGCGAAGGTCTTTTATCATTTTCGCTCTATCTGGCGCGTTAAACACGGTGCTACCTGCAACTAGAACGTTTGCACCTGCCTCTTTTGCAAGTTTTGCTGTTTCTAGATTGATACCACCATCGATTTCTATATCAAGGTCTTTACCCATTGCTTTTGCTAGGTTATATAATTCGCTCACCTTAGGAATAACGTCTGGTATAAATTTTTGTCCGCCAAAACCTGGGAACACACTCATTAAAAGCACCATATCGCACGCTTTTATAACGTTTTTGATTTTTTCAACAGGCGTATCAGGGTTGATTACTGCACCACACTTAACGCCAAGTGATTTAATGGCTTTAAGAGTATCTAAAAGTCTATCACCACACGCTTCGTAATGCACGGTTATAATGTCCGAACCCGCGTCGGCAAAGCGTTCTATATACTTCCAAGGCTCTACTATCATTAAATGCGTGTCGAATATAGCCTTTGAGTGTGGGCGCGCCTCTTTAATGAATTTAGGACCAAACGATATGTTTTTTACAAACACGCCGTCCATAACGTCTAGGTGCAATAAATCTGCGCCCGCTGTTGTAATATTTTCTACTTCTTCACCAAATTTTGAAAAATCAGCCGATAGCATTGATGGTGCAATTTTAATATTTTTCATAATTCTCTCCTTTATTCGTTCTCTTCTAGATATCTTCTTCTAAGTTGACCACAAGCACCGTCTATATCTTCGCCCATTTTGCGCCTTAGCGTTGCCGATAGTCCACCTTTTTCTAATAGCCCTAAAAATCTGTACGCTTCTTTTTCCGTACCGCCTTTTAGGTCTTTTTCTTTTACTTCGTTTAGCCTTATTAAATTAACGTGACAAGGTCTGCCTTTTAACAATGAAATGAGTTTGTCGGCGTGTGCCTTGGTATCGTTTTGACCTTTGATTAAAACGTATTCGAAAATATATCTTCTACCCGTTTTGTCGAAATAATATTTGCAAGCATCTAAAATTTCGGCTATTGAATATTTTTTTGCAACGGGCATTATTGCTTTTCTTTCTTCATCAAACGGAGCGTGCAACGAAACGGTTAAGTTTACCGAAAGGTCTTCGTTTGCTAAATCATACATTTTAGGAACAAGTCCAGACGTTGATAAACTAACGTTTCTTTGGCTTAAATTTATGCCGTTTTCGCTACTTAATAACTTAATGAATTTTACGGTGTTTTCGTAATTATCAAGTGGTTCGCCACTACCCATTAAAACAACGTTTATAACCTTTCTTTTATCACCTAAAAGCCCGCCATCAGCACGGTTAACCATTATAACTTCGCCCAAAATTTCGCCCGCAGTTAAATTCCTAATAAGTCCGTCTATACCCGATGCGCAAAAAGCACAATTCATACGGCAACCTACTTGTGTTGAAACACATAAACTTGCGCCGTGTTTATAGCGCATTAAAACGCCTTCTATCACGTTGCCATCTCTTAAAGAAAACAAAAACTTTTCAGTTCCGTCAACCGATTTTAACGTTTTTATAATCTTCACGGGTTGCGCGTCGTATTTTTCTTTTAACTTTGCTCTAAGTTCTTTGGAAATATCCGTCATTTCGTCAAAATCTTTACCTAGGTGCAACGATTTATAAATTTGCCCCGTTCTATAAGATTTTTCACCAAGCGACAAAAGAATTTCGTTAAGTTCTTCAAAACTTAGGTCTAATAAGCAATCTTTCATTTCACTCTCTTTAATTTACACACATAAAACCCAAGTCCATAAGAAATGTCAGGAAGAAAAGTTATTCCTACGCTACTTTTTTCGTGTGGTAATTTGCTATCTATTTTTTCTACAACAAAATCAGCGTTATTTTCTAAGAATTTTTCTACTGCTCGCTCGTTTTCGCTAGGCAAAACTGAGCAAGTTGAATAGTATAAATATCCACCGACTTTAACGTATTTACAAACGTTATTTAGTATCCTATTTTGCTCTTTTATAAGTTCTAAAACGTTTTCTTGTTCTCTATTTATTCTAATATCAGGATTGTCACTTACAGTTCCAAGCCCACTACAAGGCGCATCTACTAAAACGGCATCAAACGCCTTATCATATTTATCATCGTAGATAGACGCATCTTTGCAAAAAACCGTCACGTTTTGCCTTTTCATACGCGAAACGTAAGAGTTTACAAGTGCTACTCTATGTTCGTGAATTTCAAAAGCCGTAACGCTTTTACATTTATACGATAGCCTAACGCTCTTGCCACCGGGGGCTGAACAACAGTCTAAAAGTTTATCGCAGGGCTCAACCACGTCGCATATCGCAACAGAACCTAGTGCTTGATAGGTATAAACACCTTTATCGTAATCGGCATTTCTAGTAAATCTATCCAAAGAAAAAACGTTTTCAAACGGCGTTTTTTGGAAAACATAGCCGTTTTTTGTTAAATATTCTTCGCCGCTTACGTCGTAAAAAGTCAAAATGGTTTTTGAGTTTTTTGCACTAATAATTTTTTCAGTTCTTTCTTTTCCGTAAACGCTTATAAGTTCTTTTACGGCAAAATTTGGGTATGAATATTTGATAGACAAATAATCTTGTAAAGTGGGCGGAATTTGTGGTTTTTCTTTAACAAAACGCCTTAAAAACGCGTTTACAAACCCACTAGCCCCTGCTTTTCCTAACTTTTTCGTCAACGAAACTGCGTTATCAATAACGGCATATTCTTTCTTTTCAAGGTGCCTTATAGCATACATTGAAATTTTAAGAATAGTTCTTACAACAAGTTTAGGATTTTTGTCGGCTAAAAGTTTTACGTAGTATGATAGTTCGTAGTCGGTATCTAAAACACCATAACAAATTTTAACCGTTAAAGCGCGATTTTTTTCTTCTATATCCACGTCGTTTATCGCTTGTTTTATAAAGGCTTTTTCGCTGTAAACCTTGTTTAAAATTCTATAACAATCGTAAAAACAGTTTATCATAATCCAAATTTATCTTTTACGCTAATCTTGTTCCCAAGCAAAAACGACCTAGCGTCCATCACCTTGCCACCCGCTTTTTGAAGGGTAAGCACTTCGATTGCGCCCGTTTTACAAGCAATTATAAGTTTTTTGTCGCTAACTAATACTTCCCCAGCCTCACCAAAGCCATCAACTTCTTTCGCTGTATAAAGTTTTATAACTACGCCGTTATAAGTCGTGTATGCCACGGGAGATGGATTGTACGCTCTAATTTTATCAACAACGCTTTTAGAAGAATTGTTAAAGTCTATTTCAGCGTTAAACTTGTTTAGCATTTTTGTATGAGTTGCAAGTTCATGATTTTGTGGCGTGAAATTTAGTTTGCCGATTAAAAGTTCTTTCACCACACTCTCAATAGCATCTGCGCCAACTACTGAAAGCCTTGAAAGGAGTTCGCCCGCCGTTTCGTTTTCTAAAATATCTAGCGTTTTAATAGTGATAATATCGCCCGTATCAACGCCGATATCCGTGCGCATTATAGTCACGCCCGTGGTTCTTTCGCCGTTAAGCACGGCATACTGAACGGGTGCTGGACCACGATATTTAGGAAGAATTGACGCGTGAATATTAAAAGTTCCGTGTTTTGGCACGTCTAAAATTTCTTGCGATAAAATTTGACCGAAAGCGCAAGTAATCATAAGGTCAGGAGCAAGGCTTTTAAGGTCGTCTAGTCCTTCTTTTCTTATGCTTTTATATTGATAGACTTTTATACCTTTGCTCTCTGCAAAGACTTTAACGGGCGGTGGGGTTAAAATTTGCTTTCTACCAACGGGTTTATCTTCGTTAGTGATAACAGCAACAATCTCTATCCCATCAACGCCTAAAAGCCTTTCTAGTGGGCAAACGGCAAAATCAGGCGTGCCTAAATACACTACTCTCATTTTAGTCCTCCATTACGTTTTCGGCTTTATCGATATAAAGAACACCATTTAAGTGGTCGTTTTCGTGGCAAAATGCACGCGCGGTAAAACCACTAACCTTTACCGTGAAAGGCTTTCCGTATCTATCTTGCGCTTTTACGGTTAGGTGCATTGGGCGTTCAACCGTGCCACTTTTATTTTTTACTGAAAGACAACCTTCAAGCCCGCGTTGTTTACCCTTAAAACTGATAATTTCTGGGTTAATACATTCGTAATATTTGCCTTCCGCCATAACGATGAAAATTCTTTTAAGAACGCCAACTTGTGGCGCGGCAAGACCTGCACCTTGTGCCCATATAAGTGTATCTTTCATATCATCAATGAGTTGATGGGTTTTTTCGCCAAAATCAGTCACTTCAAAGCATCTTTTTCTTAAAACTTCATCGCCTATTTGAACAATGTTTCTAATTGCCATAACTATTTACCTAACTTAAATTATTTGGGTTTATTTCAACGTAAACCATAACGTTTCTATCAGTATATTTATCTGCTAATCCAAACACTTCTTTTCTTGTGTCTTCATCGTTTTTATCAACGCGCATTAGCACTTGATATCTATATTTATCTTGTAATTTTTTTAGTGGCGCTTTCATACAACCTAAAAACTTAAATTTATCTAGGTTTTCTTTATGGTAAACGCCAAACTCTCCATAAAGAGATTTTATAGCGTTAAGCGCCTTTTCATCATCGCTAGAAGATACTAAAATTCGTATGATATCGGTAAAAGGTGGAAAACCCGTTGCCTTTCTAATTGATACTTCGTGATTATAATATCCTTCGTAGTCGTATTTTATTGCTCTACCTAAAACGGGGTGCTCTGGCGAATACGTTTGCAATACTACCTTGCCAACTTCTTCTGCCCTACCACTTCTGCCTGCAACTTGGGTTATAAGTTCAAAAGTACGCTCTGAACTCCTATAATCTGAAAAATGCAAACTCATATCAGCATCTAAAATTCCAACTAGTGTGACTGATGGAAAGTCGTGCCCCTTTGCTATCATTTGAGTGCCAACTAAAATATCGGCTGATTTACTAGAAAACTCTTTAAGTATCTTAAAATGCCCTTCTTTGTTTTGCGTTGAATCTCTATCCATACGCAAAATTCTTGCCTTAGGGAACATTTTTTGAAGTTCAATAACAACCTTTTCCGTACCAAAGCCACCGTATCTTAAATAAGTGCTACCACACTCTGTACACGCTTCTATCATCTTATACTTTGCGCCACAATAATGGCAAAGAAGTGAATTATCTTCTCTATGATAGGTAAGAGAAACGTCACAAGACTGGCATTTTTGAACGTGCCCACACTCTGCGCAAATTACGCTACGGCTAAACCCCCTTTGGTTTAAGAATATTATTGCCTGATTGCCTTTATCTAGGCAACTTTCTAGTTCGCTTTTAAGAGCCGATGAAAACGGAGTGTTGTTCCCCCTTTTAATCTCCCTTTTCATATCAACGACTTCTATATCAGGGAGAGCGCGTTTATTGATACGCTCTTTTAACGTCACCAAATTATATTCGCCGTTTTGTGCACTTAAATAACTTTCAATTTTAGGCGTTGCGCTACCTAAAACTATTTTCGCACCCGATAGTCTTGCTCTTTCCTTTGCAATTTCTATGGTTGAATATCTTGGCGCTGATTCACTTTCATAACTTCCGTCGTGCTCTTCGTCTATAACGATAATTCCAACGTTAGTAAGTGGCGCGAATATTGCGCTACGCGCTCCGATTGCTATTTGCGCTTCGCCGTTTCTTAGACGCATCCACTCATCGTATCTTTCGCCACTAGAAAGCCCACTATGCAATATTGCTGCTCTATAACCAAATCTACCCCTTAATTTTTTTAGCATTTGTGGGGTTAGCGATATTTCGGGAACTAGCATTATTGCCGTCTTACCCTTTTTCATCGCATTTTCGATGAGTTTTAAGTAGATTTCAGTTTTACCGCTACCCGTAACGCCGAATATTAAACTTATCGTTTTATCGGTATTTTCTATTGAGAGTGTGGCGTTATGTTGGTTTTCGGTAAGAATTATATTGCTTGTTTCTTCAATAGCAGAAGCGTAAGGCTTTCTTAAAATCTCTTTATCGAAAACTTTTGCTATACCTTTACTTTTTAGCCCGTTTATAGCGCTAGTGCCAAAAAGGTCGGTAAGTTCTTTAAGCGAAACTTCGCCTTTTTCGGTTAAATATTCGTATACGCTTAACTGCTTTTTAGTGCATTTATTAACAGACGATAAAATCTCTTCGGTAGTGGGGTTTAAAGAAACGAACTTTGCAGTTTTTTCTTTAACTCTGCCTTTTCGCATTTCGGCTGGTAAAAAAAGCCTTAATGCTTGTGCATAAGTCACGTGATAACGCTCTTTAACGAATTTTGCAAGCAACAAAGTTTCGTTAGTTAGCGCAGGGATTTTATCTAGAATTTTTATAACGGGTTTAATTTTATCGGGCGAATATTCGCTAACGCTTTTTTTGGCTAGAACAAACCCTTCTACTTGATATTTGCCAAAAGGAACGAGTACCCGACAACCTTCTAATATACTGTCGTCAGGATAAGAATACTCAAATATTTTATCGACTTCGGTGTGCGAAACGTCGACTATAACGTCTAAAAAAACCTGCATAAAAATCGACGCGTTCAACGAATTGCGTTGAACGCGTAATTACCTTCTAATCGTTCGTGGCAATAAGTTTGCCTTCGTAAATTTCTAACGCAGCAACCGATAAAGGTTTTTCGTTGTTAGGAAGTTCGGTATAGCCTTGGTTTTGGCTTTGTTCCATTAATTGTCTTGCTCTTTTGCTAGTCACAACGCATAAAGCGTATTTAGAACCAACTTTTTCTGCTAATTCATCAATTGGGGGTTTATGTATCATTTTATCTCTCCTTAACCGTTTTTAACGGATTTTATAATATTTTCTATTTTTTCCACCGCTTTATCAAGGTCGTCGTTTACAACGGTGTAATCATACAAATCTTTTTTACCTAGTTCGTATTCTATTCTTTGCATACGAAGTTCAATTTTTTCAGGGCTTTCGGTTTTGCGTTTTATAAGCCTATTTTTAAGTTCTTCCTTTGATGGTGGAACTATCATTATTAGCAAGGCGTTTTCATAGTTGTTTTTTACGTTTAGCCCACCATTAACGTCGATTTCTAAAATCACGTCGTTAGAAGTTAGTTTATCAAGCACGAATTCTTTTGGCGTGCCGTAATAGTTTTCGAAGTGTTCCGAATACTCTAAAAAGCCATCGTTTGCTATTTTTTCTTTAAATTCGGGTTTTGATATAAAGAAATATTCTACGCCGTCTCTTTCACCGTTGCGTGGTTTTCTTGTGGTGCAAGAAACACTTAAAAAAAAGTCTTTATTCCTTTTTACAAGTTTTTTGGCTATTGTGCCCTTACCAACGCCTGACGGACCCGATAATACTACTAAAACGTTTTTCATACTACTCTAAATTTTGCACTTGTTCTCTAATTTTTTCTATTTCGTTTTTAAGTAATAATGCTATGCTGGTCACAACAACGTCGTTCGATTTTGAGCAAATCGTGTTTGCTTCTCTATTAAACTCTTGCATTAAAAAGTCTAGTTTCTTTCCAGCATTTTTGGTTTTGATTATTTCTCTAAACTGCGTTATATGTGAATATAGCCTTGTCAATTCTTCGTCTATATTAGCCTTGTCGGTGAAAAACGCAACTTCATTAAGCAGTCTTGTTTCGTCGTATTTAACCCCGTCAAGCGCCTCTACTATGCGCTCTTTTAGTTTCTTTTTATATTCTTCTACGATAAGTGG
This sequence comes from Christensenellaceae bacterium, assembly GCA_045614165.1. GTDB lineage: Bacteria > Bacillota > Clostridia > Christensenellales > Borkfalkiaceae > UBA1259. The sequence goes on along the minus strand of JAZLCK010000010.1, from coordinate 15,429 downwards.
CGCTCTTTCTTTGATTTGGTTTCTATATTCGCTAACCACTTCAACACGCGATAGCATATCTGCAATAAGTTTTTCGCCTTCAACCTTTCGCATTTCGTTAAGGTTTTCACACGCCTTTACGGTAGTTTCTAAAATGATATCTTTAATGTCAGAGTAATCACTAATTGAGTTATCAACTATAACTTCTGGCATTTTCATTATCATAGATGCCGTTAAATCGCAAGGAACGCCAAGTTTTTCGGCGATTTCTTTGCCTGCGTTATAATAGTCGATTGCTTTGCCAACGTTTACTACAACGTTAGAATTTTTTTCTCTTAAATCAGTAAAGTTTACAAATAGTTCTACCCTGCCACGTGCAACGAAAGTTTGAACAACTTTCCTAATCCCGTCTTCAAAAGCGATAAAAGAACGTGGCATTTTTGCATTAAAGTCAAAATTACGGTTATTAACCGTTCTTATTTCTATCGTTAAAGATATTCCGTTTTCTTGGTACTCGGCTTTGCCGTACCCCGTCATGCTTAACATAAATAATTCTCCGTATATTTATATTATTTTAACATAATATTAGTAATTTATCAAGTATTTATAAGAGATTTAAAAGTTTCTTCGTCTATAATTTTTATGCCAAGTTTTAACGCTTTATCTAATTTGCTACCAGCCGATTCACCCGCCAAAACCATTGTGGTGTTTTTAGAAACCGAAGAGCAAACTTCGCCACCCAACGCTTCTATTATTTTAGTCGCTTCATCTCTTTTTAGCGTTGGCAACGTGCCCGTTAAAACGATTTTTTGCCCCGCCAAAACGCCGTTTACTTCGCCTTGGTTTTCTTTCACCTTAACGCCTAGAATTTCTAGTTCGCGAATTTGCTCTAAGTTTTCTTGTTGGCTAAAATAATCCACAATTTTATCCGCGATAATTTCGCCGATTTCTTCTAACGCTAAAAGTTCTTCTTTCGTGGCGGAAATGAGTTTATCTATGCTCTTAAACTTCTTCGCTAAATCCTTAGCCGTTTTTTTGCCAACGTTTTCTATCCCAAGCGCGTAGATGAAGTTAGAAAACTCTACCGATTTAGATGTGTTTAGGCTAGATAAAAGGTTGCTAGTTTTAGCGTCTTTAAACCCTTCTAGCGTTAACAAATCTTCTTCTTTAAGTTTGTATAAATCACTAAATTTCCTAACGCCAAACTCATCGTAAAGTAGCCCCGCAGTCTTTTCGCTAAACCCTTCTACGTTCATACCGTCTTTTGACGCAAAGTTGGTTATATTTGCTATAACTCTTGGCTTGCAATTTTTGTTTTCGCAAAATAGATTTGCGCCCGTTTCAACAAGTGCCGTGCCACAATAAGGACAAATCGTTGGCTTTATAACAGGCAAGCAATCATCGAAAATTTCAGTAGTGCCTAAAATTTCGGGTATAACTTCGTTGCTTCTTCTAACTAAAACCCTTGCGCCGATTTGCACTTTTTTTCTAGTTAAGTCGCCGTAGTTGTTTAGGGTTGCTTTACTCACCATTGCGCCTGCAAGTTCTACGGGCGAAAGTATGCCAAGTGGCGTTAACTTGCCCGTTCTTCCCACTTGCCAGATAACGTTTTTAAGGATTGTGGTCACTTCTTCTGCTTCAAACTTAAACGCCATAGCCCAGCGTGGAAATTTATCGGTAAAGCCAAGTTCCTCTCTCGTTTTAGGGTCGTTAATTTTAACAACCACCCCGTCGGTTAAATAATCTAAGGTTTTGCGCTCAGTTTCAATTTTTTGTATAGCGTTTTTAACTTCTAAAAACGATGAACATACTTCTAAGAACGGGTGCACCTTAAAGCCGTTGTCTTTTAAGAATTTTATGCTTTCAATTTGACTTTTTTCAGGTTCGTTTTCAATGTAGTTTAGATTGTAAAATAATATCTCTATGCGCCTTTTTTCAGTTTCTTTTGGGTCTAGGTTGCGAATAGCACCAGCAACGGCGTTTCTAGCGTTTTTAAGTGGCACTTCTGCCGTTTGATTATATTTTTCTAAACTAGAAAGGCGCATAACTGCTTCGCCTTGCACTTCGATAGTTTTTGTTTCTTTTATAGTTAGTGGAAAACTTTTTACGGTTAAAACCTGTGCCGTAACGTCTTCTCCCACCACGCCGTTTCCACGCGTAGTTGCTCTAACGAATTTTCCACCCGAATAGGTCAAGCAAATAGTAAGCCCGTCGAATTTATACTCTACGGTGCATTTAGGAAACTCGCCACTTAAATTCGCCTTAGAAAAAAACCTTTCAAGTTTTTCGTAGTCGGTGGCTTTGTCTAGGCTATAAAGCCTTTTTATGTGTTCGTGTTTAGAAAAAGCCGAAATAGGCTCGCCACCAACACGCTTTGTTGGAGAATCAAAAAGCACTTCACCCGTTTGTTTTTCTAAGTCAACAAGTTCGTCGTATAACGCGTCGTACTCTTTGTCTGAAACCGTTGGGTTGTCTAAAACGTAATACTCGTGGGCGTATTTATTTAATATGTCGACAAGTTCTCGCATTCTACTCATTTTAATATCTCCATTGGCGCGTATTTTACGGATAGTTCTTTTATTCCTAACCCGTTAAACGCGACTGATACGGTAAGATTATCTCCACTATTTTTGGTCATTATAATAGTACCTATGCCAAATTTAGCGTGTTTAACCTTAACACCTGCTTTATAGTCGCTATAATTCACGTTGTTTTTAGCCGTTAGCGCGCCTTTGTTTACCATAGTTTTTACAGCGCTTAAATTAAGCCCACCAACGCTAGAACTGCTACGGCTATCACTATCATATCTATCGTCGCCATAAGCGTTGTTTGCATATCTATTTCCACCATAAAAACTTTCAGTTTCTTTTTTAGGCGAAATGATTTGGTTGGCTTCTTTAAGAAACCTAGACTGCGTCATAAATTCGCGTCTGCCATATAAATACCTGCTCATAGCACGGGTTAAATATAGCCTTTCTTTTGCTCTTGTGACTGCAACGTACATTAGTCTGCGTTCTTCTTCTAGGTCTTCTTCGGTGTCAGAGTTTCTTGTGATAGGCAAAATCTTTTCATCAAGCCCGCACACGAAAACCACCTTATATTCTAGCCCTTTGACAGCGTGAATAGTTGCAACGGTCACACAGTCATCTTCTTGAATTTCGTCCGTATCCGAACTTAGCGTGACTGAATTTAGATAGTCCGATAGCGTTGAATTTGGATTATCTCTCTCAAAAGTTTCAATTGAGTTTTTAAGTTCGCTTATGTTATAGAGTTTAGAAGTATTTTCTTCGGTGTTCTCTTTGAACTGGTCTAAAAACGAAGTTGTTGAAATAATATGGTCTAAAAGTTCGGTGACGGTATGGTCTTTACTAAATTCCACAAAAGAGTTTATAAGTAAACCATAGGTATATAACTTGGTTTTTGCGCCAGAGCCAAGCGTTGTTCCATCTAAAAGTTCGGTGGCTTTTAGCATAGAAACGCCTATGCCCGTAGAATATTCTAATAGTTCGTTTAGCGTTTTATCACCTATGCCACGTTTTGGCACCGAAACGCTACGCAAAAAGGCTTGGTTGTCCCTTTCGTTATTGATGAGTTTTAGGTATGATAAAAGGTCTTTAATTTCCTTTCTTTCAAAGAACTTAAAACCACCGTAAATTTTATACGGCAAGCCGTATTTTGTAAACTCTTGTTCGTATGCGCGAGAAAGGGCGTTCACACGCATAAACACGGCAAAGTCGCTATATTTTAGGTTAGGATTTCTAGCCATTAAATTTTTGATTTGAACGGCTGAAAACGTTGCTTCGTTATTCTCATCAGTTCCAACGAAAACTTCTACTTTCGTTCCATCATCGTTAGAAGTCCATAACTTTTTGTCACGGCGAAGCGTGTTGTTTTTTATAATATTGTTCGCTAAGTCAAGTATCTTTTTTGTAGAACGATAATTTCGCTCTAACTTAAACACCTTAGCGTTTTTATAAATTTCGTCAAAGTTAAGTATGTTCTCTACTTTTGCGCCACGCCAACTATAAATACTTTGGTCGTCATCGCCAACCACGAATAAGTTGTTATGCACGCTTGCAAGCGTTCTTGCTATATAAAACTGAACCTTGTTGGTATCTTGAAACTCATCGATATGGATATATTTAAACCTTTCAGCGTAGAATTTTGCAATGTTTGGGTATTCGGTGAAAAGTTGATAGGTTTTAAAAAGCAAATCGTCAAAGTCAAGCGCGTTGTTTCTAGCAAGTTCTTCGTCGTATTTTTCGTAGATACTAGCAACGTCGAACACCATATATGTATCTTTATAGATTTTTTTGTATTCTTCGGGTGACAAACACTCGTTTTTAGCAAGCGAAATGCTATTTTTTGCCATCTTAAAGATTTTATCGTTATCGTAGCCAAGCGAAGCGATAACGCTTTTTAACACTTTATCTTTATCCGCTTCATCGTAAATAGTAAAGTTAGAATCATAGCCAAGCACGCCGATTTCTTTTCTCAAAATCTTTACGCACATACTATGAATAGTGGTCACCCACATATCGCCGATGCCACCGATAATTTTGTTAAGGCGCTCTTTCATTTCTCCCGCTGCCTTGTTGGTAAAAGTTATAGCCAAAATATTCGCAGGACTAACCGACTTTTCCATAACAAGATATGCAATACGCGTGGTTAAAACCCTTGTTTTACCACTACCTGCGCCTGCAATTACTAAAACAGGACCTTCGGTTTGTTTTACGGGCCCTATTTGCTCTTCGTTAAGTTTGGAAATTAGTTGGTTAATATCAATCATTACACGTGCCTTTCTATATAAATTAGTTAATAAATATTATAACATATAATAAGAAATTTTTCAAGTGCTTGATTTAATTTTTATAAGGTGTTATAATACTCTTATACAAAATTTTTTTAGGTGAATTATGAAGAAAAATTGGCTTTATAATAAAACGGTAATAATTTCGGGCGCTAGTGGTGGAATAGGCTTTTCAGTTGCTAAAAAACTTATTGAAAAATACTCTTGCACTATTCTTGCAATCGGCAGAAATAAAGAAAAAATGCAAAAAGCAATAGAAACGCTTAATGAAAACAAAAATAAGTTTATCCCTTTTTATTTTGACGTTTCTAGCCTATCTGCTTGGGAAGATTTTAAGGCGGAACTAGAAGAAAAAAACATCGCTCCCGACGTGTTAATAAATAACGCCGGCTTTATGCTACCGTTTAAGAAATTTGATGGATACACTATGGAAGAAATAGAAGAAATTATAAAAACCAACTTTTCTTCCGTAATCTATTCGGTAAAAACGTTAAAGCCTTTGCTTGACAAATCAAAAACGCCTGCAATAGTAAACGTTTCTAGCGCAGCGGGGCTTTGCGCAGTAGTTGGGCAAAGTATGTATTGTGCAACCAAGTTTGCCGTTAAAGGTTTTACCGAAACTATTAGACAAGACTACAAGAAAAAATACTACGTTGGCGGTATTTACCCCGGTTTTATTAGAACTGATATACTTAATAGACAAAATACTAACGACAAAGAAAACAAACTTATCAATAAAATTATGATGCCATTACCTAAGGCGACTAAAAGAATTGTTAAAGGTCTTAAAAGACGCAAAAAAAGTATCGTTATGGGCTTTGACGGGCGCAGTATGAGTATATTTGGCAGACTATTCCCTAACTTTACACCTTCTCTCGTTAGAAAGGTATTAAAGGTTTCGGGACTAGAACTTTTTAAGGACGTTTTTTGTGAATAAATACGCTTAGCGCACGAAAAATAAATAAAGAAAAAGGTTAAGAACTTATCTTAACCTTTTTTTGTTTTAATTTTAATATTAGTCTACTTTATCGCCATTATTATCTTGGCTATCAATAGGTGCTTGTGGCTCTAAATCCGTTTGAGTTTCTTTAACAATTTCAGTTGCCACGTTTGCTTTTTTGTTTTTAACAACGTAGATAAGTGCAAGAATCGCTATACCGATTTGAACAACTGCAAGCAATAAAAATACAGGCAAGAACACGTCGAACATAAAGGTATGCAAAACTAAAAGCACGCCAGATACAGACGTTAGCACTAAAAAACTAATTGGTTTAACAAGTTTAATTTTAGCGTTTTCTTGTATTGCTTTTTTAACGTTTTTAGCAAAAATAAATGCGAAAATGGAAAGACCTATTTCTAAAAAAATGCAAGGGATACTAAAATATATTGATAAAAGTAATAACCCTAATGCAGCCAAAGGTTCTTCCGAATTTTCGAACATTGGTTTTAGCACGAAAAAATTGATAAAAATATAGATTATTGTAAATAAAAACACAAAACCGCAAATAGTTAAAAGTTTTTTAGTAAGACTAGATAATTTGTTCATAATTAACTCCTTTTTTTGATTATAACACAGGCTAGAAAAATTTTCAATAGATAAAAAAAGATAAAAACAAAAACCGCAAAGCAAAACTGCCTTGCGATTCTTGTTTATGGTGTGAAAGTTGAGTATTTTATTTTTATTCTATTTAATAAAAGTTCTATCCTTTTCGGTGTACCCTGCCTTAACAAGTAATTCTTTTAAAGAATTAACGGCAAAGGTAAACGCTTCGATATTAGTTTTAAATTCAAATTTAGTTTTTAGTTCAAAGTTATCGATTTTCTTATAAGAATCAAAAATTCTAAGGTGTGGCTCTAACGTAAAAGTTTTATCGTCTTTCACCCTAGAAATAATGTCGAAAATCTTTCCGTCGCCGTAGCCTGCTGGCACTAATTCTTCGGTTTTAGCAATAACGTCTTTAATATGGAAATAGTCGGTTTTGTCAAAGCAAGCGCTAATAGTATCGTCTGCTTTTTCGCCAACTTGAATATAGTTTGCTGGGTCGTAAACGTATTTCCAGCCCTTAACGTTTTGCATAATTTCTAAAACCCTATCAAGCACGTCGCCATAAATGTCTTTTTCGTTTTCGTGATAAAGCGTAACGCCGTATTCTTTTGAAATTCTTGCCATTTCGTTCATATAGTCGAAAACTTTGTTCTTTTCGTTATAAGCGTTAAAAAAACTAAACGCGCGAATTTTATCAGTTTTCATAGCGTTTGCGATTTCGAAAACGTGTTTTACTTTATCTAGATATTTAGAAAAATCAACGGTAATTTCTTCTTTACCAAGTGGCGAGCCAAGTGCCCAAACGGAAATGCCGTTATCTTCTAATTCTTTTAGATATTCTTTGGCGTTTACTACTGTAAAGTCTGCAACGTTAATGCCGTTTATACTGCGCACTTCTGTATAAGGAATACCACAATCTATGTGTGCTTTAATTTGGTCTTTTAAGGTAAGTCCTGCTTCGTCTGAAAAAGCAGATAACGTGATTTTTGGCATATTCAATCTCCTTTTTTTATAATTTTAGCACTATTTTTATGCTAAATCAAGGCAATATATTATGTTTTTGAACTAATTTTAGCACAAAATTATATTTTCTTCGTTTTTTAATTTTTTGCGCTTAGCCATTTACTTTTTGATTTAGTGGTGTTATAATATTTAAGATTATTAATTAATAAAAAAGGTGGCAAAAATGAAAACTTCTACCGAAATTGCTTCAACTGCCAAAATCGTTGGCGAAGAAAAGGCTATCGAACTTATCGCAAAAGCAGGGTTTGATGCTTGGGATTTTTCGATTTTTTTAATGCACAACTATAACTACGGCACCAAAAAATTAGACGTGGCAACCCACCCGCTAATGAAACGTAGCGCAATTAAGTTTGCTAGAAAACTTAAAAATATCGGGCTTGATAACGGCATTGTTTGCAATCAATCGCACGCGCCTTTCCCTATCTGTTTTGATTATATGCGCGATAGTTTAAAGCGCGCAATAGAGTGCACTTACGAAGCAGGCGGAAAAATATGCGTTATTCACCCAAACAACGATATGTTGCCCGAAGAAAACGCTGAAATTTTTAACGAACTTTTGCCTTTTGCAAAATCTTGTGGCGTTAAAATTGCGCTTGAAAATATGTGGAACTGGCGTTATCTTTCTAGGGGTCCTGACTTCGCTGCTTGTTCTACCCCAAACGATTTTGTGGCGCACCTTAACGCTATTAACGATGAGTTTGCAGTTGCTTGCCTAGACATAGGGCACGCTGAACTTTCAGCACTAGAAACTAGTGCCGTTGAAATGATTTACGCGCTTAAAGATAAACTTTTGACAATGCATATTTCAGACACGAATAAGATTAGAGATTTGCACCAAATTCCTTTTGCTGGTAGCATAGACTGGCACCCTATTCTTAAAGCACTTAAAGATATTAACTACAAGGGCGAATATTTTACGCTAGAAGTTAAATCTTACCTTAAAGACTTTAATAAAGACAACGTGTTTAGTGGCGTTAAAGACCTTTACGCGTCAGTTAAAAAACTCGTGGATATATACGATAGTTTATGAAATTAAACGTAGCAAAAAAAGTATTAGTAATTTTCGTTTTAATTTTATTAAGTCTTTCCCTTTTATCTTGCAACAACGACGCGCCGACTTATAAAACTAACGAACAGCGCAATGAGTTTTTATCTAGCGTTGATTATAGGCAATACGCTTTGACTTATAGCGATACGCCGTATTTTGTTGGGCGTTGGTTTGATAAAGAGATTAACGGGACAACGCATAAAGTGACGCTTACTGATGGCGCACATTTATATTTTTTGATTGATGGCGCACGTTATTTTAACGTGAATTTTACGATTATCACCAAAAAAGCAGAGCCGTTTTTTTCGTATTCGATTGATGGTGGCACTCCTATAAGACAACAGATTTCTAACCCCAAAGTTTCGCTACCCGATAGAAATTTTCATACCATTAGAATTATAGCCGATGGTATGACTGAAAGCGAAGATAAATGGGAACAAGAAATAGGTTTTGCACTTAAATCTATAACGGCAGATGCTGGTGGCAAAATTGTTGGTATTAAGCCCCTTGCCCCCGTGATTTATTTTTACGGAGATAGCATTACCGAAGGCATACGCGCGCTTAATATAAACGCTAACTCTAACGGCAACAGCGTGACAAACGCTTATTCTTGGCACTCTGCGGAAAACTTGGGCGCAACACCATACCTTATCGGTTATGGCGCTAGCGGAATTACCAAAACGGGCTCTTTTAACACAATGGATATGGCGATTGACTATTTGAGCAAAGATAGGCCGATTGCTGGCGAATTATTGCCAGACCTTATTGTAATTAACCACGGCACCAACGACAAAGGACAGGATGCAAACGAATTTGGTTTAGCATTAACAAACACGCTAAACAAACTACGAAACAAATACCCTTCTGCCCCGATAGTTTATTTAATTCCGTTTAATCAATCACACGCTAGCACGATTAGTTCGGTCACCCAAACAATAAGCAATTCGTTCGTGATACAAACAAAAGACTGGGAAATCACCTTTACCGACAACGTGCATCCAAACGCCCAAGGCGCAAAAGTTGCAGGCGAAAAATTAAGTAGCGAATTAATGGCGCTTTTTGGCGAAACCATATTTAACTAAACAATAAAAATTAAAAAAGGATACCTTGTTGGTATCCTTTTTTCGTGGCGGAGGGCAATAGCGATTGTGTACGCACGCCAAATTTATAAAAATAAAAACCTACTAGGATTTTCCTAATAGGTTTTATTTTTTGTTTTAAAATATAAATTTAATATTTGTACTTTCTGTTAATGTGAAATGAAGTCCAAAATTTGATATTTCTCCATAATCATTAAAAGAAACTGTGATTTCAACAGGTTTACCACCAATTGTTGTATGGTAGTAGTAGAATCTGTCGGTTGAATCTTTATATGCATTTGGCTCATCACCAGTCCAGTCCCATACAGGAACACTAGTGCTTTTATAAACATAACTGCTAAGGTTAAAAGTTGTCCCATTAAACTTTACGCTTGTTGGTCTACGACTTTCTTCCCCTGAAGAAAAACCAAAACTAGCAACAACACCTCTATTCGGAATATAATATGAAGTCCCATCTTTAAAGAAATATATTGGTCCTGAGGCAGAAGTTTCAATGTTGTTGTTTGTTGTAACATTAAATGTTGTGATAAAGTTGGCATTTGAAACATCAACATTTCTAATATCAACATAGAAATTTTTTACATCAGCTGTATGAAGGCATCTATCTTTAGCATAATCAATAGGCATCTTGCCTGCTGGGATTGTAAAATATTTTTGATTGCCTTTGTTTGGGTCTGTTTTAATTTCCATTTTTGTATCATGAATATACACTTCAATATTAGATAAGTCTACATTTGGATATTCTTCTATATAAATATTCAAATCAAATTGTCGTGTTGGTAAGAAATATTCACAAGAACCTGGGTCTCCCATTGAAACATCATCTTTGTAATAAGAGAATATTTTTTTATCAGCATTATCTCCACCAACAAAAAGATTAGCAAGACCTAATCTATCCTTATAGAAGGTAAGCTCAATATCTCTTGTATCAAAGGTGAAGTCATTTGGTTGTGCATCAATTATTAACTTTTGTGAATAATCTGTAGGGTTCTCTTTAGCAATATTTCCTGTAGCATAGTTTGGATTAACCGCTTTGAAGATTGCATATTCATCATAATAACCCATCGGCTTTTTACAGTCATAAACTATACCATTATTTTCACCAAGACCACCCTTAATGTTATTATAAGTTGTTTTTATTATAAACTCTTCATCATCTATTACACTTGCAAAATCACGGTCGTTATTATTTGGGAAATACCAATCACTTAAAACTTCCAATTCATCTTCACTAAACACTTGTCCATCAGAAACAAATTTAATATTAAGTTCTTCTTCCTTAACGTCAATTGTTAAATTGTGGTCGCCTGGGTCGAACTCTGGAAGTGAAAATGTTGCTATTTTTCTAACATTAAGGCCAAAAACCTTGTCTTCATATCCAGGTGTTTCTAATAAAGTTAATGTTGAAATTGTTTCACCATCATATAAAACTTCTAACGTGTCTTTATCGTAATAATCTGCAAACCAAATTGAATAGTTGCCATCTTCTATTATTTCTGCGCCATCTTCAAGATAATGATTTGCATCTGCCCTAAGTAGCCAAATGTCCTGTTGTGGAATGACTTCCATTATCAAAGAACCGGTGCTCCCTGGGGGTGGATTATCATCTGGTGGTGGATTATCTCCACAGGCAGTCATTATAAATGCACAAGGTAAAATTAAGCATACAGCAAATAAAAAACTTAAAAATTTCTTTTTCATAAAACCTCCAAAATTTATATAAGCATCATATGATAATTCAAGTATAGCACACAAATTAAAAATAAGTATCGATTTTTCAAATAAAATTAAAAAAGCCCACAAATAAATGTGAGCTTATAAATTAAAAGTTCTTGCTATCATTTACAAAAATCTCCAAATTCATTTCTTTTCTGGGTTAAGTAATGAAAAGATTGTTTTGGTACAAATTTTATTGTAGGTATAACAATAGCCGGAAAGCCTTTTAGAGAAAAATAAAAGAACCGAGTGTGCGAACGCGGTTCTGATTGGCGGAGGGCGAGGGATTCTCGCCTGTGCGACCTACCCGATAAAATGTCCACTGGACATTTTAGTCCTTCGGACAAATTGCTAACGCAATTTTCTCCATATTCTCACCCCTCGCCTATTTTCGCAAAAAAAAGAGATGCTTAATTGCATCTCATTTTTTTGGCGGAGGGCGAGGGATTCGAACCCCCGTGGGCTTGCACCCAAACGGTTTTCAAGACCGCCTCGTTATGACCACTTCGATAGCCCTCCACGAGTATTAAGTTCGTTGCCAAGGCTTTCGTTCCTGACAACGATAGTTATAATAACATATTTTTTTTAGATTGTCAAACAAAAAATTATAAAAATTTATAGGGGTAGAAAAATTTTTCTACCCCCTACTCTTTTATTCAAAAATATACCATTTATCTGGTACGAAATTAGTTTTTTTGCTTGACAAAGGTATTGTTATAGCGTAGCCTGGGTTGTTTTTATAAAAACTATCAAACTCTGTCATTTTGGCAAGTTCGCCCGTTTCGTCTAAATAGCCGTCGAACACGCTTTTATATTTTTCGTTTAGCGACTCTGGGTCTTGTGTTTCTAAATCGGTGTATCTAAACGCCATACGCGTTAGGCGCAAATTGTTCCTTGCCCTTGCGCTATCGCATAACTCAAATGCTTTTTCGAATTTAGCATAAATTTTTTCTTTATCAATGTGTTCCATTAGATAATGCCCACACTTAATAATATCAACTTGCCCGTCCATAACGTCTTCTAATTCGTGCATTATTTCGCCAACGATTTGCGCGCCATTGCCGTATATCTTGGTAAGTGATTTTATTGCGCTATCTAGGTTAATGCTCGTATCGTAGCCGATTCTTGCAAAGGCGTAGTAATTAAGTAGATGGTTCCACATATTAAAGCACTCTATTTGCGTGCCAGAGCCCATTATGTCTTTTTCTATAAAGCGTTTCCACAAACTTTGAAGTTCGTCTGCCATAGGAATCCATCTTTGGCGTTGTGGATAAACACCCATATAATAGTCGTAATAAACCACTTCTGCGCCCGTTTTGCGCCATTTAAGTAGGTTGGTTTCAAAATCGGTGCCTGCTAAACAACTGCCGTCTGGCTTACCTACCGAACGGAGTCCTTCTTCTGCCCACGTTGCTTCGTCGATTATAATTGATGGCTCTAATTTTATGCCGTTTGGAGCAACCCAAAGGTCAACGTAGATGAGTAGGTCAAACTTAACGTTTGGATATTCAGCATTAACGATTTTTGCAATTTCGTTTACGAAATAGCAATAGTTTTCGGTTTTGGTGTATTTTTGGCAGTTTTCGCACGTGCATTGGTCGTGAATACCATCGTTTGGCCATAACGCTAAAATATCTACGTTAGGGTTGAGTTTTAGCCAAGATTTAATGTTTTTTGCAACTTCTTTAATGGCGTTTTCGTTCCTACTGCAATACACCCATTGTCCCAAAGGCGACATATTTTCGTATCTTTTGCCGTCTTTTTCTAACTTAAAGTATTCAGGGTGAGTTTCGTAGTAATGCTCTCTAAAATATTCGTTGCCGTATGCTGGCAAAAATAGTCTTGAAGACTCGTGGTGTCCAACGGTAAATCTTAAACCACGGCGTTCTATTTCGTAAAGCAGTCCGTTTTTCTTAAACGCCTCGTAAATACTCGTCCAGGTTAAAATACGATTATATCTATTTTTAATTAGCCAGTCGAAAAACGGCAAATTAAGTTCTTTTTCAGGGTCCCCAGCAGCGTCAGCATACTGAATAATTGCCGTACGATAATTTCTATCGGCAAAAGGCTTAACGTAGTTTATGCCCGATAAATCTAACTCTTTAAGCGTTGGCACGAACTCGCCCGCATCTACTTCTGGGTGCGAAAATGCCGAAAGTGAACAACCCCCAAAGCGTTCTAAAAATTCGTAAACGCCGTAGATAGTTCCGCGCTCGCACTCGCCCGCGTGCCAAGATGAGCCCGCAATGATAACTACGTTATCAGAAACGGCTTTAATTAGCATACCTTCTGGACCAGAAACGATTGACTTAAAATCTTGCTCGGTGATAAATTTAGCAGTTTTTTCGTTGCGTTCTGGGCCACCGATTAAAAAGGCATTTTCGGTTATTTCTTCATTATCAAAAACAATGCTAACGTTTGCTGATAGCATTGCTTTTAGATATTTTGAAAGTTCTTCACTAGCGAATTGTTCTCTTAAAGTTGGCTCTTTTGGTAAGACAATTTGTACGTTTGAGCCGTTTAGAATTTTCATAATTATATTCCTATTTGTATAAATTTATGAATTATTTTAAATCGTCAAATTTAATAAGTTCTACGCCAGACGCAGCGAATAGTTCTAGCGCAAAAGTATCAGGATAGCCGTTTTTATAAATAACGCGTTTGATGCCTGAATTTAGTATCATTCTGGTACAAATAACGCAAGGTTGATGCGTCACGTACATAGTTGCGCCTTCTAAACTAACGCCTAGTTTTGCGGCTTGAATTATAGCGTTTTGTTCGGCGTGAACGGCATAGCAAACTTCTTGCATTGTGCCACTTGCTATGTTTTTAACGCGCCTTAAACACTCGCCACGTTCTGCGCAACTCTCTATTCCGCTAGATGCGCCGTTATAGCCCGTAGTTAGTATTCTTTTATCCTTAACTACTACTGCACCAACGTGTCTATTTTCTTGAAAACAACTTGACCAAGACGCTACCGTTTCGGCAAGGTCCATAAATCTTTTATCCCATTTATCCATTGTAGTATTCTCCGTTATTTTTTGTCTTTATTAACCATTTTTTCTAGTTCTTTCATAAACGACGTGGTATCGGTGAAAGAACGATATACTGATGCAAATCTAACGTATGCAACTTCATCGATTTCTTTTAGCCCTTCACAAACCATTTCGCCTAGTTCTTTACTAGTTATTTCTTGCGCTAGGGAATTGTAAATTTTCTTTTGAATTGAATCGATAAGTTTGTCAACTACAACAGGCGAAACCGGGCGTGTTTCACACGCTCTCATAATGCCTGATTTAATCTTATTCACGTCGAAAACTTGTCTTGCGCCGTTATTCTTTATAACGTAAATAGGGGTATTTTCTACCGTTTCGTAAGTGGTAAAACGCTTACCGCAGTTGATACATTCCCTTCTTCTTCTAATGTTCATACCGTCTTCTGACGCTCTTGAATCTATAACCTTACTCTCGATACATCCACAATACATACATTTCATTTGCTATCACCTCTTTTTGTTTTTTTATTTATATTAACGATTTTTTGTTCGTTTAAAAACCTAAATTTTGCTTATACTATTAGCGTTATGCCTATTATTTTTTACGTTGTTTTAGTTGTTTACCTTATTGCTATAAATTTCTACGGAATTTTGATGCTTAAATTTCAGAAAAAAGCCCGAACCGTAGACGCCTTAGAAGACGACCTTGGTCCCACCCAAGACGTGCGCGATTTTAGGCTGTTTTTTGCCGGAATTTTAGGCGGTGCGCTTGGGATATTTATATTCGCTTTTATCCTTAAATACAGGCTTAAAAGTATGTTTTTAATGGTTTTAATGCCTGTTTTAATAGCAATTAACGTTTATTTTATAATCACTTTTTTCACGCGAATTAACGGGTTGTTTATCTAATTTTTTTTAACGGATTATTTATCTAAACTATTTATCGCGTTTGGTAAGTTTTCAATGATTTCGGTGGCAACTACCGTGTGTTCGTTTGCTTTGTTAGTGGCAATTTCGCCTGCCTTTCCAAAGACGTATGCACCACAAGAAACTGCGCTAAAAACATCTTCGTTTCGTGCTAAAAGTCCACAGATAAAGCCACTCAAAACGTCTCCACTACCACCTTTTGCCATAGCAGGTGTGCCCGTTACGTTTAATATAACGCGTTCGCCATCAGTAATAATACTAGTGGCGTTTTTAAGTAGCAACACC
>JAZLCK010000009.1:0-27890 GCA_045614165.1 Christensenellaceae bacterium | reverse complement strand
CCCTAAATATCCACAATATTTTTTGGTTAAACAAAATCCAAACTATATAATGGCTGAATTTGAAGATAGATACGAATTGTACGAAAAAACGGACAAAGGGTTAGTTAAAATAAGAACAGACCAAAAGGCTAACTAATTTAGGAGCAAAAAGTGAACTACTTTACCGAAGACCTTTTAGAAAAAACTAAAATTCAAAAAAAGAAAACGCTAATAAAATATTTCATCGTGTTATCAATATACGCCGTTATTATGGCAGGGCTACTAATATGGTTTACAACTTTTACCTATAAAGACCCAAAAATAGCGCTAGTGAAATTTATACTTCACACTCTAAACTTTTTAATGGTGTTTTTTTCTTTCGTGTATCTTGGCATAGTTTATAAAAGGGTTAATAGTTTTTATAAAGTTCTAAATAATATGAAAATCGGCATAAGAGAAACCTACGTTGCTGAGTTTATCGGGTATGACGAACTTTCTTATACAAACGCCGGTGTAGAATACAAAACGCTACTATTTAAAGAGTGGAACAAATATAAAAAAGATTATTACGAGCGCAAGGTTTTAGTGTTTAACGAACTGCCTTTCCCCGAAATAGAAACGGGCAAGATGGTAAAGTTTATAACGCAGTCTAACGTGCTTGTTGAATATGAATATATAACCGAAAACAACTAATAGGAGAAAATTATGAAAGCAATTATAACAGTAATAGGCAAAGACAAATCGGGAATAATCGCAAAAGTAAGTGGTGTTCTTGCAGACAATAAAATCAATATAGAAGACATTAATCAAACCATAGTTCAAGGCAACTTTACTATGTTTATGTTGGTTGATTTTTCGGGTGCAAAAATTAGCCTTAAAGATTTACACGACATTTTAGTAAAAGTGGGTGAAGAAATAGGCGTTTCTATCCACGTTCAACACCAAGATATTTTCGACGTAATGCACAACGTATAGAGAGGGCAAAATGTTAAACAAAAAGCAAATACTAGAAACTATAAATATGGTCGAAAAAGAACACTTCGACATAAGAACGATAACGATGGGCATAAACCTACTTTCTTGCATTAGAGAAGATGCTAAAAAAACGGCAACCCTAGTTTACGATAAAATTTGTAAAAAGGCCGAAAATTTAGTAAAAACTGCAAGCGACCTTGGTGATGAATATGGTATTCCTATCATAAATAAAAGGGTGTCAGTGACCCCTGCAAGTTTACTCACCGCATCTTTTTGTGGCAAAGAAGTTTTAATTGCAAAAGCAATGGATAACGCTGCAAAAACTCTTGGCATTGATTTTATCGGTGGCTATTCGGCACTTGTTCATAAGGGTATGACGTCTTTTGAAGAATCTTTTATAAGAAGTATCCCAGAAGCGCTATGTATTACCGAAAGGACTTGCTCATCAGTAAACGTTGGCTCATCGAAAACGGGTATCAATATGGATGCCGTTAAACTTATGGGCGAAATTATTAAACAAGCCGCAAACAAAACTGCCGATAAAGATGGTCTTGGCGCGGCAAAATTAGTAGTTTTTTGCAATGCTGTTGAAGATAATCCGTTTATGGCAGGCGCGTTCCACGGTATAGGCGAAGGCGAAACGGTTATTAACGTAGGCGTTTCCGGCCCAGGCGTTGTTCACCACGCGATAAAGGGCAACAACGGCGCAAGCGTTAGCGAAATTGCCGAAATCATCAAACAAACTGCATTTAAAATCACGCGTGCAGGCTCACTTATTGCAAAAGAAGCATCAAAACGCCTAAACGCTGAATTTGGTATAGTGGACCTATCACTTGCTCCAACCCCTGTTCTTGGCGATAGCGTAGCACATATTTTAGAAGAAATGGGACTTGAATGTGTGGGAACACACGGCACAACCGCAGCCCTTGCTATGCTTAACGACGCTGTTAAGAAAGGTGGCGTTATGGCATCTTCTAGCGTTGGTGGATTATCTGGCGCGTTTATCCCTGTCAGCGAAGATATCGGTATGATTAAGGCGGCGGAAAAGGGCGCAATAACTCTTTCTAAACTAGAAGCAATGACGGCTGTTTGTAGCGTTGGTATAGATATGGTTGCTGTTGCAGGCGACACTTCGGCATCAACCATTTCGGGTATGATAGCAGACGAGGCGGCAATCGGTATGATAAATAACAAAACCACGGCAGTTAGAGTAATTCCTGTTCCAAACAAAAAAGTTGGCGACTCTGTATCTTTTGGTGGTTTACTTGGCACGGCACCAATAATGCCTGTAAGCCCATATTCTTGCGAAGTATTCGTTTCGCGCGGTGGAAGAATGCCTGCGCCAATACATAGCAACAAAAACTAATTATCGGAGCAAATAAAGTGAGCGAAAAGAAAATAGATAAAAATTTAGTTTGGGCAACCGAAGATATATACGAAAATCTAGAACTATGGGAAAAAGACTTCGCGTTCGTTAAAGAAAACGTTGATTTTTCACGCTATATGGGTAAACTTGGCGACAAGCAAGCCTTTCTTTCGTGTATGAAAGAAAAAGAAAGGGTTGTTAGGGTTTTAGATAAACTTTCGGTTTACGCTTATATGAACTACGACAAGGATACTAGAAACTCTTTCTACGATTCGTTAAATCAAAGGGTTAGTATGCTAGCAACCACGCTATCAGAGAGCCTTGCCTTTATCGTTCCCGAACTTACCAAACTAAACGTAAAAACGCTAAATTCTTATATTTTAGATAAAGACCTAAAAGATTACGACTATTTCTTAAAAAGCCTAATCAAACAAAAAAAGCACGTTTTATCTTATAAAGAAGAAAAACTTTTGGCTTTGCTCGGTCAAACCACGTCTAGTTTTAAGGATATTTTCACTAAGGCCGACAATGCCGACCTTCCTTTATCGCCAATAAAATATAAAGGCAAAGAATACCCTATGTCGCACGGATACTACGGCTTATATTTGCATACGGGCGAAAGGGGACTTAGGAAAAAGGTGTTCACCGAATATTATAACGCCTACCTAAAAATGATAAACACTATAACTTCCACCTACTTTGGCAACGTTAAGAAAAACGTGTTCTACTCAAAGGCAAGAAAATACGATAGCGTTATTCAAATGATGCTAGACGACGAAGACGTTAACACGAAAGTTTACGATAACTTAATTAAAAGCGTTAATAAGTCTTTGCCACTTCTTCATAAATACGTTTCGGTTAAAAAGAAAACTTTGGGCTACAAAAAAATGTATATGTACGATATGTACGTTCCGCTTGTAGAAAATGCCGAACTCTCACTTTCTTATAACGAAGCGTATGATTTAGTTATTAAAGGACTAGAAGTTTTAGGGGAAGATTACGTTTCACTTCTCACTCGTGCAAGAGATGAACGCTGGATAGACGTAATGGAAACCGAAGGTAAGCGTAGTGGTGCATATAGCATTTGTGTTTACGATACGCACCCGTTCGTTCTACTTAATTATCAACCCACCACGCACGACGTTTTTACGATTGCGCACGAAATGGGACACAGCATACACTCTCATTTTTCTAATAAAAACCAACCTTACGAAAAGGCTGATTATAGAATTTTCGTGGCAGAAGTTGCAAGCACCGTTAACGAAGTTTTGCTTGCTAGATACTTACTAAAAACTTCTACCGATAAAAATCTTAAAAAATATCTACTAACTTATCTACTAGAAATGATAAGAACCACGCTCTATCGCCAAACACAATTTTCGGAATTTGAAGAATTTGCACACAAAAGCGTAGAAAATGGCGTTCCACTAAACAAGGATAACCTAACCGAAGAATATAGAAGACTAAACAAAAAATACTACGGCAAATCGGTTGATAGCAACGGGCTTATCGGTTATGAGTGGGCAAGAATACCACACTTTTATAGGGCGTTCTACGTTTATAAATATGCAACAGGCATAATCAGCGCACTAGCGATAAGCGATAGGATATTAAATGAAGGACAAACGGCTATAAACGATTACTTTAAGTTTTTATCTTCGGGCGGTAGCGATAGCCCCGTAGAACTACTTAAACTAGCAGGTGTAGACCTAAATAAAAAAGAACCTTTCGAATCGGCGTTTAAGGTATTTAAAGAAACGCTAAACGAATTTATAGAACTTAACAAATAGAAAAAAAGGAGAAAATATTATGGCAAAAGAAAACACGCCGAAAAGGAAAGTTGTTAGTGGAGAATTACCACATAGTTTAGAAGCCGAACAAGCATTACTTGGCTGTTTATTATTAGACACAAAAATTCAAGTAGAAGCATCTGCATACCTAAACGAAGAAGACTTTTTTTCAGAATCGCATAAATACATTTTTGAAGGTATGCGCGATTTAATATCTCAAAATAAACCTGTGGATTTAGTCACCCTTTCAGACGTTTTAGAAAAGAAAGGCACGCTAGAACTTGCAGGTGGTATTGCTTATATTACAGAACTTTCTTTCGTGTTGCCATCATCGGCTAACTATCAACGCTACATAGATATCGTTAAGAGAAATAGTATGCTTCGTAAACTTATCAAAGGCTCTGCCGAAATTATCGAAGATTGTAGGTCTAGTATGGATTCTAATCGTTCACTAGCAAACGCCGAAAAGATTATTTTTGAAGTTTCTAACGTTGCCGATACTAGCGAAATGGTAAAAATCAACGCTGTTCTTCCCGAAGTTATGAATAGATTTGACGAACTTAGTAAAGACAAATCTAAACTTGCCGGAATTAAAACGCATTTTAGAGATTTAGACTATAAACTAAACGGTCTTCACGGTAGCGACCTTATAATTTTAGCAGCCCGCCCAGCAGTAGGTAAAACTTCTTTTGCGATGAACATTGTAGAAAATATCGCGCTAGACGGCTATACCTGTGCAGTATTCTCACTAGAAATGGGCAAAGAACAACTTGTTCAAAGAATGCTTTGTTCGGTTGCAGGCGTTAGTATGTCAAACGCAACGCGTGGCGTTATGAATCACGTTGAGTGGATGAGAATAGCCCAAGCCAAGAAAAAACTATCAAAAGCAAACATTTTTATAGACGATTCTTCAATGATTAAGCCTAGCGAAATTTTATCAAAGTGTAGGCGCATTAAAAGAAAACACGGGCTAGACCTTGTTATGATAGACTATATTCAACTTATGCAACCCGAAAAGAAAAACAGCGACAATAGACAAACCGAAGTTTCGGAAATTTCGCGTATGCTTAAAATTATGGCAAAAGAACTTGGCGTTCCCGTGATTGCGCTTTCACAATTATCGCGTTCTAGTGAAAAAGAAAAACGCCGTCCACAAATGGCTGACCTTCGTGAATCGGGTGCGATAGAACAAGATGCAGATATAGTGTTATTCATCCATCGCCCAGAAAAGAGCGCAACCGAAAAAGAAAAGGCAGAAGGTAAAATCAAAGAAGGCGTTGCTGAAATCATTATCGAAAAACATCGTAACGGCGAAACGGGTACAATCGAACTATTCTTTAAAAAAGAATACACCAAGTTTGTTAACTACAATTCGGCAACGGGCGAAATTGAAAAGCAAGAAGATGAATTTAGTGGCTCTAACGATGCAAACGATTTAGGGTTAGAAGACTTACCAAAAGACTTAACTGCGCCTGTAAAATCTGTTGACGACGAAATTTTTTAATTAAACTATGCAAACCAAAATAAGTAAAATAAACTTTTTTAGTTTAAGTAAAGCAAAGCGCATTTTATTAAGTGGCGGAATAATCGGTATGCCAACCGAAACTGTTTACGGACTTTCGGGTAGCGGGCTTAACGCTAACGCAGTTAAAGAAATTTTTAAGGTTAAAGGCAGACCTAGTGATAACCCACTTATTGCGCACGTTCATAAAAACTACGACATTACTAAACTAGTAAAAGTTAATCAAAACTACGTTTATAAACTAATAAAAGCGTTTATGCCGGGGCCACTTACCCTTGTTTTAGAAAGCACGGGCGCAGTAGTTAAAGAAGCAGTTTGTGGCGGACAAACGCTAGCAATTAGAATGCCTTCTCATAAAGGTTGCCAAAAACTACTAAAAAAGGTTAATATTCCCTTAGTTGCGCCAAGCGCAAACCTTTCAAAGCACACAAGTCCGGTGACTGCAAAACAAGTTTACAACGACTTAAACGGGCTTATCCCATTAATTTTAGATGGCGGGAAATGCACGGGCGGTATAGAAAGCACGGTGCTAGACGTAACGGGCAAAGTTCCTAGAATACTTCGCGCAGGACTAATCACAAAAGAGATGATAGAAAGCGTTGTAGGGTGCTGTGAGATTGCCGAACACAAAGAAGGCGATAAGGTTAAATCCCCCGGTGTAAAATACAAGCACTATAAACCAAAATGCCAAACGGCACTATTTACCGAAGAAAAAATAGCCGATGCTATTGCGCTATACGAAGAATACGAAAAATCGGGCAAAAAGCCGTTTATTATGTGCAGAACGGACCTAAAAGAGCAATTTAGTGGTAAAAACTTATTGCTTTTAGGCAAAACGGAACAAGAAATCGCAAGCAATTTATACGACACGCTACTAAGATACGAAAACATTGCAGACGTGATAATTGCCATAGAAATGCCAAACGAACAAGGTGTTTTTCTTGGCGTAATGAATAGATTAAGGAAGTCTTGTGGATGAAAAATAAAAAAATTCTTTTCGTATGCACGGGCAACACTTGTCGTAGCCCAATGGCTGAACTATTGCTAAAAACCAAGTTAAAAAACGCTGGTATTTTAGGCTATAAGGTCAAAAGTGCAGGGCTTTGCGCTAATGTGGGTGCTAAAATTAGCGAAAATTCAAAATCGGCATTAAAACTTTTAGGAGTTAAGTCGGTGGGGTTTAAGTCCACTCTTGCCGATGCAAAAACGCTACTTGCTAGCGACGTTATAATTTGTATGACAAGTAGCCACAAAGAAAAAATAAAGAACTATCCAAACGTTTATACGTTTAATGGCCTTACGGGTGTGGGTGAAGTGTTAGACCCATACGGGCAAGACTTAAACGCGTATATAAAAACTTCGCACGTTATAGACGACGGGTGTAATGAACTAATAAAACTCATAGAAAAAGGAGAACTATAAAATGAAAATTGCAATCGGTTGTGACCACGGTGGAATAAATCTTAAACCCGTGCTAATCAAATATTTAGAAAAAGAAAATATCGAATACAAAGATTTCGGCACTTATAGCACCGAATCTTGCGATTATAACGACTACGCTGTAAAAGTATGTAATGGCGTAAAAAACGGCGAATACGACCTTGGTATTTTAATTTGTGGAACGGGTATCGGTATGAGCATTATGGCTAACAAAATAAAAGGTATTCGTTGTGCGCATTGTCAAGACGTTTTTTCGGCAAAAATGACCAAACTTCATAACGATGCTAACGTTTTAGCGTTTGGCGAAAGGGTAATCGGCCCAGGCCTAATGCTTGAAATAGTAGATGCGTTTATAAAAACACCGTTCTCAAATGAACAACGCCACGTTGGTCGCGTTAACAAAATCAAAAAGTTAGAAGACGAAAACTTTAAGTAAAACAGAGCAAAACGTTTTCAGTATACGTTTTCAATATATATGTAAAGGGGAAATTTATGAACAAAGTCACAAAGGCTATAATACCGGCAGCAGGGCTTGGCACAAGATTTTTGCCAATAACAAAGGCCGTGCCAAAACCAATGCTTTCGGTTTTAGATAAGCCAACAATTCAGTACATAGTCGAAGAACTAGATGCACTTGGGTTTGACGAAATTATTGTTGTTATAAGTCCAAATTCAGGCGTTATCGAAAAGCACTTTGGCGAAAATTTAGAACTAGAAGAAAGGCTTTTATCTGACGGCAAAACTGCTTTATACGAAATTGCCAAAAAAACGCGTTCTTTTAGCATAAGGTTTGTTGTTCAACCTACACCTAACGGGCTTGCAGGTGCGCTTTTATGCGCCGAAGAATACGTTAAAGGCGAGGCTTTTGCACTACTTTTAGGCGATGAACTCTTGTATGCTAAAGAAGGACAAACTTCGTGTATAAAAGACTTATTAGAAACATACGAAAAAACTTCTAAAAGCGTTATCGCAACGATGGAAGTTTTTGGAGAAGACGTTTCTAAATATGGCAATATCGGTATAAAAAGCGAACAAGATGGTATTATAGAAGTAAGCGAAATTATAGAAAAGCCAGACTTAACCGAGGCGCTTTCTAATAACGCGATAATCGGTAGATACGTTTTTTCGCCTGAACTTATGGGGCTACTTAAAAATCTTAAACCAACGGGCAACGAAATTTATTTAACCGACGCACTTTCTATGCTTGCAAAAGATGGAAAACTTTTAGCAAGAACGATAAATTCAGAACGATACGACGTGGGCGACAAGGTGGGATACATTAAAGCCAACGTAGAAATGGCGCTAATAAGTAGCGAAACCAAAGAAGAAATAAAAGAATATATTTTAGATTTAGCAAAGAAATTATGAGCGAAAAAGTATGCCACGTTTGTGGCACGCGTGAGAGCGAATTTTTAAATACTTATATGCTAGGCTGTCCTAACTGCTACCAAACTTTTGAAAAGAAAATTCACGAGTTTTTGCTTAACGTTGGGCAAGGCGAAATCCATAAGGGTAAAAGGGTAAAACTATCTATTAAAGACAGAGAACTTTTAGAAGAATACCACGCCTTGTTTTTAGAAAAGGAAAAAGCCGTTTTAGATGGTAGATTTACCGAAACGGCAGAGATTTCTAAGGCGATATACGAACTATCCGAAGAACTTAAATCGAGAGGGGTTTTATGACCGATAATTTTGATTTTTTAAGTGGATACGTTATAAAAAGTAGAGTTAGGCTAGCAAGAAATTTTAGTGGTTTGCCGTTTTTTATCGAAGACGAACAAACTGCTAGCCGTATTACTGAAAAAATTTCACTTTCACTATACAAAATAGATGATTTTACGCTTTATAAAATGAGCGAACTATCTAGCGTTAAAAAAGCGTCTATGAAAGAACGCCATTTAATTAGTAGCGCGCTTGTTAAAAACTCTAAAACGGGCGCTTGCCTAATAAATAAAGACCAAACCGTTAGCATAATGATTCACGAAGAAGACGTTGTTAGAGAGCAATGTATTTTAAGTGGATTAAGGCTATTCGAAGCGTATAAAAAATTAAGCATTATAGATGATGAGATAGAAAAGCAAACGGCATACGCGTTTAGCGAAAAACTAGGCTATCTAACTGCTTGCCCAACTAACGTTGGCACGGGTATGCGCGCATCGGTTATGGTTTTCTTACCTGCGCTTACCCAAAGCGGAAAAATCAAGCGTGTTATAAATTCTGCTTATAAACTAGGCTTAACCGTTCGTGGAATATACGGCGAAGGAAGTGATAGCGAAGGTTTTGTTTATCAAATAAGCAACGAAGTGACGCTAGGGCTTTCGGAATACGAAATTCTAAAAAGGGTAAACGACATCGTTTTAGAACTTTTAAAAGAAGAACGTAAAGAAGCCGAAACGCTATATCTTAAAAACGAAATATTAACAATGGATAGGGCAAGAAAATCTTACGGCGTGCTAACCAACGCTGTAAAACTTACCTACCAAGAACTTATTGCTCATATAAGCAACGTAAAACTTGGCGCAATTTTAGGGCTTATTGACATATCAAAAACTAACGAACTAGACGAACTTTTAATAACCTTGCGCCCAGCAGTAATTTTAGAAAAAATCGGCAAATCTGCCACCGAATTAGAAGTGGAAATTAAAAGGGCAGAACTAGCGCAAAAAACCTTGCTTAAACTTAGGGGGTAATTATGTATTACGAAGCATTTAGTAGAAACGTAAATCAAGTAATAGACTTATCAACGGCGCTTGCAAAGCGTTTCGGTTGTAGGTATATCGGTAGCGAGCATATCTTGTTTGGGCTAATCAACGTTCCGGACGGGCGTGCCGGTGCAATTTTACGCGAAGCCGAAGTTGATAACGATAGATACTTATATTATTTTAAGAAAACCATAGATAAAACTATGATAATCCCAGGCAATATGTTCACGCCAAGAACAAAAAGCCTATTTGAAAAAGCAGTAGATATTTCACTTAAAGCGCGCTCTGGCTACGTTGGCACAGAACACCTTTTGCTTGCAATTTTGCTTGCCGAAGATAGCGTTGCCGTTGGAATCCTAAAAGCACTTAGAGTAGACGTAGAGCAAATGGCTGAAGATATAGCCGAAACGCTTATGGGTGTTAGAAATTCAAGTCAAAATCCAGACACTAATATCGATAACGAACCCGAAGATGATGAATACGATATTCTTGGCAAGAACAAAATGGGTAAAGATAAAACTAGCCAAAAAGGCAAAATTCCTAACCCATACTACGATGAAATACCAGAACTTTCAAAATTCGGCACAAACCTAAACAAACTTGCAACCGAAGGCAAGTTAGACCCTGTTATTGGTAGAAAAAATGAAATCGATAGGGTTATACAAATTCTATCAAGAAGAACTAAAAACAACCCCGTTTTAATCGGTGAACCGGGCGTTGGTAAAAGTGCCGTTATAGAAGGGCTTGCGCAAGCAATCGTTCGTGGCAACGTGCCTGAAATTTTGGCTGATAAAATCGTTTTCTCTCTTGACCTTGCGGGTATGTTAGCCGGCGCAAGATATAGGGGCGACTTTGAAGAAAGACTTAAAAACGCAATAAACGCCATTAAACAAAACGGCAAAATTATATTGTTTATCGATGAAATTCATATGATTGTTGGCGCAGGCAGTTCAACCGAAGGTAGTATGGACGCTGCAAATATATTAAAGCCAATGCTATCGCGTGGCGAACTACAAACAATCGGCGCAACCACGATAGATGAGTATAGAAAATATATCGAAAAAGACTCTGCGCTAGAACGTAGATTTCAGCCTATTATGGTAGATGCACCAAGCGTAGAAGATACCATAGAAATCCTTAAAGGATTAAGGGATAAATACGAATCTCACCACGGCGTTTCTATTCCAGACGACGCGATTGTTTCGGCAGTCACGTTGTCGGATAGGTATATAATGGATAGATTTTTACCCGACAAAGCCATTGACATTATCGATGAAGCGTGTTCTAGGGTAAGGCTTGATAGTTATAATTCGCCTTTCGAAGCAAAGCAAAAAGAAGCCGAACTTAACGCTCTTATCGCGCAAAAGAACGAAGCCGTTAGGCGCGAAGACTACGATAGGGCTAAAAAGATAAACGTAGACATCGAAGCCGTTAATAAAGAACTAGAAAAAATTCGCGCAGGTGCAAGCAAAAACACCATTAACCGCGATAAACTTAAAATCACGCCCGAAGACGTTGCTAAAATCGTTAGCAACTGGACGGGTGTGCCCGTTGTAAAACTCACCGAAACCGAAGCGCAAAAACTTCTTGATTTAGAAGCGTCACTTCATCTTCGCGTTATCGGTCAACACGATGCTGTTAGGGCAGTATCAAACGCTATAAGAAGGGCTAGGGCAGGGCTTAAAGACCCGAACAGACCTGTTGGTTCGTTTATATTCGTTGGTCCTACGGGCGTTGGTAAAACCGAACTTTCAAAGGCGCTTGCAGAAGCAGTTTTCGGCAACGAAGATAGCATTATTAGAGTTGATATGAGTGAGTATATGGAAAAGCACTCCGTTTCTAAAATGGTTGGTGCGCCTCCGGGATACGTTGGGTTTGACGAAGCGGGGCAACTTACCGAAAAAGTTAGAAGAAAACCTTATTCTGTGGTGCTTTTTGACGAAATTGAAAAGGCGCACCCAGACGTGTTTAACTTAATGCTTCAAATTCTAGACGATGGTAGACTTACCGATAGCAAAGGTAGAGTTGTAAGTTTTAAAAACTGCATTATCATAATGACTTCTAACGTAGGCGCAACTGAATCGGCAAACAAAGCCACGCTTGGCTTTACCACTAGTGCGACTGCCGAATACGACAATATGTGCGATAGATATATGGAAGCGCTTAAAGGCAAGTTCCGCCCAGAGTTCTTAAACCGTATAGACGATATTATAGTGTTCCACAAACTAACCAAAGAAGAAACTTCTAAAATTGCCGAACTATTACTTTCTAGCCTTAAAAAGCGCCTAAAACTAATAGGTGCTAGTCTAGAAGTTAAAGAAAGCGCAATGAACCTTATTATCGAAAAGGGCTACGATGATAATTACGGTGCACGCCCACTCAAAAGGGTTATCGGTAGGCACATAGAAGATAGGCTTAGCGAAAAGATTTTGCGTGGCGAACTTAAAGAAAACGCTACCGTAGTTATAGAAGCCGATAACGGCGAGTTTGTTTATTCTATAAACTAAAAAAAGGAATAACGCCCCCACGCGTTGTAGTATTATTAAAGAGAGCAATTCTCTAAAATAAAGGGGGCAAGTATGAAAATAGAAGTTGTAAACAGAAATTACGAAGTTAGCGAACATTTAAGGCGAATTACCGAACAAAAACTTGCAAAACTAGATAAGTATTTTCTAGATACAGAATCGAAAGTTAAAGTAGTTTTTAAAAAGCAAGCAAACACGTTAACGCTAGAAATACTTTTAGACTACCAAGGTAAATTTGTTAGAGCCGTTGTTAGTGGCGACAATTTCTACGATAACCTTGACCTTATTCTTCCTAAACTAGAAGGTCAAATTAGAAAACATCGCACGAAATTCGATAAGCACAGCAAGAACAACGCTTATAAAGAAGACTCTTTGTATTTTGCTGAAAGGTTTTTAGAAAAAGAAACGCGTGGCGTTGTTAAAAACAAAAAGTTTAAGTTAACCCCACTAACGCTAGACGAAGCGATTGAAGAAATGGAACTTATAGGGCATAGTTTTTACGTTTATAAAGATGCAAAAACTAACGCCGTAAAAGTTTTGTATAAGAGATTAGACGGAGATTTAGGACTAATAGAGCCCGAATAAAAACTAATGAAAATAGGAATATCAACTGCAACGCTTTTTGGCAGAGAAACCACCGAAGGCGCGCTAAAATTATTTAACACGCTTGGCGTAAACGTTTCGGAAGTGTTTTTAGAATCGTTTAGCGAATACAATAAAAAGTTTGGCAAAACACTAAAAAAAGCAAAGGGCGGGGTAGAAGTTCATTCCATACACACCTTGACAACACAATTCGAACCACAACTATACAGCCTAAATTTAAGGGCGCAACAAGATTCGTTTATCCTTTTAGATAGGACTATGCAATGCGCAAAGCAAATCGGTGCAAAGTATTATACCTTTCACGGTGGCGCAAGATTTAAAAAAACGCCTTTTACGATTAACTTTAATCGCGTTGGAGCCATCACTCAAGATATAATTTCGGTGTGCAACAAGTATGGCGTAGAACTAGCGTACGAAAACGTGCATTGGTGCTATTATAACTATATCGGCTTTTTTAACGAACTAATAAAGCACGCGCCCACTCTTAAAGCCACGCTAGACGTCAAGCAGGCAAGGCAGTCTAATCTTGGCTATAAAGAGTTTATCGACGAAATGGGCGACAAAATCGTCACCGTGCATTTGTCTGACTTGGGCGAAAACGGAAAAATGTGTCTTCCGGGCAAGGGTATTACCGATTTTAACGACTTGTTTTCTAGGCTAAAAGGCGTTGGGTTTAACGGCGCGTTTATAATCGAAGCATATCAAAACGACTTTAATAATTACGAAGAACTTTTGTCTTCGCTAGAATTTGTTAAAGAAACGGCATACAAAATATTTTAGGTAAAAAGAAAGAGTATCGAAAAATTCGATACTCTTTTACGTTTAATATTATAACTGAAAAAACAGGTTCGCAAAAATTACCCTCGCAAGAATATTACGGGGATAAAAATTAAGAATTAGAGTTAATTTTTAGCAGGTAATTAGTCTTGTGGTTTTGCTAATTCTTCGTTATACGCTTTAAGAATAACGTCGATAAGTTCGGCTCTCATTTCAGTTTTGATAGGGTGTGCAATATCTTTATATTCGCCGTCGGCAGTTTTTCTGCTTGGCATTGCGATAAAGCAACCTTCTTGTGATTCGATAACTTTAATATCGTGCACAACAAAACAATCGTCGAACGTCACCGAAGCAACTGCTTTTAGTTTGCTATCTTCTTTTTTAACGATTCTAACTCTAACGTCTGTGATTTTCATAATTTTACCTTCCTTAACATAAATCACTAACATTTTAACATAAAAAATATGCCATTTCAATACCTTTTTTAAAATTTTTTTCAAAAAATAGTCGTTTTTTAACATTTTTTTGCCATTTTTTACAAAAAATCACTAATTTTTACTTTTTCGCATATAATACGTTATGCAATTTTATTTGAGTGAATTTAAAAAAGAAAAAGTATTTTTTATAGGCGTTGGTGGGATTTCTATGAGTGCCTTAGCGTCTTTTTTAAGGGCAAATGATTACGAAGTTGGTGGTAGTGACCAATGTAAAAACGCCCAAACTAACGCCTTAAAAAAGCAAGGCGTTAAAATTTTTATCGGGCACAACCAAAAGAACGTGGAAAATTACGACGTGGTTGTCTATACTTCTGCAATTTCTAATAGAAATCCCGAACTTTTAAGGGCGAAAGAACTAGGTCTTAAAATTTATAAGCGTAGCGAACTGCTTAATAAAATCGTTTCGTTTTACGTTAATTCTATCGCCGTTTGTGGAAGCCACGGCAAAACAACCACCACGTCGCTTATATATAAAGCGTTTAACGGCGCAAATCTAAATCCAACGGCGTTTATCGGTGGAAACGTAGATGGAATTAATAATTTCGCTTACGGCAAAAACGATTATTTAGTAATCGAAGCGTGCGAATATAAAAAGAACTTTTTAGACATTAAGCCTAGTGTTTCGGTTGTTCTAAATATAGACGACGACCACGTTGATACCTTTACTTCTAGCCAAGATAGATACGAAACTTTTAGCGCGTTTACAAAAAACACGATTTGCTTTTACAATAAAGACGATGGTTTAGAAAACAAACTTTCGGGAAAGCGTTTAATTTCATTTGCCGTAAAAACTAGCGCAGATTACACGGCAAAAAATATTCGTAAAAACAAAAAGGGGTATTCGTTTACTTTTTCGCATTTAGGGAAAAACTTGATTAGGGTAAATTTAAGCCTTATCGGTAAACATAATATATATAACGCATTATCAGCCCTTGCCGTTTCGCACTATTTTGGTCTAGACTTAGCGCTTGTTAAGCGAGCGATAGAAGGCTTTAACGGGGTGGCGCGCCGAAACGAATATTTAGGTGGATATAACGGGCTAGATTTTTATGCCGACTATGCGCATCACCCAAGCGAAATAACGGCTTATCTTTCGGCTAAAAATAGCGAACTTAAAAAAAGTATAGTCGTTTTTGAACCACACACGTATTCAAGAACAAAAGTGCTTATAGAAAAGTTTATTTCTTCTCTAAACGTGCAGGCCGAATTGATAATTTATAAAACTTATTCGGCACGCGAAAAATTTGATTATAAGGGTAGCGCGTATTACCTTTTTAAAAGGCTAAAAAAGGTAAAGAAAAACGTTTATTATGCTAGCGATAAGAACAAACTTTTAAGCACTATTTTTGCCATTAAAACCAAAGAAGAAAACGTGCTGATTATCGGGGCGGGGAGCCTTTACGAAAGAATAAAAAAATTTATAAGTTAAATAACTAAAATTATTAGAAAATCTCTAAAAAATATCTTGCAAAAAATGTAAAATCTTGTTATAATGAATTCAATAAAAATTATAATGGGTGAGAGTTTGGCAATATGAACGAAGTAAACAGAAAAATTTCAATTTTAGGCGCCGGAAACGTTGGCGCAACAATAGCGTATACGCTATCACTTACAGACCTTGCTTCTGAAATTTTACTTGTTGATATCAACAAAGAAAAAGCAGAAGGCGAAATGCTTGATATTTCTCAATGCGCAGCAAGTTCAAAATCAGTTAATATCCGTTCTGGTGAGTATGAAGACGTTGCAGGTTCAGATATCGTTATCGTGACCTTTGGCGTTGGTAGAAAACCGGGTCAATCAAGATTAGACCTTGCAAAAATCAACGTTGGTATTTTAGAAAGCGTTATGCCTAACGTTGCAAAAATTTGTCCAGAAGCGTTATACGTTATCGTATCTAATCCGGTAGACGTTTTAACTTACGCAACTATTAAATGCACGGGCTTACCAAAAGAAAGAGTAATCGGAACAGGTACACTTCTTGATACCAACAGATTGCTTCAAATGATTGCTTCTTACGCTAATACGGACGTTAAGAACGTTACGGGATACGTTTTAGGCGAACACGGTGATGCTTGTATTCCTGCATACAGCCTAGCAACCGTTTGTGGATATCCTATCAAAAAATATATGACCGAAATTCTTGGCGAAGATGAATCTAAATGCGATGATAAACTTAACGAACTTTACAAACAAATGGTAGAAATCGCAGCAAAGGTTATCAAGGCAAAGGGTGCAACTTTCTATGCTATCGCAAGTTCAGTTGTAAAACTTGTTAGAAAACTTTGCAAAAACACACACTCAATTCTTCCACTATCAACGCTTTTAGATGGCGAATATGGTGCTAAAAACTTGTGTATGGGCGTTCCTTGTGTGGTTGGTGCAAACGGTATCGAAAAGATTATTGAATTTAAACTTTCAGAAGAAGAAACTGCAATGTTTAACGAAAAAATCGCATCACTAGATAAAACTTACGACGCGCTTGGCGTTAGAAAATAATAAAAAAAGGCTTTGGCATTACGTCAAAGCCCTTTCTATATGGTAATTTATGGACAAGAAAATAGTTTATAAAAATCCTATAACCCGTGGGGCAGACCCGTTTATTTTACTTCATAACGGAGTTTATTATCATTACGCGTCGAAAGATAACGGCTACACCGTTAGAACTTCAACTAACCTTGTGGACTGGGAAGAAAAGGGGCTTTGCCTAGACAAAAAAGACGTTAAGGGTGAGTTCGATTTTTGGGCGCCCGAAATAATTTATCATAACGGCAAATTTTATATGGCTTATACTGCTGAAAGGCATTTAGGTATTGCCGTAGCCGATAGCCCGCTAGGTCCATTTAAGCAAGAGAAAAAAGAGTTCTTATTTACCGACTACGCTATCGACGGGCATTTTTTCAAAGACGATGACGGAGTGGTTTACCTTTACTACGTTAGGCAAGTAGATTGCAACGCCGTTCACGTTGTTAAGATGAAAGAAGACCTAATTTCGGCATACGAAGAAACCGAAACTTTTATCTCTACGGGCGATGAAGGTTGGGAGAGAAACGATAAAACGCTAGACTGGTATTGCAACGAAGGTCCTTTCGTTCTAAAACATAAAGGCAAGTATTATCTAACCTATTCGGCAAACGACTATAAAGACCCTATGTATGGAATAGGCATTTCGGTTGCCGATAACCCTATGGGTCCGTTTATAAAGCCAATAAACAAACCGTTATTTATCGGTAATAAAGAAGTTAAGGGCACGGGGCACCACTCATTTACCACAACGCCAAACGGCAAAAAACTAATCTGCGTTTACCACACTCATTATTCTACCACTAGCGTAGAGCCACGAATGACTAATATCGATGAAGCAGAGTTTTACTTTAACGAAGAACTAGGTATGGACTTTTTAAGAATAAAAGGCCCAACTAGAATAGAAAACGAAATATAACGTTATATAAAGAAAATATAAACGAAAAAGCGTTTGCTGTTTTGCAAACGCTTTAATTTTTTTTATTTTAACTATTTAACTTCTACACCCGTTGGTGAAAACATAAAAATATTCTTTTCCATTTCGTAAACGCCACCACCGATAGCGTATATTGCGCCAGACAACATATCAAGTATTCTAATAGAAGTTTCTGCTTTAAGGTCGGTTAAATGCACGATGGCAGTTTTGCCCATTTTAAGTGAATCGATAATACTTTCAACGTCGCGATAAGAAGTAGGGTAGTAAACGGCAACGGGACCTTTGTTTTCTTCTTTATTAACTACGTTAGTATCGTCTAGTGGGGGAATAGCCCTTTCTCTAGTGGTAGTTTTAGTGGTATCCTTAAAAAAATCAAAAAATCCCATTATATTTTATCTCCGTAATTTCTTTTTCCAAAAATTGTAGAACCTATCCTAATCATATTCGCGCCGTGCTTAATGGCAATTTTATAATCGGCACTCATACCCATAGAAAGATATTCTAAATTATATTCCTTTTTATACTTATCGAAAATTTCGCGCATCGTTTTCGCGCAGTTTTCGGTGATAACAGGGTTGTCCGTTATAGGAAGAACGGTCATAACCCCTTTAACAAAAACACCTTTAAGCGCGCTAATCTCTTTTATCGCACTATCAATATCATCAATAGAAAAACCGCTTTTAGAAACTTCGCCACCGATATTGATTTCAAGCAAAATATTTTGAACAACACCCGTTTTAATGGCACGTTCGCTAATAACGTTTGCAAGTTTAACGCTATCAACAGAGTGTATTAAGTCAACCTTTCCAACTAGGTATTTAACCTTGTTAGTTTGTAAATGCCCAATAAAGTGTTGACTAGCATCACTTAAAATAAATTCGTGTTTTCTAACGAATTCTTGCACTTGGTTTTCGGCAACGACTTTAAGTCCTAAACTAATGGCCGTGTTAATAACTTCTACGTCAACAAACTTTGTTGCGCCAATAAGCGTTATTTCTTCGCCAAAAGGGTTACCGTTTTTAATTTCGCCTAGAATAGATAAAAGGTTTTCTTTAAGCATTTTCTTTAATCACGTCTTGCATATCAAATAGACCGCAAGTTTGTTTAGCCATAAATTTGGTAGCCTTAATCGCACCTTCGGCAAACATTGCTCTATCACTTGCAGAGTGCGAAAGGGTGATAACTTCGTTTTCGCCGATAAATAGAATATCGTGTTCGCCAACGATATTTCCACCCCTAACAGCGTGAACGCCAATTTCGTTATCTTGTCTCTTTCCAACGAACCCTTCACGCCCGAAAATTTCGTATTTTTCAGGTAAAACTTCTTTAACTGCACCCGACATCATAAGCGCCGTGCCACTAGGCGCGTCTACTTTTTTGTTGTGGTGTTTTTCTATAATTTCTATATCGTAGCCTTTAAGAGCAAGAGATGCTTGCTTAATTAGGTTTACTAAAATATTAACGCCAAGCGACATATTAGAAGACCTAAATAAAGCCACTTTTTCGCTAGTTTTTTTAATTAAAGCAATATCTTCTTCGGTCATACCCGTAGCGCATAAAATTGCTTTTGCGCCCGTTTTTAAGCAAAATTCTAAAACGTTATTTAGGTTAGCGCGCGAAGAAAAGTCAATAACAACGTCTACTTTTTCGGTCACCTTAGAAAATGAAGAATAAATCTTAAATCCGTCTCTTTCGCAATCTATAAGGTCAACGCCACAAACGGCTTGAACGTCGTTATCACGCAAGCACGCTTCGAAAACTTTATTGCCCATTCTGCCGTTGGCACCACTAATTAAAACGTTAATCATAATTTTCTCCTTAAATGTTAAACCCAAACTCTTTCAAAATTTTAATCATACTTTGGGTATGTTCTGGTTCAAGTTCGGTTAGTGGACTTCTAACGTAGCCACAGCCAAGCCCGATAAGTTCAGACGCTTTTTTAACGGGGATAGGGTTAACTTCGGTAAACATCGCGTCGATTAAAGGAAGAAGTCTTTCTTGTAGTATAGTTGCTTCTTCGTTTCTACCAGCAAAATAAAGTTTTGCAACGTCGCCAACTTCTTTTGGTGCGATGTTAGATGCAACCGAAATAAGCCCAAGCGAACCGATAGAAAGCATAGCAAGGTTAAGGTTATCGTCACCCGAATAAAGTGCCGTTTTGCCACGGATACGCCTTGCAGTTTCGCAAATTTGCTCCATATTTCCACACGCTTCTTTAACGCCACCAATGTTTGGGTGGTTAGCGATTTCAGCCATTGTAGCAGGCAAAATGTTAACGCCCGTTCTTGCAGGAACGTTATAGCAAAGGATAGGAATATTAACGCTATCACCAATATCGTTATAGTATTTAACTAGCCCCTTTTGAGTGCATTTGTTGTAGTAAGGGGTGACAACTAAAAGACCATCAGCCCCGATTTTTTCAGCAAGAACACTCTTTTCAATCGCTTTTTTAGTGCAGTTGCTACCAGAACCTAGTATGTATTTAACTCTACCGGCAATTTTGTCGTAAGAAAACTTTGCAATCGTGTCGTATTCACTATCGGTAATAGTAGGTGCTTCACCGGTAGTTCCTAAAATACAAATTGCTTCTATGCCGTTTGCAATTTGGAATTCGATTTGTCTTCCAAGAGCATCGTAGTCAACGTCCCCACTAGCCGTGAAAGGCGTGATTGCAGCAGTGCAAGTTCCCTTAAAAATAGTTTTATTCATAACGTTCTCCGTTTAAGTTTTTGTTTTATTATTTGTTGAGTTGGTCGCGTACAGCACCAATTTCGATAGCCTTTTCAGCAATTTGAACGGTGTTAGTTGCAGCACCTTTACGGATATTGTCAGCAACAACCCACATATTGATACCAGAGAAAACGGTATCGTCTTTTCTAATTCTACCAACAAACACACCGTCTTTGTTTTCAAAAGTTAAAGGCATAGGATAGATTAAGTTTTTAACGTCATCGTAAACCGTAACGCCTTCGGCTTTATTTAAAACGTCGATAACTTCTTCTACGGTGCAAGGTTTTTCGAACTCTACGTTAATAGATTCGCTGTGGCCATAGTAAACAGGCACTCTAACGCAAGTTGCGGTAATTTTAATATCTTGGTCGCCAAAAATCTTTTTGGTTTCGAAAATCATTTTGTCTTCTTCTTTGGTGTATCCGTTATCTAGAAATACGTCGATATGTGGGATACAGTTGCCAAAAATAGGGTATGGGAATTTTTGTGGCTTTTCACCGCAAATTCCGCCTTTAAGGTCGTTAAACCCTTTAACGCCAGCACCCGAAACTGCTTGATAGGTAGAGTAAATAATTCTCTTAATCTTAAACGCTTCGTGAAGTGGTTTTAAGGCAACAACTGCTTGAATAGTAGAGCAGTTTGGGTTAGCGATAATGTTTTTGTGTTTTAAAATATCATCTGGGTTGCATTCTGGAACAACTAGCGGAACGTCTTCATCACGTCTCCAAGCAGATGAGTTATCAATAACCAAAGCGCCGTGTTTTGCAAAGATAGGTGCATATTCTTTAGAAATATCCCCGCCGGCAGAGAATAGGGCGATATCGATATCTCTACTTAAAACGTTTTCTTCGTTAAGTTCGATAATGGTGTGTTCTTTGCCCATAAAATCAATAACCGTACCTGCGGATTTTTTAGATGCGAATAGATAATAGTTTTCAGCGGGTAGTTTTCTTTCTTCTAAAACTTCTAAAAATTTTCTTCCAACCATACCGGTTGCGCCAACAACAGCGATGTTATATTTTTTCATTACAAGTCTCCGTAAATATAATATTTTATATTTATTCTAGCAAAATAAAAAATAAAAGTAAAGTTTTTTTCGTATAGTGCGCGATTTTATTTGTAAAATTTCTAAATTTAATGTAAAATTATATTAGGCGAAAAACACCATTTTTTTGCCGTTATTAAATTATATGAAATTTTGCGACTAATGTTGTCGCGTAGGGGATAGTTATGGCTAAAACCAAAGGTGGATTTTATAACCGTTTATTAGTGGGTTCTGAAAAATCTGAAACCTATGCAAGAAATTCGTTGCCGTCTAATAGATGGGAACTTTTTTGGGATATCTTTAAGGGTAGGTTTTGGAAACTTGTTAGCGTTAACGTTTTAATGCTACTATTTTTCTTGCCACTATTTTTCTTGCTTTATTATAGATTGTCGTTAACGGCCGTGTATGGCTCTAGATATCCGTTCGCCCAAGTTTTTGGCGTTGGCTATCAAGCGCCCGTTTCTATGATAGGCTTTTCCGAAAGTATCACCTTTACGGTTGACGCTGTTTCGCTTATTTTTATGCCACTTGCCTTGCTTGTCGCAGGGTTCGGCGTTGCCGGTGGCGCATACGTTATGCGAAACGTTGTGTGGACGGAAGGCGTTTTCGTTATAAGTGATTTTTGGCTAGGAATAAAACAAAACTTTAAGCAAATTATAGGCGCAATGCTAATTTTTGCACTAATTTTATACGTTTCAGTTCTAGCAATCGATGCTTATAATCAACGCGTTGTTATGGGTGAAGGTGCAAAATGGGTGCTAGTACTACTCAAAATTCTCTGCTACTTATTTTTAGCGTTTATGGGTATGATTTGCTTGCACGCCATAACTCTTTCGGTGACTTATGAGTATAAATTTAGGCATTTAATTAAAAACGCGTTTGTAATCAGTATGGGGCTAGTCGTTAGAAACCTATTTTTCATGGCAATCGCGCTACTACCTTTTGCGTTTATTATGATGAACGGATTTTTCATCGTTTTAGGCATAATTCTTGCAATACTTTTCTCTTTTGCGTTCGCGCTTTTAGTATGGACTAACTATTCGCAATGGATATACGATAAGTTCATAAACACTAGAATTAAAGGTGCAAAACGCAACAAAGGTATATACGAAAAAGTTAAAGAAGAAACTAAGATCACGACTATCAATCAATACAAAAGACAACTTGACGCAATTAGTACGGGTAAAGGTCTTGGTGCAGTTCCCGTTAAACCTATTACCGACGATGAGATTAAACTACACGAATTGCCAACTTCGTTCACGCGTGATGACCTTGCAAAACTACGCGAAAGCAAGGTAAAAATTGCCGAAGCAAACGATGAATATATTAAAGAGCATACCGAAGAACATAACGCTGTGGTAAACGAAGAAACTACTGCTATCAAAAAAGAAATGACCGAAATGGAAAAACGTATAGCAAAAGCAAAAGCAGACCTAAATAAACACCAAAACTACGGCAAAAAGAAAAAACGCAAATAGAAAATTATGGATAGATTACTTAAAGCATTAGTATGCAATGGCGAACTATCGGTTTCGGTTTTAGAAACCACCGATATGGTAAACCAAGCAATAAAAATTCACTCACTATCGCCCGTGTGTGCGGCGGCACTTGGTAGAACGCTAACCGTTTCTACCTTTATGTCGTCTAATCTAAAAAACAAGGCGGATAAACTTTACGTGACTGTGAAGGGTGATGGCCCGATAGGTAAAATAACCGTATGTGGAAACGGAAACCTAGATATGCGGGGCACGGTTGATAACCCAACCTTAAATATCCCACTAAAACCTAACGGGAAACTAGACGTTAGTGGTGCAGTCGGCACTAAGGGAAGGCTTACTATCGTTAAAAGTATGGGACTAAAAAAGCCTTACTCTGGTAGTAGCGAATTAGTTAGTGGCGAAATCGCCGAAGACTTTACTTCTTACTATGCACTTTCAGAACAACAACCAACGGCAATGGCGCTTGGCGTTTTAATTGGGACTGACGGAACGTGTATCGGCGCTGGCGGGGTTATTTTACAACTAATGCCGGGCGCAACCGAAGAAACCATAAAATACGCCGAAGAAAAAATTAAAGAGTTTAGCAATATTTCTAACCTTATTAAAGAAATGGGTGGGATTAAGATTTTAGAAGATATGTTCGACCCGTTTTTCTATACCGAAGCAAACCCAAAATATCATTGTCTTTGCGATAAAGATTACGTTAAGAGCATTTTGGTTTCGCTTGGCAAAAACGAACTTTTAGAAATAATAAAAAAAGAAGGTAAAATCTCCGTAAATTGTGAGTTTTGCAGAACGGAATACGTTTTTTTAGAGCAAGACGTTTTGGAGTTGTTTAAGTAATACAAAACTAATGAACGCGAAAATTATAAACACAAAAGATTTTGAAAAGCGTGCCTTTAATCTATTCTTTGATAGGGTGGATAAAGGCGATTATTTAGGCGCTTTGGGCATAATGTATTCAAGGTATTTAAAAGACCGTAAGGATAAAGAAGTTATAAAAAACCTTGCAGACCTTTATTCTAAAATGGAAGAATATGCCCGCGCGCTTTTTTTTAGGTTTAAATTGCTTTCTTTATCTTCAAAAGAAGATAGGTTATACGTTTATAAAGACATAATACTAGACTTCGATGCGTTTGAAAACGTGGTTATTTCTAACTACTATCTAAACAAAGTTTTCGATGATTACGGCAAGCAAGGCGTTAGCGAAATTGCCGTTGAACTAGGCGAAAAACTCAATCCAAAGCCTAATTTAGAACCCTTTTACGTTGCCTATCCACACACCGAAAAACACTATAAAAGACTATTATTTTGCGCAAGCCAAGCCGTTAACGCTACTAGCACCGAAATGGCACACGTTTTTTATGATAAAGTGCCGTTAGAACATTTTACGGATAACGACGTTCGCGACTATATAACCACCTTTATTATTGATGAAGACTTTGATAACGCTATAAAAAAACTCAAAGAATTTTGGGCGGTTATGGGTGATTCAGTTTGTATTTTTTCTAATATGGCGCTATGCTATAAGCACCTAAAAAACCAAGAAAAATTCGAATACTACCTAAGTAGAGCACTAGAACTTTTTTCGGGTGACAAGGTAGAAGCGCTTGACCTATACGAAATTATAAAAGGCGCAAATCCGATTGAAAGATACTTAGAAGTTTTAAGCGTTTTAGTTAAAGAATACAAATATTCTGCCGAATATCACGCTGTTTTTGCTGAATACTTATACGTTTTTGGCGATACCGAAAGGGCTGTAAAAGAGATTTCTATCGCTAGGCAAATAGAGCCTGAAAACAAAGATTTTCTCTATAAAGAAAGAACTATTCAAAAGATTAACGAAACAGAAAAAGAAGACAAAAACGGCACGAAAAAGGCAGGTAAATCTAA
The DNA here is from genome assembly GCA_045614165.1 of Christensenellaceae bacterium. Taxonomy (GTDB): domain Bacteria; phylum Bacillota; class Clostridia; order Christensenellales; family Borkfalkiaceae; genus UBA1259. Next base: position 3,091 of record JAZLCK010000009.1, on the reverse strand, counting down.
TAAAACCGAAAGTTTAACGGGGTTAGAAGCGTGTGTTTATTCTCAAAAAACGCGCTTTGCAAAGGGCGCAGTTTATACGCTTATCGAGAAGGGAAGTGTTGAAGCGTTAAGAATTTTAGACGATGCGCTTTTAGATTTAGAACTTGACGGCGAAATTAAACACACCATAATATACGCGAAAATTTCATACGGATATTTAGGTACAATTTCCGTCGTTATAGACGGCGTTTTTTATGAAATAAGACCTAAAAAACTCTATCCCGAAGCGCAAAAAAGCACCTTTTACACGTCTTGTTATGCGCTTGTTATTTCAAAAACTTTCACGTCTAGTATGGCAACTGAAAACGACCTTAAAAACGCGACGAATTTAGTGTATAAAACGCTAAAAGATAGGTTTAAGGGCGAAGAAGAATTAAGGGATATATCGGCGCTAATTTGTATTTTGGCGATTAAGGATATGGATAGCGACGTGCTGATTTCTAATTTTGGCGCAAACCCTGAAAAAGTGTTAAAATATTTAAGTTTAGTAAAAGAAAATAAAACGAAAAAAGGCGAAGAAAATGATTAAAATTATTGATTTAGATAGTTTATTTGATAAGTATATAGAAGGCTACGTTTATAAAAACGTTGGCAAAGTTAAACCCGAAGAAATTGAGAATAATATTCCCGTTTTATACCAAAAATTCGGCGATGAAAAACTTGTAGAATTAGACGGGCTTACGCCTAACGAATACTATAAAAATTTCAGTGTAAAAACGCTTTTAGAAGCACTAGAATCGCACCTAGAAAAAGGCGTTTCTGTAAGCGACTTTTTATGCGAAGCAATAGTTTCTAAAACTAGTGAGCACAAGGATTTATTAGACGCGATTTCGCAAGATAAATCCGAACAATTCACGCTTTATGTTATGAACATTATAGAAGAAGCGAACGCCGATTTTAACGAGCAAAGATTTTTAGAATTTATGCTTTTAGACTACGCTGAACCTATTAAAGAATTAGCAGTTGAAATGCTTGCTAAAAAAAGCGATAAAATTAAAGATAGATTGTGCGCAGAATACGAAAATGCGAGCGAAAAAACCAGAGCGTATATTTGCGAAATTTTATCATACGTTAAACTTAAAGAAGACAAGATTTTCGATATTTTAGTTAAAGAATTTTTAAGTAGAGCAAATGAAATTCCGTTCTTTGTAAATCTTCTTGCAAGATACGGCGATGAAAGAGCAGTTCCGTTTATCAAAACCGTGATAGATAGAGAAGACGTTTCTTATGCCGATTTTGAAGAATTAAGGTTTAGTTTAGAAGTTTTTGGTGAAGTTTACGACAAAGAGCGCGACTTTTCTAAGGACAAGTTCTACAATAAAATTAAAGGCAAACGCCCAGCCGAAAATTCGACCAGCAAAAACTAAAATCTCTGAAAAATTAAATAGCAAAACGAATAAAAATCCTTCTTAAAGAAATAATACTATTAAAAGCGATAGGGGGGATAATATGTCAGTAAAAAAGAAAAATAAAATTAGGAAATTAACCGACGAAGAATACGAACAATATATAATGGCGCTTAAAGATTCGTCGCCACCAAAACTCGTTGAAAAAGCGCAAAAGTAAATAAAAAAATTAAAACAAAAATTTATCCGCTATTATATAGCGGATTTTTTTTCGTCAAATTATTGCAAAAATTTTTATGAAGGTGTATAATAAACGGGTAATGCTTAAAGCATATTTATAAAAGAGAGAAAAGTTTATGATTGAAATTAAAGAAGTAAAAACAAAAAAGGATATAAAATTATTCGCAACGTACCCACTAAAACTTTATAAAAATTGCCCATACTACGTTCCATCTTTAAGAGATGATGAAATGAACACCTTTAATCCAAAAAAGAATTTTAGTTTAAAGCACAGCATCATCAAAGGTTTTTTGGCTTATAAAGACGGTGAACTTGTTGGTAGAATAGCAGGCTTTGTTAGTTTACCTTCAAATGAGATGCGCAACGAAAAGAACATTAGGTTTTCGCGCTTTGAGTGTATAGACGATATAGAAGTATTTAAGGCTTTGCTTGGCGCTGTTGAAAAGTTCGGCAAAGAACAAGGTATGGAAACAATTCACGGGCCTTGGGGTTTTAACGACCAAGATAGAGAAGGTATGCTAACCTACGGCTTTGATAGAAGAAGTACTTATGTGACCAACTACTACTACCCATATTTTTGCGAAAATATGAAAAAACTCGGCTTTAACGACGAATCGCTTTGGGTAGAAAAAGAATTTGTTATTAAAACTTACGAAAGGATTAGCGAAATTTCAGCAAAACTTCGTGAAAAATACAAGTTAAGAGAACTTTTAGACACGCTTACAATCAAGCAAGTAATTAAGCAATACGGCGCAAAAATTTACGATGCGCTAAACGATGCTTACGGGCATTTAGATAACTACGTTCCCGTTGATGAATTAACTTGGAAGAACCTACTAAAATCTTTTGCTATAATTGTTAACCCAAAATTTTGTAGTTTTTTAGTTGATGAAAACGATGAAATTGCAGCGTTTGGTATGTGTTTCCCATCTATTGCCGATGCACTTATTAAACACAAAGGCAAAATCTTCCCGATAGGCTTTATAGATTTATTAAAATCTATCAATAAACCAAAAGAACTAGAAATGGCAGTTATCGGTGTCACACGCAATCACAAAAACACGGGTATAAACTCTATCGTTATTTCAAGAATTATGAACAACGTTGTTGCAAATAAGGTAGAAAAAATAGAGTCTAACCCAATGCTAGAAAGCAATTCTAACATACTAAATCAATGGAAGTTTGCCGAAACCGAAATCGTTAAAAAACGCCAAACTTACATAAAACCAATCGGCAGTTTAATAAACGACTAATAATTAACGTAAAAAAAGCCCGCTTTTTGATAAAGTGGGCTTTATATTTTTAAAATTTTCTAAAAAATAAGTTGAAAAACAACGCCTAGTATGTTATAATACTTGGGTATAAGTTTAAATATTTTAATTTAAATAATATAATAAATTATATTAACTTTAAAGGGCAACAAAAATGTAAAGAACTCGCATTAAAGAATTTTACGAAAAATTAGA
>JAZLCK010000008.1:0-116654 GCA_045614165.1 Christensenellaceae bacterium | reverse complement strand
CTAAATTAGTTAGCCTTTTGGTCTGTTCTTATTTTAACTAACCCTTTGTCCGTTTTTTCGTACAATTCGTATCTATCTTCAAATTCAGCCATTATATAGTTTGGATTTTGTTTAACCAAAAAATATTGTGGATATTTAGGGCTAGAAGTTTGGGTTGTTGGTGAAACGGTGGTTTGTGCTGGTGGCACCGTTTGTGTGGTTGGTGGAACGGTGGTTTGTGTTGTAGGCGGAACGGTGGTTTGCGTGGTTGGTGGCACGGTGGTTTGAGTTTTTGTGTCCACCACTTCTACCTTTCTATCCGTGCCGTTTTTATCTTTGGATTTTGGAAAAAGTATTGACTTTATGGTTTTTATAATAGCGTAGAAAAGTGCAAGAACTAAAAGGATATAAAATATGGTTGCAAGCGCGCCACCTTCTAGTTTGCCCGTTAGATATAGTATTAGCCCAACAAGACTTACTAAAACGGCGGGTTGCAAATTCAAAAACTTTACGATTAAATATAAAAATTTAAAGATATAAACGATTAATTTTTTTAGCAAACCGAATATAAAAAATACTTTTATTCCTTTACCCATAATTTTCCTTTAATCTATCACGCCTTTTATGCTTGCACTAAAACCAACTATTTTCGTGGTGATGCTTTTTGTTCTAATTGAAAATTTGCTTACCACTCCAACAATACTTTTTTCTTTCGTAGTGCCGTATAACGGATTACGGCTATCGCTACTTTGTCGCCTATTATCGCCTAGATAAAACACTTCGCCATCGGGAACTTCTAGTTCAAAAAGTTCTAGGTGATTTTTGTCGTAGCAATCTGGGTAGTAAGTAGTGCCTTCTTCCCCGATATATTCTTCGACAAGTTTTTCTCCGTTTACAAAAACGTAGCCGTTGCTAATCATTACCTTATCGCCACCTTTTGCGATAAAGCGTTTTATAAGCCAACTTTGGCTTTCGTCTTTTATAACTATAACGTCGCCGTAAGTTGCCTTTTTCTTAACGTTAACGTTCACCACGTCGCCATCTTCTAGCGTTGCATACATAGATGAACCTTTAACTAGCACCCTAACGAACACGTTTGAATATAGGTAAACAATGGTTGCAAGCATAATAACCAAAACTAAAACAACGGCAAGTAGAAGTGTAGTTCCACGCCTTTTGCCATATTCAGTTCCCCATAGGCTCTTATTAACGTCCATTAGTTTTCCCCGTTTTTTTGAATTTTTGCCGTGAACTTAACAAGTTCGTCTGGCAATAAAAATATCGTTCGTAAGCAAGTTTTGCATTTAAGTTTATAGTCTGCGCCCGTTCTAACAATTTCCCACTCTTTGCCTTTACAAGCGTGTGGTTTTTTAGAAACAATCACGTCGCCAATATTGAATTTCATACTGCTTATACCCATAGCGCGTTATTTATTAAAAATTCTACGTCTTCGCTTTCGCTTACCATTGATAGAGCGTAAACGCTAGAAAAATCTTTTATGGGTGCGCCTTCTTCGGTTTTGAATCTATTTTTATAAATTTTTACGTTTTGCCAAACGCCTGAAATTACTTTTATGCTTGCGCCGTAAGAAACGTTTATATTATTGATTTTCGCGTGGAGTGATACTTTTACAACCCCGTCTTTTTTAGAATAGATATCGAACATTAAAATTGAATCGTCCTTAGGGCGATATTTTTGTGCGCGTAGTCTATAAGTAATCAAGCCGTTTTTAGAATATAGCCCTTCGGTTTCGTTTACGGCTTCTAAAATGCTAACGCAATCTTCTTCGTCTAACGACACGCCTATTACACCCGTCACGTTTTCCTTATATGGCGCAAAGGCTGTTTCGGCATCGTTTATTCTAGTTGAATAAAGTATTACTGATTTATTCTTAAACGCCACTTCGTTTTCTTCAAATTTAATAGACGCTATGGGCGAACAAACTGAAAACTTATTTTTATAAGTTGCCCTTGCAAAGAAGAACACGCGTTTAGACTTTCCGTATGGGCTATAACTAAACACGAAAGTAGAACCTGAAATTTTAACGAGTTTAGAGCGTTTTTTCCAACTTCTTTGACTAGATGAACAAACTTCTTCTGAAACGAAAAGTTCTACTTCTTTTAAGTTATTAGCGTCGGGTGTGACGCATATGGTTATTTGCTTATTCTCTACTTCGGCTTTAATCGAAACTTCGTTAGGGAGAATAGTTTTAGCATTTTTTGCAAGCAAGAACTTGCTTAAAAACGTTTCTAGGTTAAAGTATGACTGATAATCTACGCTATCCCTTTTTAGTGGTGCGATATTAAACGCCGTGTAAATGTTTTCGTCTATTCTAGAAATAGTGTCGTATGCTCTATCGCTATCGTATTTTTCGCTATTTGATGGAATTAAGGCTAAAAGCGGGCATTTGATTAGTTGAGAGTACGCTTCGCTTTCAACAGACGCTACGTATCTTAAAGTTTCGTCTGAAAAATGTGGTTCAGGTGTTTCGCCATATTTATCGATTGTTCTATACGCTTGCCAACCCGTGCCACCTATAATTGCACACGCTTTAACGTTTTCTTCTGTTGCGATAACGTGCATTACTACCGTAGCACCATCGTTAATACCTAAAAACCCAACGCCGTTAGTGTATTCTTGATTTAGAACGTAATAGTAAGCGCATTTTATAGCACAGTCCCACTCAAACCAGTTAGAAGTGGTGTAGTCTTCTTTTATGATAAAACTATCAAGGTCTACGTTCTTTAAGTTTGCGTATGCAACTTTTTCTGGGTAGTGCGTGAATTTTTCTTTAACGCCGTCATCCCCAGCGTAATCTACCGTAAGGCAAATGAAACCCTTTTTAGCAAGAGTTTTTGCCAAAAGGTTTTCGCCCCTATCATACGCGTCTTTCGCGATTATAATTACGGGCGCGTGCTTGGTGCGATTAAGCCTTACAAGTTCAGCGTAGATTATTACTCTTTCACCGCTAATGTTTTTGCCAAAGATGTTTAATTCTGATTTAGCAAAATCCCCGTCTAGTTGTTCGCTAATAACTTCGCCTTGTACGTTCTTATCAAGTATAAAGTTTTTCCAAATTGTCGTTGCCGTTAAAAGTCCTGCCATAATGATTTTTCCTTAAAATTTAAGAAAAACTACCTCCGTTTTATGTCCTTTGTTGATTTTTGATTGCAATATTTTAGTTTATTTTGTTGATTTTTATTTTTTTATAATATATAATAGTCCTTGCACACTCGTTTTTTGGGCTATTTGGGACACTTTCCCTATATATTATATTATTTATATATTATATAACATATTAAGCGCATATGCAAGTGTTTTTGAATTTTATTTTTTGGAGAGATTATGGGCTTTTCTTTTTCTAAGGAGTTTTCTTCGGCCAACTATTCGGTTATAGAGAACACGTTTATTAAAGATTATCTGCCGCTTGCTAGTGGAAACGCCGTTAAGGTTTACCTATACGGGCTTTTCCTATGCTCTAAAAATGGGGATAAAGAAATAAGCGAAATTGCCGAAATTTTAGGGCTTTTAGAAGAAGAAGTGTTAGACTCGTTTAAGTTTTGGGAAGAATTTGAACTTGTTTCTATTTTAAGCGTTTCTCCATTAGAAATTGCTTATATGCCCGTTAAACACGCTTCTTACGTTAAGCCTAGAAAAATTAAAGCCGAAAAATATACTGAATTTTCCAAGGGTTTACAAGCAATGCTCCCTTCGCGTATGATAGGAACGGCTGAATATACCGAATACTTTAACCTTATGGAAACTTATAACATCAAGCCCGAAGCAATGCTTATGATTATTAGATATTGCATTGACACTAAGGGGGCGAATATTAGTTATAGATACGTTTCGGCTGTTGCTAAAGACTACGGAAATAGAGATATTACCACGGTTGAAAAGGTTGAAAAAGAACTTTCTTCTTACCTATTACATCAATACACGCTAGAAAAGATTTTATCTAATCTTAAACTTAAAAGAAAACCTGAAATTGATGACCTTAATTTGTTCAAAAAATGGACGAATTCTCTTGGGTTTGAGCCTGAAAGTATTATTTTTGCCGCTAAAAACGTTAAAAAAGGCGGTATGGCTAGGCTTGATGCACTTATGCTTGAATTATATTCTATTAAGTGCTTTTCTAAAATTGAAATCTCTGCCCACCTTGATGCTAAGCAACAAATTTACGACTTAGCGCTAAAAATCAATCGCGCGCTTTCTATTTACGTTGAAGTTGTTGATACTGAAATCGACACTTACGTAAACAAGTGGTTGTCTTACGGCTTTACCGAAGACGGAATGCTTTTAATTGCAAGCGAATTATTTAAAAAAGGCGAAAACACTCTCACCTATATGGACGAACTTATTGAAAAATTGCGCCAAGACGGAGTTATTGAACTTTCAAGTATTAGCGATAGGTTTGAAAAGGAAAAACAAGACTACGAATTTATTAAAAAAGTGCTTACAATTTGTGGCGTTTCGCGTAGGCCAAATAGTTGGGATAAATCTAACTACGAAATGTGGAAAAATTGGAATTTCTCTAACGAAATGATTATAGAAGCATCTAAATTATCGGCAGGTAAAACTTCGCCTATTGCTTATCTTAACGGGGTGCTTTCTAACTGGAAAAACAACAATATTTTCACGCTAGAAGATGCTACTGATACAAGTGGTCAAAGCGCTAGTGGGACGGACGTTTTAGAGTATAACAGAGAGTATGAAAGAAGGCGCTCTAAAGCCGTTTCAAGAGCCGGTCAAAACCTAGATAACGCTATGAAAATTGATGGGTTTTCTGACCTTTATCAAAGACTTTTTGCCATTGAAAAAGACCTTGCTTTTGCTGAGATAGAAGAAAATTCTTCGCTTATTTCTTCGCTCCTTTCTGAGCAATCAAGTACACGCAAAAAAGTTAGTGAAATGCTAGCGAAAATCGGGCTCACTATCGATGACCTTTCGCCCGTTTATGCGTGCAAAAAATGCAAAGACACGGGCTATGTTGGAACTGAAAAATGCGACTGCTACAATAAGATTTAACACCTAAAATTATAGAGAAAGATAACACGTAAAAAAACAAAAAAGATGCAAAAATTTTTGCATCTTTTTTAATTTATTTTTTGAATTTTTTATAGGCCTATTCTTATTAGTCTTCAATTCTAATAGTGCCACAAACTTCGATTGCGCCATCGAACTCTTTAAGTTTTTCAAGAGTTTTCTTAATAGAACTTTCTTTGGTTGCGTGAGTGATAAGAACGACTTCTGCTTTGCCGTTTTCTGATAAAACTTGCTTAACTTCTTTGATACTTACGTTGTATTTAGAGAAGATAGCCGTTATCTTAGCAAGAACGCCAGCCTTATCGTCAACTAAAAATCTTAGATAGTATTGAGAATTAAAATCGGTCACGTATTTGGTTTCTTTTGCGCCTTGTTCATCATTTTTAAATGGAGTGTAGTAGTATTCAGCGTGTTTGCAAGCAAAAATCACGTCTGATACGATTGCGCTACCAGTAGGAAGGTCGCCTGCGCCCCTGCCGTATAACATAATGTCACCAACAGCATCGCCGTTAATGCAAACAGCGTTAAACGAATCGCTAACTGATGCAAGTGGGCTAGAATTTGACACGAACGTTGGGTGAACCCTAACTTCTATGCCGTTTTCGGTGTTTTTACCGATACCTAATAGTTTTAAGGTGTAGCCCATATCTTTACCTAACGTGATATCTTTAACGTTAACTTCGGTGATACCTTCACGGTAAATGCTATCGATAGAAACTTTGGTGTTAAACGCTAGGCTTGATAGAATTGATAGTTTATACATAGCGTCGTACCCTTCTACGTCGGCAGTTGGGTTGAATTCTGCGTATCCTAATCTTTGCGCTTCTTTAAGAGCGTCTTGATAAGCCATACCTTCGTTTGCCATTTTGGTTAAAATGTAGTTGGTTGTGCCGTTTATGATACCTTTAATAGACAAGATTTTGTTTGCTTGCATACTTTCGGTAAGTGCTCTAATGATAGGAACGCCACCAACGCAAGTTGCTTCGAAGAATAGACCTGCGTGTTTCTTTTTAGCAGTTGCTTCTAGTTCTGGCCAGAACTTTGCGAAGAGTTCTTTATTAGAAGTGACAACGGTTTTACCACTTTTTAGCGCTTTTATAACGAAGTCCTTAGCAACGCCGATACCACCGATAACTTCTACCACCACGTCTACCGCTGGGTTAGAAACTACTTCTTCGATACAAGTTGCAACGGCTTCTTCTGGAACGCCAAGTTGTTTTGCTCTATCAAGATTTTTTTCTAAAACGTTTTCTACCGTAATATCAAGACCTTGAGATTTTTTGAAATATTCTCTATTGTTTGTAAGAATTTGGTATACGCCACCACCTACAACGCCAAGACCTAATATTGCTACGCCTACTTTTTTCATCTTATTGCTCCTTATTAGTTTGATTTAGTTGATAAATGTATCTTAAACCTTCTAGCGTTAAAGTTCTATCAACGAAATTTATGCACTTAACTTCTTTTGCAATAATTTCGCCAAGTCCACCCGTTGCTACTACCTTTATTCCTTCTAAACCTAAACTTTTTTTGATTTTGTTTACTATATTGTCAACTAGCCCTGCAAAGCCGAATACAACACCCGCTTGCATTGCAGTTTTAGTGTTTTTACCAAACGCGCTTTTTGGCGCTTCTAGTTCTATCATTGAAAGTTGTGCCGTGTTGTGCACTAAACCTTCTAACGAAGTTTTTATACCCGGTGCGATTACCACGCCAAGAAGCGAACAATCTTTATCAATAACGTCGAACGTGGTTGCCGTTCCAAAGTCGATAACGATTACCGGCCCGCCATACTTATTGTAAGCCGAAACGCTGTTTACTATTATGTCTGCGCCAACTTCTTTGCTGTTTTCAGCCTTGATGTTTAGCCCCGTTTTAAGACCTGGACCTATCATTAAAGGCGAAATTTCAAAAAAGTATTCGCACATATGGCATATAGTATAGTTAAGCGACGGAATAACCGACGACATTATTATACCTTTAACGTCTTCTTTTTTAATACCTTTTGTGAGTAAAAGGTTTATTAAAACAGAGCCGTATTCGTCCGCCGTTTTCGTGAGCCTAGACGAAACCCTAAAAGACGCGATTAGTTTTTCGTTATCAAAAATACCATATTTTATATTGGTATTACCTATATCTATTGCAAGAAGCATACTATTACCTACTGAAATTCCTTTCCAAAACTTTGGTCACGTTAAAAACTACGGGTGCAAAAATTATGCTTATGGCAAACTCTATTAAAAAGTTTACGCCTGCGCACATTATCACTAAAAAGTATATTGCGCTAACGCCGTTATCACTTGCAAAGCCGTTAAGCATTTCGGGCATAGTGAACATACCAAGAATAAATAAGCCCGTGTTGATTATAGGAACAACGCCCGATGAAATAAAGCAAGCAAGTTTTTCGTTTTTTGTTTTAACTAGGTTATACACCACGCCAGACACAACGCCTGCGATGGTTATTTTTAGAACGCATATTAAAAACGTTATTACGGGATGATGAACGAAAAGGATATTCGTAAACGGGTCTATATTAACAACGCCGAACAAAAAAGTTAATAGCCCGCTTATAACGCCAAGTATTAGCCCACCACGAACGCCAAGTATTAAAGAGCCAAGTGCTATGGGGATTAGCGTTAAGTTTACGTTAGTCACTATCTTAAACACCGTGCCAAGCAAGTAAAACACCACGAGAAGCGCCGTTAAAATTGCAAGATACACAACGTTTTTAGTCGAAAAAAATTTGTTGTTTTCAGTTTTCATAAAAATCTCCAATCGAATTCACACAGGATATTCGTTGATAAAAAAAGCGTTTTGACGATATTTTATAGTCGAACTACCAAGGTATGCCCGCTATTCGCCTACATAATTTTAACACAAAAAAAATTTATAGGCAAATGAATTTAAGGGCATTGTCACATTTTTAAAATTTAAAAAGTATACTGATAGTAGATAAAACTTCTCCGCCACCCAAAAAAATCTACATAGGTGGAGAGTTAAGACACTTTGGAGGTATTTTTATGAACGGATGTTTTGACTTTTTTGGTAATAACTGTTGCTTATGGGTACTTATAATTTTACTTATTATCTGCCTTGGTAAAAGTGGTTGCTTAAACGGTCTTTTCTCTAATTGCTACTGTCTGCCTTTGGCTCTTTTCGTTATTTGCTGTCTTTGCAAAAACGGCGGTGCTAACTTATTCGGCCACGGCTGTGGTTGCAAATAACTAATTAGCGAAAAGAAACAGCGAAACTCGTAAAGTAGTTTCGCTGTTTTATTTTTTGTTTTTTTATTCGGTTTTATTCTAGTTTTCTTATTCTAAACCGCGCGCCTTTCTTTTAAGACGCATTTCGGTATTTAAAGTTTTCTTTCTAATACGAATATTTTGTGGCGTGATTTCCAAAAGTTCATCGTCCGCGATAAATTCCATCGCTTCTTCAAGGCTCATAATTTTTGGAGTTTCTAGCCTTAAAGCATCGTCCGAACCAGATGCTCTGGTGTTTGTTAGATGCTTTTTCTTGCAAACGTTTACAGGTATATCTTCACCTTTTGGTGAAACGCCGACTATCATACCTTCGTATACCTTAGTGCCTGCACCGATAAATAGTTGTCCCCTACCTTGCGCATTGAATAGTCCGTAAGTCACGGCTTCGCCCGTTTCAAACGCTACAAGTGCGCCTGCCGTTCTTCTTTCTATGTCGCCTTTATATTCTTCGTAGCCGTAGAACACGGTGTTAAACACACCTTCGCCCCTAGTATCAGTTAAAAATTGGCTTTTATACCCGAACAAGCCCCTTGCAGGAACTTTAAATTCAAGTCTTATTCTACTACCGATATTTTGCATTTCGATAAGTTCGCCTTTTCTAACGCCCATACTTGAAAACACGCTACCCGTTTTATCTTCTGGCACGTCTACAACAAGCCTTTCGATAGGTTCTAAAATAGTTTCGCCTTGGGTTTTATACATAACTTTTGGCGCGCCTACTTGGAATTCGTAGCCTGCTCTACGCATAGTTTCAATTAAAATTGAAAGGTGCATTTCGCCTCTACCGCAAACCCTATAAGAGTCGGCTGAATCGGTTTCTTCTACTCTTAACGAAACGTCTTTTAGCATTTCCTTAAATAGCCTATCTCTTAAATGTCTTGTGGTGACAAACTTACCTTCTTTGCCTGCAAACGGACTATCGTTTACCGAAAAAGTCATTTCAACCGTTGGCTCTGAAATCTTAACGAAAGGCACAGGTTCGGCATAGCCCCTTTGGCAAACGGTGTCGCCGATAGAAAGGTTGTCTAATCCACTTACACAAACAATATCGCCAGCCCTTGCGCTTTCTACTTGCACTCTATTAAGCCCGTCTATTTGATATATGCTGATAAGGTTTCCTTTAATTTCTTTGCCTTTAACGTTAAAGTTGCAAGTTTCTACTTCTTGGTTAACCCTAGCAGAGCCCCTTTCTATTCTACCGATACCTATTCTACCAACGTATTCGTTATAGTCGATAGAAGATATTAACATTTGGAAAGGCCCGTTTTCGTCAACTTCTTGTGGCTCGAAATGGTTTACGATTGCTTCAAAGAGTGGTACTAAATCCGTGCCCGGTTTATTAAAATCGGTTGTAGCCGTTCCCGCTCTACCAGAGCAGTAAATTATTGGGCTATCAATTTGGTCGTCGTTAGCGTTTAGTTCGAATAATAGTTCCAAAATTTCGTCTTGCACTTCTAAAAGTCTTGCATCAGGACGGTCTATTTTGTTTACTACTATTATAAGTTTGTGGTTTAATTCTAACGCTTTTTGCATTACGAAACGCGTTTGTGGCATTGGACCTTCGCACGCATCTACTAATACTAAAACGCCGTTAACCATTTTTAAAACACGCTCTACTTCGCCACCAAAATCGGCGTGCCCCGGCGTGTCTACTATATTTATTTTTACGTCTTTATAATTTACCGAAGTGTTTTTGGCAAGGATTGTTATTCCCCTTTCCTTTTCGATATCGCCAGAGTCCATAACCCTATCGGATACGGCTTGGTTATCTCTAAACACCCCACCTTGTTTTAATAATTCGTTTACTAGCGTGGTTTTGCCGTGGTCTACGTGCGCTATTATTGCTACGTTTCTTACGTCTAATCTTTTCAAGTCTTAATCTCCTAGCATTTATTTAAGGAAAGCAAGCAACGCTATTAGCGTTTTGCCGTCTTTTATCTCTTTATTTTCTATCATTTTTTTAAGCGCGCTAATCTCAACCCACTCACAAGACAAAAATTCCCCTTCGTCTAACTCACTAGAAGAAAGTCTTGGATTTACGGCTTTATAGATATAAATTATTTCGTTAGTATATCCCGGAGAAGGGTAGCACTCAAACATAAGTTCAACCCCATCTACTATAACCCCGCCTTCTTCTTTAAGTTCTCTTATCGCAGTAAGGCTAGGGTCTTCACCCTTGTTTATCTTGCCGGCGGGAAGTTCTAACACTTCTTTTTTATACGGATATCTAAATTGTTTAACAAGTAAAATCTTGCCTTTTATGGTGCAAAGCACACACGCGCCACCACTATGCTCTACCACTTCTCTAAAACTTTTAGAATTATCGATAAGTTCTACTTCATCTTTTTTAAGCGTTAGAATTTTGCCGTTATAAATAGTGGTTGAATTAAGCGTTTTTTCTTTAAATTGCATTTAATATTGCCTTTACTAATTTACCGATTTTTTTGCGTTTTTTAAGTAGAACTTTATGCACCTTAGAAGCGTAGTTAAACGAAACGAAAGCGTAAGTTATAGCGTCTTTATCTTCGCTATCTAGGGTGTTTGCAAGCATATCTATAACCAACAAAAGTGGCTCTTTTTTATAGTCTTTAAGCCTAGATTTCTTGGTTTTTAGTTTAATTTTAAGGAGAATTTCTTTGGCTTTTTTAATGCTTTCGCCGTAAGATTTACTTAAAAGTTCTTTCTCTTTTTTCTCTCTTTCAATTCTCTTAATTTCTTCTTCTCTTTTTCTATTTTCTTCTTCCGTTAAGGCTTCTACTGGGTCTTGAAGTTTGCCTTCTATAACGCTTTCCATAAGCATTTTAACAGAGTTTTTAAAAGGCTTAATCATAGCGTTTATAAATGCTGAATAGCCCGCTGAAAAACTACCGTCTTCGTAAAAATATTTTTTTATAAAGCCCGAAAAATCTATTCTCTTTGCATCGATATCAACTAAAAGATTAAAGATAAACGCTAGTAGTTCTCTTGAAGTAGACGGCAACACGAATTCGCCTTTATCACCCGATAGATATTTGCTTTTAACAAGATAGGTGCTAAACGCTTTTTCATAGTCGAAACCATCTAGGCAGTTTTTGAAAATTGCTATAAGCGTGTCTGAACTTGCGATACTTTTTAGTAGGTTTACTATTTTGATATCGGCTAAAATATATTTGCTTTCGATAAACTCATCTGCACGGGTTAAAAACAAATCAAGTTCTTCTCTTTTGTTCATAAAATTATCTCCCAAAAAATAGATTTTTTTACGGCTAGTTAGGTGTTTTTTTAGCATTACATAATTAACTAGTATATATTATAACATTATTTTTTAAATATAACAATCCTTTTTTCGCCTATTATCTACAATTTTTTCGTTATTCCCTTTACAAAAGCCCTTCTTTTAAGTTATACTATATAAGTAGGAGTATGCAATGCAAGTTAAGGGTGATTCATCTTTAAACAAATTAATATTGCTTTTTGTCTTTGACAAAATGGAAGTACCGCTTTCAGAGAACACGGTGCTTGATATGTGCTGTTCTTCTAATAGTTGGCTTGCATATATGGATTGCCAGCCCCTACTTAACCAACTTTTAGATTGTGGTTGGCTCTACAACGTAAACGAAACGGGCGAACCTTTATATTCTATCACGACGGACGGGCGAATTTGCCTTGCAAACTTTTTCGTGCAAATCCCTGCCTCTACGCGTGAAGATATTGCGCTATTTGTAAAAAACAATCGTGCAAGATACAGAAAAAAACAAGAGTGCGTTGCCGACTACTTTATGAATAAAGACGGAACTTATACCGTTTACCTTAAAATTATTGAGCCCGTGCAACCTGCGCTAGAACTTAAACTTGTGGTTGCAAACAGGCAAATCGCAAAAGACATTTATAAGAAATGGGGCGAAAAAGCATCTGACACCTACCGCACTATTTACGAACTCTTAGTTGACTAAAAGTAAAAATTAAAGGATTAAAATGGAAACTTATATAACAAAAGGCACTTGCTCTACTCAAATTACTTTCAACGTTTTAGAAGATTTAACGGTTAGTGACGTTATGTTTAAAAATGGTTGCCGTGGCAATTTACAGGCTATTTCTAGGCTGGTTGAAGGCAAGCATATAGACGAAGTGATTTTTTTACTTAAAGGCATAAATTGCAGGGCTGGCACTTCTTGTGCAGACCAACTTGTAGTAGCGCTTGAAAAATACAAAATTAAGCACGGAATAGAATAAAACGATAGTATTTTCGTTTTATTTTTTTACTCATATTTATATTTATCGATAAAAAACAATAATATTAAACATAATATATATGGAGAAGTAAATGAAACATTATTGTAAAGACGTAGACGTGGTTTTATCAGAAACCAAAAGCAAAAAAGAAGGGCTTTCTACTACCGAAGCGAATAAACGCCTAAACGAAAACGGCAAAAACGCATTGGTTGCTGCAAAAGGCAAATCAATTGTTAGAAAGTTCTTAGAACAACTTGCCGACCCTATGATTATTATACTTTTAGTTGCTGCGGCAATTAGCGGTGTTTTAGCAATAGTAGAAGGCGAAAGTTTTGCAGACGTTATTATTATTCTAGCAGTAGTAATAATAAACGCAGTTTTAGGTGTTTACCAAGAAAGCAAAGCCGAAAAAGCAATAGAAGCCTTGCAAAAAATGTCCGCAGCGACTTCTAAGGTGCTTCGTGATGGAAAAGTCACGATAGTAAAGAGCGAAGACCTAGTTGTTGGCGATATTATTTTACTAGAAGCAGGCGACGCTGTTCCTGCCGACGCTAGAATAATAGAAAACGCTAGCCTAAAGCTAGAAGAAGCGGCACTTACGGGCGAATCTGTTCCCGTTACCAAAATCGTTGATGCTATTTCGCTTAAAGATGGGCAAAAAGACGTGCCTCTTGGCGACAGAAAGAATATGGTTTATATGGGTAGCACGGTTGTTTACGGGCGTGGCGTTGCCGTTATTACTGCAACGGGTATGGATACCGAAATGGGTAAAATTGCAGGTGCGCTTCAACAAGCAAAAGATAACCAAACCCCACTTCAAAAGAAACTTGGCGAACTTTCTAAAATTCTTACCTATTTAGTTATCGGTATTTCACTTTTAGTTTTCGGCATACAAGTTATTCGTTCTGGAAACTTTAACTTTAAGCAAACCGTTCTCCCTTCGTTTATCGTTGCAGTATCGCTTGCCGTTGCTGCTATACCAGAAGGGCTTGCAGCAGTTGTGACGGTTGCTCTTTCTATCGGCGTTACTAATATGTCTAAGAGAAACGCTATCATTAGAAAACTAACGGCTGTTGAAACGCTAGGTTGCGCACAAATTATTTGTTCGGATAAAACGGGTACTCTCACCCAAAATAAAATGACCGTTGTTGATTTCTTTGGCGAAAACGAAGAATACGTTGCAAATGGTATGGCTCTTTGTTCTGATGCTGAAATTGATGAAGAAGGCAACGTTACGGGCGAACCTACCGAAGCAGCGCTTGTTGTTTGGGCAAACAAACTTGGCAACGCTAAATCTAAACTTAAAGAAACCTATCCACGTATTGGCGAAGCACCTTTCGATTCTATGAGAAAGATGATGTCTACCGTACACACGGATAACGGCAAAACCGTTCAATACACCAAGGGTGCGCCAGACGTTATTATTGGTAAATGCACGCACTATTTACTAGGCGACAAAATCGTGCCTATTACCGATGAATATAGAGAAAACATTTATAAAGCAAACAAAGATATGGCTGAAAAGGCGCTTCGTGTTCTTGCACTTGCTAAAAAAGTGTATGAAAGTGCACCAAGTTCTTTTGAAGCCGAAGAATTAGAAGTTGGGCTTTGTTTCGTTGGGCTTTGCGGTATGATAGACCCTGTTAGACCAGAAGTTAAGGCGGCTATCGTAAACTGCAAAAATGCTGGTATTCGCCCTATTATGATTACGGGTGACCACATTGATACGGCTACGGCTATTGCAAAAGAACTCGACATTATTGGAAACGGCACTTACGCTATTACGGGTGCTGAACTAAACGAAATGAGCGATGAAGAATTCGAAAGCAAGTTTATGAACATTAGCGTTTACGCTAGGGTTCAACCCGAACACAAAACCCGTATAGTAAACGCTTGGAAGAAAGCCGGCTACGTGACTGCGATGACCGGTGACGGCGTTAACGATGCTCCTTCAATTAAGAGTGCCGACATTGGCGTTGGTATGGGTATTACGGGTACGGACGTGACTAAGAACGTTGCCGATATGGTGCTTGCAGACGACAACTTTGCAACCATAGTTGGTGCTGTTGAAGAAGGTCGTAGAATTTACGACAACATTAGAAAGTCTATTCAATTCTTGCTCGGCTCTAATATGAGTGAAGTTTTAACCATATTTATCGCAACACTTATTGGCTTTACCATTTTAGACCCTGTGCATTTATTATGGATTAACCTTGTGACCGACTGTTTCCCTGCCCTTGCACTTGGTATGGAAAGGGCTGAACGCGACATTATGAACCGAAAACCACGTAGTTCTAAAAAGGGTATTTTCTCCGATGGTATGGGTTTTGACATTGCATACCAAGGCTTTATGGTAACGATTTTAACTCTTGCTTCTTTCTTTATCGGCGCAGTTATCGAACACGGCGGCTCAATATTTAACGAAGCAGGCAAGATTGTGAGTAGCCACGGCGTGACAATGGCGTTCTTAACCCTATCGTTTTCGGAAATCTTCCATAGTTTCAATATGCGTTCGCAACGTGGTAGCCTACTTAAAATGCACTCATCTAACAAGATTTTATGGATTGCATCGGTTGGCTCTATTATAGCAACAACGCTTGTTTGTGAAGTTCCGTTCTTGTCAAACGCGTTTGGCTTTACACACGTTAACATCAAAGAATACGCTATTGCTGTAGGGCTTGGTTTAATCGTTCTTCCTGTTGTTGAACTTGTTAAACTTATCCAAAGAAAAATCGCTAATAAAAAAGCAAAAAAGATTAGCGCATAACAACTTTATAAAACAAATTTATAAAACAAAAACCCATCGGTAATTCGATGGGTTTTTTATTTTGTTTTTTATGTTTAAGAAAAGGTTTAGTACTATTTTTTATATTTTTCGCCCTTTCTTTTTTCCTTAAAATAGTTTTTTAGTAGCCTTGCGCAGTCATCTTCCATAACGCCACCTAAAAATTCGGTTTTATGGTTTAATCCACTATTTTCTAGTATATCGAACTTGCTTTTAGCAGAGCCACTCTTTTTTTCGTATGCGCCAAAATACACCTTTTTTATCCTAGCGTTTACTATTGCGCCCGCACACATTGGGCAAGGCTCTAACGTTATATACATTTCCGCCCCGTCTAGTCGCCAACTTTTTAGTTTTTTACACGCTTTTTCTATTGCGATAATTTCGGCGTGGCGCGTTGGAACTTGCGACTTTTCTATTTGATTGTGTGCTTTTGCTATAACTTTTTCACCTAAAACGATAACTGCGCCGATTGGCACTTCATCTACTAAATAAGCCTTTTCGGCTTGTTTTAGGGCAAGTTTCATAAATTTTTCCATATATCACCTATAACGCTTTAAGGCTGTTAAAACGCTAATTACGTTTTTGTTTTTCGCGCGTATATTATTTAAATGTTTTATCTTTATCGGGTGCGAAAGTTTATCGCTACCAACTTCTATTGTAAAAGAAGGAATTTTAAGTTTTTCTATGCACCAATCTTTATATCCACCGACGGAATTTGGCGTGCTTTTTATAGTGTACCCCGTTGTTTTTGCAAGGCGTTTGGCTATTTTATAGTCCCTTTTTTTAGACTTTTTGTCTTGAAAGAACTCATAGTAAATTTCTTCGCCCTTAGCGTGATAACTAACCGTTATATCAGGCTTTACTTTAAGAGTAAAGTCTTTAAGCGCTATGCTTTCTTTTTCGCTAAAAGGGTGCGTGCCGATATAGTTTTGCGCGCCCTTAGTTTTTTCGTTAAACTCACCCGTGCCCCATTTAGCATCGAAATTAACGTTTAAGTCAACGCCGTTTTTATTTGCTTTATAGAGTTTGTTTTTAGTTAAACAAATTTGCACTCCGTCTGGGTTAGTAAGTGGCAAAAAGTAAACCGTGCCAAACTTTCCTAAAAGCATAAAATCGCGCATTTGGCTAATGGCTAGATGCGAAGTTATAAACTCCCTAGCGTGCAACGCGTACTGCACGATTATAACGGGTTTTGGGCTTTTACTCACCTTAAAAAAGTAGAGAGGGTTGTTGTTTTCACTAAACCCGTAAACACCCTTTTCGCCACTAAATTTTAGGTAGGTTTTGTTTAGTATTTTTAGAATATTCATACATTATAATATGAATATTATTTATGATAGGTTATTCCCCCTAAAATCGTAAACGCCCTATAAATTTGCTCTGTTAACATTAGCCTAAACAAAGTGTGTGGAAAGGTCATATCTGAAAAAGATAATTTAAGGTCTGCTCTTTTTTTAACTTCTTCCGAAAGCCCGTAAGAGCCACCTATAACAAAGGTTATAACGCCCGTTTGGTCTTTATAAGTTTTGATTAGTTCGGCTAGGTCTTCGCTAGAAGTTTTTTTGCCTTCTATTGCCATAACAACAACCTTGCCTTTAAGGTTAGGAATTATCTTTTGCCCTTCTTTTTCTTTTATATTTATTATATCTTGGCTAGACGGGTTTTTTAGGTTTTCTTCTTCGATTTCGCAAATTTTAAACTCACAAAAACGCGATAGGCGTTTAGCGTATTCGTTAATGCCGCCCGAAAAATATTTTTCCTTTACCTTGCCAACGGCAACAATATTAACCTTTAACATTAAACTATCCCACCTATAATCATAATTAAACAAATAATAAACCCAACAAGTGAATACGGCACGAAAAAGTTTTTAACGTTTTCGGCGTTTTCCTTGTTTTTAAGTTTTAGGTTTTTAACTAAGAAAAACACGCAAACTGCTAAAACAAAAATGCCACTAGCGATAAAAATAGGATTAAACAAATCTATTGTAAAACCTATAAAATTAACCGTTAAAATAATAAAATTATTTAAAAAATGCGTTATTATCGGCAAAATTAGGTTGTTGGTTTTTACAAATAATAAGCCCAAAATTAAGCCGTATATAAACTGGTAAACAAGTTTAGTTAGCGAACAATGATAAAGCGAAAAGCAAAGCGCTGAAATTAAGATTTTCTTTAGATTTGTAGTTTTTAAGTTCGTTATTAAAATACCCCTAAAAAACAATTCTTCCGCCATAGCGGGTATTAGTGCTAAAAACACGCTATAAAAAATATAGTCTTTAACGCTATTAACCGAAAAATCAGTCACGGGGATAGTTATGCCTATCCCCTTAAAGAAGTCGTCAGCAATAGTGTTTGTAAAGCCTAGCCCAAAAATCATTGCAAAAGATAGCGCAACGCTTATAGCAATAAATAGCGGGTTAAACTTTTTGTTTATAAGCGCAAAAACTTCTTTTTTATCTTTGCTAGAAATTAGCGCTACAAACAAACTTGCAAGAAGAATAGAAAGGGTTAGCAACGCGCTTAAAAGGTTGCCACTAACACCTAAAATGCCCAAAAAGAGCGAAACTATTAAGTTAAAAACAATAAACGAAAACATCATTAGGCTAAAAAGAGAGCCTGCTTTTTTGTTGCCACTATTGTTAATCGGAAAAATATTCATAAGATTATTATATAAAATAGGCAAAAATTTTTCAAGTGTTTTAAGTAATTACTGATATTTTGGTCTATTTTTTTGTGCTTTTTAATAATTTATATTAGAGGTGAAACGTGAAAAAGTTATTTTGTTTATTGTTATCTGTATCGCTAATCGTTAGCACTATAACGCTTTTTGGGTGCAAGAAAAATCATCTTGTTGGCCACGTTAGTGAATTTAGAAGTCAAATCTATCAAGGCGAAACTGACGGAGAGCAAAAAATTAGCGTTAAGTGTGCTTATGGATTTATCGAACAGCCATACGTTTTAGACGGCAAAACGGGTGAAATTATTTATAGGTTAAAGTTTAAAATCTCAGGTGATTTAGATTCTAACGTTAGTTATTCTATTGCCTTTACACACGACGGATTTAACTACAAAAAAGAGTTCCAGCACTCTAAAATCAACAATTCTTACACGGCTAGTTTTGAAATAAACGACTTTGAACTTTTAGAATTCGACGTTAATATTTTCGTGGGCGCAAAAAGTAGCACGGCTAAACTTAAAAGTATAGTGCCAAGTGGCGTTTTATCGTGTGAACAAGTGCTTAATAAACTAGAAGAATTACAGCCTAATTTAATTAAAGAAAAAACGGGCGAAGACGGAACTTTTAACGCCGAAATTTATATGCGCATTTTAGTTAAAAACGAATATCCTTATTATTATATAGGCGTTTCGCACCAAAACAAGATAAAAGCATTTTTAATGGACGCGAAAACGGGCAAAATTTTAGCCGTTAGAGACGTGTTTTAAGTTTTCAGCATACAAATCAAAAACCACCGAAATTTCGGTGGTTTTTTATGTTTTATTTATTAAAGTTATCTTTTAGAGAAACGATTTCGGAAAGAATTTCTTTGCCGTTTAGTTTTAATCTTTTAAAATAGCCCGTGCGCATAAATTGATAAGGTCTATCATCTTGGTTTGCCATAACGTACGGCTCTACCTTGCCGTTATAAATTTCTACGCTGTTTTTGTTCATACGCTCCGAAAAATCTTGCCCAGCGTATTCTTCGTCTTTAAGTAGGTGTCCGTATTTTCTTATCTCAACGTCTATCGCCGTGCTTTCTTCTACCCATTGAATAACGCCTTTAACTTTGATGCCCGAAGTATCGTTGCCACTCTTACTATTCTCTACGTAAGAGCAAAGAAGTTCTTTAACTTCACCGTTTTCGCCCATAACAACGTCGTCACATTTTATAACGTATGCACCTTTTAAGCGAACGTAGCCCCCAACTTTAAGCCTAAAATATTTTGGCGGTGGGTTTAGCGAAAAGTCTTCACTATCAATATAAATATGTTTAGAGAAAGTTATTTGCCTTTGTTTCTTTACTTCGTCTTGTGGGTTAACGTCAAACTCACAAAGTTCGGTTTTATTATCTTCGTAGTTAGTTATGGTCACTTTAAGTGGTTTTAGAACGCACATTGCTCTTTCGGCGTGGGCGTTAAGATATTCTCTAATGCACGCTTCAAGATAAGAGATTTGAACTTCTGAATTGGCTTTACTAATACCGATACGCGCGCAGAAATCTTTAAGCGCTTCGGCTGGCACGCCACGATTTCTAAGTCCGGTTAGAGTTGGCATACGCGGGTCGTCCCACCCGTCAACCGAACCATCTTCTACAAGTTTTTTTAGATATCTTTTGCTCATTACAAGATTGGTCACGTTTAGTCTTGCGAATTCAATTTGCCTTGGTTTGTTCTTAAAGCCTAGGGTTATACCTACCCAGTCGTAGAGTGGGCGATGGTCTTCAAACTCTAAGGTGCAAAGAGAGTGAGTCACCCCTTGCAAGTAGTCGCATATAGGGTGTGCAAAGTCGTACATAGGATAAATGCACCATTTATCACCCGTTCTATAATGCGTTTCGCGAAGTATTCTATAAATAACAGGGTCGCGCATATTGATGTTTGGCGATGCCATATCAATTTTTGCCCTTAAACATTTTTCGCCGTCTTTATACTTTCCGTCGCGCATTTCTCTAAAGAGTTTTAAGTTTTCTTCTATCGTGCGGTTTCTATAAGGACTTTCGGTGCCCGGTGTGGTAAGCGTGCCACGATTTTTAGAAATTTCTTCGGGCGTTAGGTCGCAAACAAAGGCGTTGCCAAGCATAATTTCTCTTTCGGCAAACTCGTAAATCTTTTCGTAGTAGTCCGAAGCGTGCGTCACTTCGTCGTAAGTAAAGCCTAGCCACTCAATATCTTTTTTGATTGCTTCTTCGAATTCTTCTTTTTCTTTTGAAGGGTTAGTATCGTCTAAAAACAGATTGCATTTGCCGTTATATTTTTCTTTAACGCCAAAGTTTAGGCACAACGACTTAGCGTGGCCTATATGAAGATATCCGTTAGGTTCGGGTGGAAAACGCGTTTGTATGCTAGTCACTTTTCCACTTTCTAACTCTTCGTTAATAATTGTTTCGATAAAATTAGTTGCTTCTACCATAATTTACACCCGTATGAATTAACTTTTATCATTATAACACGAATTATAAAAAAATAAAAGCAAAAATCATTATTTTTGCCTTTACCTATTAGTTTTTTTAATTTATTTTTAAGTTATGGTTATTATGAAAGCAATCCAACTGCCACAATACCTATAATAACGCCTACCCATTGCCACCACTTTAATCTTTCTTTAAATAGCACGATAGAAAGTAGGCTAGTTATAATTAGGCCACCCACTGCAAGAGTTGGGTAAACTAGGCTAGATTTTAGGTCGGTTTTAGTAATTAAAATTACGAACAAGTTAAGTAGCCCGTTGGCGATACCAACTAAACTCGCAAACACGCCACCCCTTTTTACGATTGGTTTAATATCCGATTTATCGCTAATTAAAAGCACTACCGTCCCCGCGATTACACAAACTATCATAGCAAAGAACATTAACATATTGCCGTGAAGATTACCAAAAACAATTTGTTGGGTTTTTTGAACGATAAGGCAAGCCCCGTTCCCCACGAAAGCAAGCATAACGAAAAACAACCATTTTAGAGTGATTTTTTGGGTTTTAGTTCCTTCTTCCTTTTTGGTGTATAAGCATAAAAATAGCAAAACCAAAACCAAAACCATACCGATTATTATCTTGGTAGTGAATCTTTCCGACCAAAAGATAACGCCCCAAACGGCAACGGCTACGGTTGATATTTGAACTAAAAGCGAAGTAAGCACAATAGGCCCCGTTTTTAGTGCGAAGATATTACCCATTGTCCCCATCGTTAAAAACAAGCCGAACATTACTGAATATGGCAAAACCTTAGCATCGAAACTAAAACTTATTGCATACATTATCCCCCACATTACTAGTGAAGAACAGAACGTTATAAAAGTGTAAATCATTTGCGCGTCTTTTTTATTAACGGTGCGCTTATTAAAATATCCGCTGGCGATGTTTATTAGCGAAGAACTAAAACACGCTAGCATTAAAAATATGTATGGCATAACTGCTCCTTTATGAATTTACTAGAACATTATATATTTTTTGGGCTTTTTTGTAAAGAATTTTTAGCCCTATTTTTACGATACGAAAACTTTTACAATCCTTTTTATTATTTTTTGAATTTTATTCGCTACAATATTGACTTTACTTTGTAAAAAAGGTATAATTACAATAAGGGAGTTTGGGGTTTTGCGCCCTAGACCCAAACCAAAAAACAACCAAACCAAAAAAAACAACTAAATCAAAAAACAACTAAACCAAAAAATAACTAAATCAAAAAAATAACTAAATCAAAAAATAACTAAATCAAAAAATAAAAATTTAAATATAACAAAACATAAGGAGGACACTATGGCTGTTAAAATTGTAGAAACTTCACTTCGTGATGGGCATCAATCTTTATTTGCTACCCGTATGACTACCGAAGAAGTTGTTTCTATGGCAAAAATTTTAGACGACGCTGGTTATCACGCCCTAGAAGTTTGGGGTGGCGCAACGTTCGACTCTTGTATGCGTTTTCTAAATGAAGACCCTTGGGAAAGACTTAGAAAGATTAAGGCAGTTTGCAAGAAAACCAAACTACAAATGCTATTTCGCGGGCAAAACATTTTAGGTTATCGCCACTATTCGGACGACGTTGTAGATGCGTTCTGCAAAAAATCTATCGAAAATGGTATTGACATTATCCGTGTTTTCGATGCTCTTAACGACGTTAGAAATCTTCGCCAAGCAGTAAAATCTACTAAAAAATATGGCGGTGAATGCCAAATCGCATTAAGTTATACAACTTCACCTGTTCACACTATTGAATACTACGTTAACTTTGCAAAAGAAGTTGAAGCACTTGGCGCTGATTCGCTTTGCATTAAAGATATGGCGGGCGTTCTTCTTCCAGAAGATGCTACCAAACTCTTTACTGCTCTTAAAAAGAACACGAAACTTCCACTTGAACTTCACTCACACTGCACGGGTGGTATTTGTGAAATGACTTATATGGCTGCAGTTAAAGCAGGTTGCGATATTATCGACACTTCTTTATCGCCATTATCAGGTGGTACGGGGCAACCTTCTACCCAAGCGTTTAACTCTGCACTTAAAGGCACTAAATATGACCCTAACCTTAACCTAGACGTTATTCACGCTTGCGAACCTATTATGGACAAGGTTGTTTCTAAATATCTAGCAAACGGGCTATTAAACCCTAAGGCGCTTACTGCTAACCCAAACATTTTAACCTATCAAGTTCCTGGTGGTATGCTTTCTAACCTTATGAACCAACTTAAAGGTCAAAACGCTATGGACAGATACGATGAAGTGCTTAAAGAAGTGCCAAGAGTTAGAAAAGAAATGGGCTATCCACCACTAGTTACGCCGTTATCGCAAATGGTTGGAACACAAGCCGTTCTTAACGTGCTTATGGGCAGATACAAGATGGTCGCAAAAGAAATTAAGGATTATTTACACGGAAAGTATGGTCAATTCCCTGCTCCTGTTGACCCTGAAATTTATAAAATGGTTGTTGGCGACGACGAAGTTATTACTTGCCGTCCAGCAGACCTTCTTGAACCTGAGTTTGAAAAACTTAAAGAAAAGTATAAAGACATCGCTAGATGCGACGAAGACGTTTTATCACTTGCATTATTCGAAAACGTTGCAACCGATTTCTTAAAGAAAAAATATTCGACTGATGAAGTTGAAGAATTTAACCTTTTCGTATAGGAGATGAATTATGAACTTATTTTTAGCACCCCTTTTAGACGGCAATAAAAATTCCTTAGCCGAAGGTGGTTTAGTTGCTATAATGACGATGGTTTTCGTGTTTATAATTCTTGCAGTTATTATCCTTATCACCTACTACGTAGGAAAGGGCATTAACAAGGCAAGCGAAAAAGCAAAAACCGAAAAGCCAGAAGTTAAACCCGTAGCAAAAACCAACAATCCGTTAAATCTAGACGACGAAGACGCTGTTGTTGCAGCACTTGTCGCATCTATTGATTTTAGAAACCAAATTAAAAAAGACGTTAAAGTAGTTAGTATTAAGGAGATTAAATAATTATGAAAATTTATAAAGTAAAAGTAAACGGAAAACTTTACGAAGTTGAACTAGAAGCAGTTAGCGAAGTTGCAGGCAATATTTCTGCACCTGCCAAGGCTCCTGCACCAGAAACCAAAGCCCCAGCATCAAGCGGTGCAAACGCTATTAAAGCACCTATCGCTGGTAAAGTATTAAAACTAAATGTAAACGTTGGCGATGCTGTTAAAAAAGGTCAATGTGTTGCTATCGTTGAAGCAATGAAACTTGAAAACGAAATCCCTTCTGCTTTCGATGGCACGGTTAAAGCAATTCTAGTAAAGAGTGGCGACGCTGTTGAAGCAGGTCAAGCACTTATCGAACTAGCATAAGATAAAAATTATTTAATTGGTGTTTTAAAATGGAATTTATTAAGAATTTATTTAGTTCTATCATTGATGGAACGGTTATCACCCAGTTCTTCCACGGAAACGGCTGGATGAGACTAATAATGATTTTAATTGGTTGCCTATTTTTATTCCTTGCGATTAAAAAAGGTTTCGAACCATACTTACTTATCCCTATCGCGTTTGGTATTATTTTAGTTAACATTTTCCCTGAAATTTATATTACCGAAGGCGAAGACGGAACTATTCACCGTGGTCTTTTAGGCGTTTTACACCTTGGCGTTGAACACGAACTTTACCCTTGCTTAATCTTTTTAGGCATTGGTGCTACTACCGACTTTGGCCCACTAATCGCTAACAAAAAAACTATGCTACTTGGCGCTGCTGCGCAACTTGGTATCGTTGTAGCGTTCTTTGGCTCTCTACTTCTTGGCTTTAACTACTTCGAAGCAGCGTCTATCGGTATTATCGGTGGTGCAGACGGTCCTACGGCAATTTTAGTTTCTAACAAAATGATGGGCGCAATGGCTGGCGGTGCTGGCGGTGCTGGTGGTTCTGGTGGCTTTTTAGCAGCAATCGCGCTTGCAGCATACTCTTATATGGCGCTTGTTCCGGTTATCTTCCCACCTATCATTAAGGGCCTAACCACTAAAAAAGAAAGACTTATTAAGATGGAACAATTACGCCCTGTTTCTAAAAGCGAAAAAATTATGTTCCCTATAATCGTTACGATTATCGTGACCTTAATTATCCCTTCGGCTACACCACTTATCGGTTGCTTAATGCTTGGAAACCTTATTAAAGAGTGTGGCGTTGTTCCTAATTTGCTTAACACGCTTTCTAACTCACTACTTTATATCTGCACGATTTTACTTGGGCTTTCTGTTGGCGCAACGGCAAACGGCGAAACCTTCTTACAATTATCAACCTTAAAGATTTTTGGTTTAGGTATCACGGCGTTTATCATTTCAGCAATCGGTGGCTTATTACTAGGCAAATTAATGTGCAAACTAAGTAAAGGCAAAATCAACCCTATGATTGGTGCTGCTGGCGTTTCGGCAGTTCCTATGGCTGCACGTGTTGTTCATAAAATTGGTCAAGAAGAAGACCCATCTAACTTCTTACTAATGCACGCTATGGGTCCTAACGTTGCCGGTGTTATCGGTAGCGCAACGGCTGCAGGCATTTTAATGTCGATTTTCTTATAATATGAACTTTTTTAGAAAAAACTTTCATTATAAAGAATTAGATTCTTCGTCTACGTTTATTAAGCGTAGGCGAAGTTTTTTAAAAAATTTAACCTTTGTTTCGTGCGATTACCAAACTTCTGGGCACGGCAGACTTGGTAGAACTTGGTCTAGCAATAAAGGCGAAAATTTAACCTTTTCTTTTATAATCAAGGATAAAAAGATTATCGAAAAAGTAAACGGGCTTTCTCTGCTTATCGGCGTTAGCGTTTTTAAGGCACTAAAAACGCTTAATCTATCTAATCTTTCGATAAAGTGGCCAAACGATATTTATATAAACGGAAAAAAAGTTTGTGGCATACTTTTAGAAAGTGTTATCGGTGATAATAATGATAACTGCGTGGTTGTTGGCGTTGGAATTAACGTAAACCAAACCACTTTTTTAGGCGAATTTAACGCTCCGCCTACTTCTATTAAACTTGAAACGAATAAATTTATAAAGGTAAAAGCGTTTAAGAAAAAGGTTTATAGAATAATTAAAAAAGAGTTAAAACTTTATAAAAAAGGCGCAAGCGATTATATTAAAGTGTTTAACCAAAACAATTATTTGTTTAATAAAATCGTTTTTGCTAATATCGAAAACGGCGTTAAAAAAGTTTTATGCCTTAACGCCACCGATAAAGGAACGCTTAAAGTTAGATATAACGAAGTTGAAAAAGAAGTTTCTTATGGCGAAATAACCTTTCATTTATAATAACAACATACAAATATAATAACAACATACAAAAAAGCCTTTCTAAATGATAGAAAGGCTTTTATTTTTGTAAAAAATTATTCGTTAAAAAAAGTTTGATAAATGGCTTTAACAATTTCTAGATGCTTGCCCGTAAAAACGTATGGCCAACTTCTAACGTGCATACCTATAAACACGCTGACGTTTTTAACGGGGTCTATCATAACGTAAGAACCTGCTGCGCCATCCCAACCGAATTCGCCCTTTAATAGTCCCCAGTCGGTATCTTTGCTCCTTACTCTAACGCCAAGCCCGTAGCCGTAATCTTCGCCTTGAACACAAGTGAAGTTGTTGTTAACGGTCACCTTTTCCATTTGTGGAGTGGTTAGTTCTTTAAGCGCGCCACTAGACAAAACCTTATAGCCGTTATACGCTATGCCGTTAGATGCTAGGGCTGTTGCGAATTTAACGTAATCGTTTACGGTAGATATAAGCCCACCACCACCACTTTGATATTTTGGCGTTGGCGCGCGCAACCTATCGTTTGTTATTTCAAACAAGGTGCCGTCTTCTCTTGCCATAAGCAATGTGGCAGTTCCACTTTCATCGTTATAAAAGTTAGAACTATTCATATTAAGTGGAATAAAGATTTCTTGCTCTATGTATTCAGCAAAGGTCTTGCCTGTTATTTTTTCTATAACTGCGCCCAAAACGTCGTGGCAAAGCCCATATCTAAATTGTTTGCCCGGCTCAAATAATAGTGGGCTTTCTACAAATTTATAAATAAAATCTTGCAAGGTGGCTTCTTTGTTTTGTTCGGCTAGTTTAACAACAGGCTCTTCTGAATAACCAAAGGTAAAGCCTGCGCTCATTGTGAATAAATGCCTTATGGTCATTTTATCACCAACCACTTGCTTTTCGCCGTTTTCGTTAATAACGTAAGCGTTTTTAACGGCTGGCAAATAATCGCTAACCTTATCGTCTAAACCCAAACGCCCCTTTTCGACAAGTCGCATTGCGCCCGTAACGGTTATGGGCTTTCCGCAAGAAAACATATATAACACTTCTTGCCCGTTAGCGTCACCAGACTGATAACGATAAACGTCTTTATACCCTTTGCATACTGCCACGTCTAAAAAAGGCACGCCCGTGCTTTTTCTTATTTCATCTATAAATAGGTTTAGTTGTTTAACTTTGTCTTGGGTCGTATTCAAGATTATTTGCTCCTTGTTTTTTGTATTATTATACCACTTTTTTCACATTTAAGCAATATCAAATTATATTATAGATTGCCTTAATTAACTCCCCACCACCCTTTTTTAAGACAATTTTATGTTTTGTTGTCTTGTTTTATTGTTTTTATTTTATTAAACAAAATTCCTTGACTTTTTTGTTTTAATAGCTTAAACTATATTTATAGTAAAGTAGACCTGTGGTAGCTAATGACTACCGCCAATAGGCTACTTTTTCTTTTTTATTTTTCAATTATTAAACAAAGTTCCTTGACTTTTTTGTTAGAGTTGAATATAATATTTATAGAACGTTGGGAGATATACGAATTAAGTTTCGGTGTCCCGTAATCAAAACCAATGCAGTTTACTGCTCGTGTCTTGTCGTTCTATTTTTTTTGCTATTTTTTACTTGACTTTCTTGTTAGAATTAAATATAATTAGTTTAGGTTGCAACGTTTGTTTGCAACACGTGCCTTAAGTGGCATCTTCCCAACGTTAATTGTTGGTTCAAGTCGGTATCTTTTGATACCGACTTATTTTTTATACCTCTAACATCTGAACTTGACAAGTCCATATTTTTATGATTTTGTCTAATATATTTCCCAACCTTTTGTTCTATTTTTTTGTTGACAAGATTAAATAAATAACATATAATAATATTGTCCTAAAGGACTATGTTGAAAGGCAAAAAAATTTTTTCCTTCATGGGCATATTGAAATATGTTAAGATTTCTTTTTTTGCGACCTCTTTTTCTGAGGTCGCTTTTCTTTTATGAATTTTTATTTTTTTGTTGACTTTCTTGCCGTTCTTTCGTATAATAGTATCAAGGTAGCGAACTCAATCTTATTGATTGTTTATGTTGGCACGATTAAGTGTATCCAACCCGCATCACGAGACAATTATTTGTCTCGTTTTTTCTTTTTTGGGTCGATTATTAAACAAAATTCCTTGACTTTTTTGTTGGAGTTGAATATAATATCTACATAATCAGATATGGGTATAGCCCATATACCCCCGGACCTATAAGCGCCGGGGATTTTTTTTGCCACTTACTTCTTTGCAAGTGGTTTTAAATTAGATTTTTTAGGCGTAATTGCCTTCTTTTTATCTTAATAGTAGTAAAAAAAGATGCAACTTTGTGCATCTTTTTTTATTGCGAAAGAGCGACTAAAAGGTGCGTAAAGTGGGGTAAAAACGACCAAAAGTACACCTGTTAATCTAAAATATCCCTATAATAATATTCTTCCGAACAACTCAAAATTTGATATCCGGAATTTTTTAATTGTTCTATCAGTAAGATGTATTCCGCTTGCGTGATAAATTTGAAATACTCATCTTCAAATCCGTTCTCTAAATGATCGGAGTGAATGATCATATATTCCTTTGTTGTGTCATTAATTAATGCAACGTATTGATAGCCGTTTTCTTTAGCGAAAGGTCCAATTATTGCATAAACCGCTCTCCATTGCTTGCGCGTTTGCCAAATATGATCATAGCACTCAAAAAGTTTTATACATTCGTGCATTTTTTGCAAATCATAGTCTTCGGCGGAAAAGAAGGAAAGTCCATCCAAACCCCAAGTTACGACATCTCTAAAAAAGCCTTCCAATGTGTTGAGATCTTCTGTTATATTATCGTCGAATCCACCCGACAAAATCCAACAATAAATACACGCCCAGTGTGCAAGAGTTTGATCATCCCACTCGTTTGATATATACTTATTGATAGCTCCCGTAATGGCGGAAACATTGTAATATGTTTTGAAAGGATGTGCTGTGTCGTATTTTATAGTTGTTTGATTTCTGACTACTTCTTCTTTTGAACATGTAAGTGCGCAAACCTTTTGTATCAATTCTCTATCGTACATAAGTCCCTCCATTCTTTTTACTTGTATTATTCTATCACAAATCAACCACAAAGTCAATGAGAGAAAAACACTCCTTTGCCTTGGTAGACAAAGGAGCGTTTTTTATTGGTGTGAAGGATGGGGGATTCCCCTTTTAGGGGAAATGTCGCTTGCGACACAAGGGTTGCCGTCCCACGCTAGTGGATTTCGCCTGTGCGACCTACCCGATAAACAGTGGGTATCCACTGTTTACCCTACGGGAAATTTGCAAGCAAATTTTCTCCATATTCAAGTCCCATCATTTGATTTTTATCTTAATAGCAATAAAAAAAGACCAACAAAAGTTGGTCTTTTTCTTTTGGTGTGAAGGATGGGACTTGAACCCACACGGATAACCATACGCCCCTCAAACGTACGCGTCTGCCAATTCCGCCACCCTCACGCAAGCCTTTATATATTACTCAATAATATTAGTTTTGTCAACAATTTTCGGGTATAATTTGTTATATTTTTTTATTGCTTTATTTATTTTTTCTAGGTAGGCTTTTGTTTCTTCAAAAGGCACGGCGATGAGCGTGCGCTGATTAGTGCTATATCTTTTATCTTTAAGCCACGCGCTAACGTTGCCTTCGCCAGCGTTATAGGCACAAATTGCCGT
Source organism: Christensenellaceae bacterium (assembly GCA_045614165.1). Lineage (GTDB taxonomy): Bacteria > Bacillota > Clostridia > Christensenellales > Borkfalkiaceae > UBA1259. The sequence continues at coordinate 87,171 of JAZLCK010000008.1, read as the reverse complement.
GTTTTCGTTTTCGAATTTTAGCAATAGATATTTTAGATAAAACGTGCCGTAGCGGATATTAGTTTTATAATCTAAAAGGTTATAATCTTTTTCGCCCAGCATAGAAGATATATATTCGGCAGTTTGGTCGGTTATTTGCATTAAGCCCGTTGCGCCCTTACTGCTTTTTGCATTTTCGTTAAAGTTGCTTTCCACCTTTATAGTGGCGTATATTAGCGTTTTATCAACGCCAAAAGTTGTTGAATATATATTAACCATTTCTTCGTATTTTATAGGATAGGCATATTTTAACGTGCCGTAATACGCCGTAAAAAGCAATAAAAAAGAACCGGAAACGGCGATAACTATTTTTAATATTTTAACAAAAAGTTTGTTTTTTGATGATTTTTTATTTATTCTCATAACGCTAAATAAGACAAGATTTGCTCTTTTTAGATAAAAACCCAAAAAGAGAGATGCTTTTTTTATATTACAATGTATTCATTACCCTTTTTGGAGTTTTATATGAAAAAGACTGCCTTTTTAGTTATTATTATGACTATCCTTTGCTTATTTATTCCTAACGCAAAAATTGTTAACGCTAACTACGATTTAGGTTATGCCCGAATAATCAACGAAGAAACGCCTTTTTATAGCGACGATGCTGGGCAAAATTTACTATTTTATCTGCCGTACACCTATTACGTTAAGGTTATAAACGCTAACGAAAACTTTTACCACGTTGAATACGGCGGGTATTCTTCTAACCCCATTATCGACGGCTACGCCCCCAAAGACGCACTTCTATTCGATGGACTTACGATTGATAGCCCTTACCCTAGCGTTATAGTTAGTTCTTCTTCTAGTTGTGCGTTATACGAAAGTGCGCAAATGTCTAACCCACTTAAACACATTTTTAAAGACAGAATTATTAAGCCGTACGGACTAAACTACGCCAATAACGGCGAAATTATTTACTACGTTTCTTATAACGATACGCTTGGCTACGTTTATGAAAGCGACCTTTTTCCATTTACCATAGAAAATCATAAAAACCCGTTAACCTTTCTCACCCCAGAGCCCGAACAAAATTCGCCCACAGTTTCACCTAGCACGCCACAACAAAACCCCGAAAACGAAAAAAACAACTTTTTTAGTTTAAGGATTGTAATTATTATTTGTTTGGGTTTTGCCGGGGTGCTTGCGCTGATTTTCTCTTTAAGAAGCGCAACCAAAAAAACACCCGATTTTTCTTCTTATTACGAAGAAAACGATTACGAATAATTCTTTTACGCGACAACGTTTTGATTATCCCCTTCGCTAAACTTATTTAGCGTTTTATTTGTTTTAACGGGGTTGCGTTTTGGCTTATTTTTGTTAGATAAAATTTCGTGCTCGATAGCACGCTTTTTTAGTTCCTTAAAAAAATTGATGGCAAGGCACCTACTTTCAAAAAATTCATCGGTGATTTCGGTTTTATCTAACATTTGAGATAGCGTTTTTATAATTTTGTTTTGTCGCCTAAAATATGCTCTAGCACTAAAATCAAAATCCTTAAAATACTCTTTTGGCTTATTCCTAAAATATTTATATTCTATACAAGTAAGGTCTAGCCCCGTGAAACTGCTTAACACTTTTTTAAGAACAATATAAACCTTTATTAGCACCTTTTTTTGCTCTGTTAGTTCAATAATCCTTTCACATTGCTCTATTGCCGGCGAAAAATCGTTCATAGAAGCAAGCGCCTTATTTTGTATAAGTTCGTCTATTTGTTCCGTTAGCGCCCTTATATTTGGATAAGCATACAACATCGTTTTAGCATAAATTAAATTCATTTTTACCTCTATTTTTTTGTATTTTACGTTTCGAAACGCCTTAATTATATACGCCCTTATATTCCCAAGTCAATAACATATGTCGATTTTTGTACAAAAATAAAATATTTTTGAACAAAATTGTTTTTTAGCGTCATATACCCTTTGAAAACATACTCGGTGCGTTTATAATTTTATAATTTATGAACATTTGTTTATATTTATTTTACATTTTTAAGTTGTCAATTTTTGTCAAAAGTTTAAATTTTAGAAATTATTTTTAAAAAGGTTTTTAAGCGCAAACAATGATTGTTTTAGGGGTTAACGGGTTTAAGGCTTAAACGATAGGTTTAGCAATTAAATGTTAAAAATAGTATAGACAAAGGGCGCAAAATATGATAAAATATTAGGTATGAAAAAGTTGAATTTAGCAATGAGTAAAATTAAATATTTAATTTTAGGGCTTTTATCTTGCCTATTTATCGGTGGGGGAATTTTCTTACAAGCACCTACCCCCGTTTTTGCTGATAATGCGAGCGATATTAGCCTTTCGGCGTTTTTACCGATATCTAGTATGGAGCAAAAGAATTTGTCTTCTCCACTTGACGTTTATTTTGACGATGAGGTGACTGCGATACTTTCAGACGACACGGCTGTTAAAAGTCTTGCGGTATATTCAAAAAATGGATACGTTATAAACTCATTATCGACGATAACTTCGCTAAAAAAGATTGATAGGCTTGGCGAGAATTTCGTTTTGTTTGATAACAACATACTATACCTTTTGCCGATAGCAAGTTTTAGCGAAAGTGCTTTACCTTCCCCACTTTATTGTGGCGAAAAAAATATTGGTTGCGATAACTTTGACGTGACGGGTGAATATCTTTCAGTCGTTTCGGGCAACAAGATTTTAGTTTACGTTGTTGATGGAGCACAAGCAACACAACTCAACCAAAGCGAAATCACCATCACGAACGGCGACACGCCTATTTCTTCTAATAGTTTTGGGCTTTACTACGTTGAAAACGGAAAACTTGTGTTCCGCGCTTACGACGACTTATACACCCCCGTTCCTGTTTGTGACCTTAACGCTTCGGTTATTCTTGCGAACGACACGTTCGTTTACTATTCGCTTGGCGGGAATATTCATCAAATAGATTTAGCATCTAAATTAGACAAAACGCTTAAATTTAAGGCTATCACCGATACCGAATACGACCTTGGTAGTATAAAAGTTATAAGTAATCTTTCGTTTAAGGGCGAAAATTTACTTATTACTGATACCGAAAACGATACAATACAAGAATTTGTAGTTTCTGGTAGTGAACTTTCTTTTACGGGTTTTGCTATTGCTAGCGACAAAACGGCTTACAACCGCATTTCTAAAAACAATTATAAAATAGAGCATTATGCTAATAACGTTGCCGTTCTAGACCAAAACAAAATAACCATTATAGATTGCGACTATGATAGTTATAGCACGCAAAACTTTACCAATTTTATGCTTGGCGCAACGAACATCACGGATATCAGCCTTGGAAAAAACGCATTGCTTGGCATTAGTGGCAAAATGGTTTACGCTTTTGATTTAAGAACTAAAACGGCTCTTGGCACGATATTAACCACGGACTTTACGGTGGAAGACGTTTCATATAGAAGTGGCAAATTCTACGTTTTATCACACGACCAAAACGATGCTAAGGTTTCTTACGTTTCGGTGCTTGATGAAAACGATTTCACGAAGGCTACAAACATACAAATTCAAGGCTATTCGTTTAATATGATAGAGTTAGACCTTTTAGGAAACGTTTATTTTGCCGATAGCGAAAATCTTTATTCTCTAATCGGTTTTGATGCTAGCACAATTAAAGCGGTTGCAACTTTTTCGGCTTTAAGCGCAAGTCCTACAAAAATTACTAGCGATTTAGCAGGTAAAGTTTATGCGCTTTCTAACGGCGAACTTTACGGACTTAAAAACGGAAATTTTGAAAAGTTTGATATAGATTTATCTATTAAGGATTTTGCGTTGTCTTTTGACAGACAAGAAATTTATTTTATCGATGGAACTAACGAAAACGTTTACTTTACAAAAGACATTAACAATTCTAGTATCGAAAACCTATCTATCCCTAACGGATACACGCTGGGCGCACCAACCACCACGTTAGACGCGCTTAAAGGCGTTAAAGTTAAAGAAAACGCCAACGTTTACGGGTACGATGGCGCAAATGGAGATATTGAGTTTAACGGGCTTTTAGGCGTTGAAAACGAATACTTGCTTATCAGCGAAGTGCTAGACACGAACAGCACGGCAAAATTCTTGTTGCTAGTTGGAAAAGACCAAACGGTTATGGTAAGCGCGTTAGATGCCACAATCTACGAACAACCTAAAAACGAAGACGTTAATTCAGTAGTTTACGTGACCACACCTGTTCACGCTTATTATCTTCCTAAAATAACAATAACCAACGATTACGTTGCTAAGCAAGATGGAAACGACTTATTTATCGCTCTTTCTTCTGAAATTTACCCATACGCTACTATAACCTTTAACGGCACGGAATTTTATTTTGCCAAGGTTATTATCGGCGAAAATGAGCACAACGTTTACGTGCCAAAATCGTTTACTGCACTAGAAATCGAAAGTGCGATTGAAAACAAGACCTTTACCGTTGTTAAAATTAAGCCAACCACAATTTATCTTGATGCTAGCCTTAAAAACACGCTAATCCTAACGACCGAAAATTCTAACGTTAGGTTGTTTAGCATAGATAACGGAGTGATGGAAATTGAATATTTTAACGGCAGTAATTGGGTTAAAGGCTACGCGCTAGAAGATAGTCTGCTTAACGAACCAAACACGGCTATTAGAAATATTCTTATCGTGCTTGCAGTTATCACTTGCGCTTGTGGTTCTATAACCTTCTTTATAATAAGAAACAAACAAAAAGACTAATGCTATATAAAAGATAAGCCGTAGCGAATTGCTAGGGCTTTTTTATTTTGTTTATTGATAATTTATAATAGTATCGGTAGGATTTACTACGCTTGCACTCGTCATTTCGCCAAACTCATCTAAAACGTTAAAACTATCAACGTTATCGTAGGCTGCAAGTTTTGAAATAGAAACTTCGTAAGCGGTAAGCGTTTTAGTTTGGGTTTCGGAAATCTTTTTTTGGTATTCTCTACTTTGTATTCTGCCGGAAAGCGCAACTTTTTCGCCAACGGCTATGTTTTTAGCAAACCTAGCGTTTCTACCCCACGCTATACACGGGATATAATCCGACTTATTATAAGAACGATTAACGGCAATAAGCACGTCGGCAATTTCACGATTAAAAGGCGTTGTTCTATAAACGGGTGGTTTACAAACGTAGCCAACTAACACTATACTGTTCGGGTTTTTGATTACGGGGTAAGAAACAAGTTCGCGAATAAACACCGTTAGCATTAGTTTTGATTTGCCTTCTACTAACTTATTATAACTTCTAAACTGACCAAGCGCGTTAATAGTTGAGCCGACTTTTAGGTCTTTGTCTTCTATCAGTCTTTCCGAAATGGTCACAGGCAAAACGTCGGCTTGACCTGAAAGCCTTTTTACTAAAACGTTCATTTCGTAAAAACCTTCGCCGTATACTTCGTGTGAAAATTCAGCGTTAGAAACTATCTCTCCGCTTATAAAAACCTTGTTGTTTTTTTCTAAAATATTGTTCATAAAGTTTTCCTCCATTTGATTTTCCTATGAATTTTTAATTTGTTCGCCGTTAGCGTTTATATAAAAGTTTTCGGCATAAATTAGTTTGCCTATCGGCACGAATTCGTAGCCGTTTTCTAATAGCGTATCGATTATTTTTGGTAGCGCTTTTGCCGTGTTTTCACCTTGGTTATGAAAAAGCACTATACTGCCGTTTTTAGCCCTAGATATTACCCTGTTTTCGATTTCTTCTTTTGATATATCTTTCCAGTCAAGGCTATCAATCGACCACTGAATAGTAGTAAGCCCCGCGTTTTCAGCAGTTTCAATTACTTTATCGTTATACTCGCCAAAAGGCGCGCGAAAAAGCGTTACCCTTTTATTTATAATGTTTTCTATTGCCGTTTTAGAAGTTAAAAGTTCTTTTTCTATACTTTCTTGGCTCATTGAATTCATATGTGGGTGCGTTGCCGAATGAGTGCCGATTTCGTGCCCTAAATCGCTGATTTTTTTAACTAAATCAGGATATTTATTCGCCCAAAACTCAACCATAAAAAAGGTGCATTTTACCCCTTTTTCTTGCATTATATCAAGTAGTTCTTGGGTATAGTCTGTTCCCCAAGCGCAATCGAAAGAAATTGACAATTTCTTTTCCGCAGTAGAAACCGAATATATTGGCAAAAGTTTTATGGGTTTAGAATAAAAAACGGCGTATGCGCCACTAAACTTTAAACACGCTAAACTAACCGATAAAACAAGCACTAAAAGCGCGCTAATGATAACCTTGCTTTTTTTGAGTGTGAAAAACATTTTACTATAATCCCGTATAAGAATTTTTGAGAAATTTTTGGTTTTTTGTAAACTCTTGTCGTTTTACACCTTTCCCCTACGCTTAATATATATTAGTGATTTAGAAAATTTATGATAAAAAAATAACCTTGCATTTTTGCAAGGTTATTTATGTTTTTTATTCTTTTATAGCCCGATAATTTCGCCCACGTCTTTAAGAACGTATTTTGGCTGATATGGGAATTTTTCTAGGTCTAATAGCGAAGTCACGCCCGTTAGCACTAACGCCGTGTCTAGTTCGCTTTCTAGCCCCGAAAGGATATCCGTATCCATTCTATCGCCGACAATTACAGCATCTCGCCTAGAACAATCTAGTTTTTTAAGCGCGTGGCGCATCATAAGTGGGTTTGGCTTGCCAACGAAATACGCCTTTCTACCCGTGGTTAGTTCGATAGAAGATATAAGCGCTTTGCACGCTGGAATTATGCCGTTTTCACTTGGACTAGTTAAGTCGCTATTAGTGCCGATAAGTTTTGCGCCGTTAAATATTAGCCTTACCGCCTTTTCGATTTTTTCGTAGTTAAGTGAACGCGTTTCGCCAAACACAACGTAATCTGGGTTAACGTCGTTCATAGAAAAGCCTGCTTCGTATAAGGCGTTAGTCAGCCCCGGTTCGCCGATAACAAAAACTGAGCCGTTTGGGCATTGACTTTTCAAAAAAGATGCCGTTGCAAGCGCACTTGTATAAAAGTGGTCTTCCGAAACGGAAATACCAAGTCTTTTTAGTTTTTGAGAAAGTTCTCTTGGCGAACGCTCTGATGAGTTTGTTAAAAATAAATAGTCTTTGTTGTTAGCATCAAGCCACTCAACAAACTCTTTAACGTGTGGAATTAAGCGATTTCCGTGATAGATAACGCCGTCCATATCACATATAAAACTTTTTTTAGATGCAAGTTCGTGTAGTTTATTTTCCATTTTTACTCCTTAAATAAATCGGTAGAAATATACCTTTCGCCCGTATCTGCTAAAAGGCAAACAACTCTTTTTCCCTTGTTTTCTTCTTTTTTGCACTCTACAATCGCGCTAAATAAACTTGCGCCCGAAGATATGCCACAAAGCACGCCTTCTAGTTTAGCAAGCAGTTTAGAAGCGTTAATCGCATCTTCATCGCTAACGCTAACCACTTCTGTGATAACGCCTAGGTCAAGGTTCTTAGGGATAAAATTTGCCCCGATGCCTTGAATTTTATGCACGCCACTCTCGCCTTTTGTAATAAGTGGCGAAGAAAGTGGCTCTACACCCACAACCCTTATATTTTCGTTTTGTTCTTTTAAGTATCTTCCCACACCCGAAATGGTGCCACCCGTGCCTATTCCCGCGACAAACACGTCTAAATCTTTATCCAAATCTTCATAGATTTCTCTTGCTGTATAGGCGTAATGCGCAAGTGGGTTGTCTTGATTGTCAAACTGACCTAATATTATTGAATTAGGTGTGGAATTTTTAATTTCTTCGGCTTTTTTTATTGCGCCTTTCATACCAAGCGCACCATCTGTTAGCACGACTTTCGCGCCATAGCCACTAATGAGTTTTATTCTCTCCACGCTCATATTGTCAGGCATAACGATAACGGCGTTATAGCCTTTACTTGCCGAAACCATTGCAATACCTATACCCGTGTTGCCACTAGTTGGTTCGATAATAGTTGCGCCACTTGTTATAAGCCCTTGTTTTTCGGCTTGCTCTATCATAAAAAGTGCAACTCTATCTTTAACGCTACCTGCTGGGTTAAAATATTCTAGTTTAACGAATAGGTCGGCTTTAAGGTCTAGCGCATCTATTATATTATTTAGTTTTAGAATTGGCGTTTTGCCAACAAGTTCGGTTATTTTATTATAAACTTTCATACTACTTTAATTTTTCTTTTATGCCTTCAAGCGCTCTAAACCTATGCGAAACAGCGTTCTTTTCTTCTTTACTAGCGAGCCCAAAGCACTTGTTTATTTCGGTGCTATAAAAAAGCACGTCATACCCAAAGCCGTTTTGACCTTGTGTTTCATCCATAATCGTGCCGTAAGTTTCGCCCGTTGCAGTAAAGATTTCGCCGTTTGGTGAATAGTAAACCATACAGCACACGAATTTAGCGTTGCGATTTTTTTCGCCTTTCATAACTTTTAAAAGTTTTTCGTTGTTATCTTTATCTAGCCCCGTTTCGCTATACCTAGCACTTATAACCCCCGGTGCGCCACCAAGCGCTTCTACACATAGCCCGCTATCATCGGCAAGCGCTGGGAGATTTAGCGCCATAGAAACGGTTTTTGCCTTGATTAAAGCGTTTTCGTAAAAGGTGGTGCCCGTTTCTTCTATTTCTTCGTTAAAACCAAGTTCTTTATAAGAAACCACGTTAAAGTCTGGCAAAAGGTCTTGAATTTCTTTAAGTTTACCCTTATTCCCACTTGCTACTACTATGGTTTTTTTATCCATTTAAGTATTCTCCTAAAATTTTAGAAAGTTCTACGAATTGCTCGCTAGAAAGCGTTTCACCCCTAACGTCAATAGCAACGCCTAATTTTTCTAACGCGCTTTGCGCTTGCTCTCTTGTGATTTTTAAGCCGTTTAATAGGTTATTCACTAGTGTTTTTCTTCTAGAAGTAAAAGCGCATCTAACCAAAGCGCGAACGTCGCTAATGTTAGCATCTTTAAACTTTTCTCTATCGATATCAATTCTAACTACCGCAGAATCCACTTTTGGCGGTGGTGTAAACATTTCTCTACCGGCGTGCATTATAATTTGCGCACTCCCTTTTAGATTTATCGCTACCGTTATTGCACCGTAATCTCTGCCACCTGGACTTGCGCTAAATCTTTCGGCCACTTCTTTTTGCACCATTATTACCATACGGCTAACGTTTTTGGCGTTTTCTAAAAACGAAGTGACGATTGGCGTTGTTATATAGTAAGGAAGATTTGCAACTAGAATATAGTTCGTACCTATTTTCTTTTCTAGCGCAGTAATGTTTTCTTTCATTATATCCATAAAATTTATGCTAACGTTTTTATGGTCTAACATAACTTCGTCTAAAATAGGTTTTAATCTAGTATCTATTTCGTAGCCGATAACCTTTTTTGCGCGCTTTGCAATAGACCTTGTTAAAGTGCCTGCGCCACAACCGATTTCTATAACCGTATCGTTTTCGCTAACCCCTGCAAGTTCTACTAGCCTATCAAGGTATTCCATATCGAATATAAAGTTTTGACCAAAGCATTTTTTAAGCGTTAAACTATGTTTACTTAAAATGCTTTTATAAGAATTTTGCATAATTTTATCCGTGCGCGCATAATTGCGCAATTTTGCTACATACTACTATTAGTAAGATTTATTCTTACGAGTTTACCAAAGAAAACGATAAAATAAAGCCTGATTTTTTGGGCTTTATTTTATTTTTAGTTTGTTAAAAAGTTTTAGCGCATTACTTAAAACTATTGTTTTAAGTTCTTCTAAATCAAGCCCTTTAACACTTGCTATTTTATCAAGGATAATAGGAATATTATACGGCGCGTTTAGTTTTCCGCGCTTTGGCTCTGGCGAAAGATAAGGACTGTCCGTTTCGGTTAAGATATACTCTTTATCCACATATTTAACAACTTCTCTTGCCTTTTCGGCGTTCTTAAAGGTAATAGGCCCGTCAAACCCGATATAAAGCCCTAAATCCATATATTCCTTTGCCGTTTCCTTGCTACCCGAAAAACAATGCACCACCCCACCACAAGTGAGTTTATGCTTGTTTTCTTTAAGAATAGTAAGGGTGTCTAGCGTTGCATCTCTACTATGGAGTGAAAAAGGCATTTTTGTTTCGTGCGCTAATTCTAGTTGGGCGATAAGCACTTTTTTTTGAATATCTTTATAAGTATCGTCCCAGTAATAGTCTAGCCCTATTTCGCCAACGGCAACGCACTTTTCGTGCGCTAATAGCGCTTTTATATTATCGTAGTCGGCATCAGTCCAGTCCCTAGCATCGCTTGGGTGAAAACCTGCGCCAAAATACACGCTAGAATATTTTTCGGAAATGCTTTTGCCTATCAAAGACGTTTTATAACAGCAACCCATATCAATACTAGCAACAACGCCGTATTTTTGGCTTTCTAAAACAATTTGGTCTAAAATGCCGTCGAACTTAGGGTCGTGCAAATGGCAATGTGTATCTATATACATAGTTTAGAAAATTTCGCTACCATCGTCTAGGTCTTTTTCAGGCGATAGATAACTGATATTGCCGTCTTTATCTTCTGCACAAATAATCATACCTTGCGATTCTACGCCACATAGTTTAACAGGTTTAAGGTTGGTTATCATAACGATTTTTTTGCCAACCATTTCTTCTGGGGTGTAGTGAAGCGCAATACCACTAACAACCGTTCTGGTTTCTGCGCCAAGTTTTACGGTGAGTTTAAGAAGTTTTTTACTCTTTTCGATTTTTTCGCACGCTAAAACTTTTGCAAGTTTAAGTTCGATTTTTTCAAAATCAGCAAAGTCGATAAGTGGTTTAGAAGGCTTTTCTTCCACGGGTGCAACTACTTTTTCTTTTCTTTCTTCTATCATTTTTTCTACCTTTTCTAAAACGATTTTCGCATCTATTCTGTCAAATAATTTTTCTGGCTCTAAAACAACTTTAATTTCGCCGTTTTCGGTGAACTTACTTAAAGCATCGTATTCTTTAACTTGTGCATTAAAGAACGATAACGCCTTTTTAGCAGTTGTTGGCATAAATGGAACAAGTAGCGAACAAGCCGTTATAATGCTTTCTGAAAGGTTGTATAAAACGGTTGAAAGCCTTGCTTTTTTACTTTCGTCCTTATAAAGCACCCAAGGTGCAGTTTCATCTATATACTTGTTGGCACGGCGAACTGCTGAAATGATTTCAGAAAGCGCGTCGCTAACCTTAAATTCATCAATTTTTGCGCTAACTTTTTCTTTAAGCGAAGTAAACACGGCTTTTAAGTCGTTATCAACGTCTTCTACTTCGCCAAAGTCGCGAACGACGCCGTTAAAGTATTTGTTTATCATTGCAACCGTACGATTAACAAGGTTTCCAAACACGTTAACTAGTTCGCTATTTATCGTGTCGATAATCATTTGCCATGAAATAAGCCCGTCGTTTTCGTGTGGCATTTGCGATAGAACGTAGTATCTAACAGCATCAACGCCAAAGTATTCAACAAGGTCGTCAGCATACATTACGTTGCCTTTTGATTTAGACATTTTGTCGCCGTCTTGAAGTAGCCAACCGTGGCCGTAGACTTGTTTTGGAAGTGGAATATCTAACGCCATTAAAAAGATTGGCCAGTAAATAGTGTGAAACCTTACGATATCTTTACCGATAACGTGAACTGAACAAGGCCAAAAATCTTTTTTAGGATTATCGCCCGAAATATAGTCTAGCCCCGTGATATAGTTAGTAAGCGCATCAAGCCAAACGTAAACAACGTGTTTAGGGTCGAAATCCACCGGAATACCCCACTTAAAACTACTTCTACTAACGCATAGGTCGGTAAGCCCCGGTTTTAAGAAGTTATTTACCATTTCGTTTTTACGAGATTTTGGAACGATAAAGTCAGGATTTGCGTTATAGTATTCCATTAACCTATCGGCGTATTTGCTCATCTTAAAGAAATACGCTTCTTCTTGCGCTTTTTTAAGTGGTCTGCCACAATCGGGGCATTTGCCATCAGTCACTTGACTTTCCGTCCAGAAAGATTCACAAGGCGTGCAATACCAACCTTCGTATGCGCCCTTATAGATATCGCCCTTTTCGTAGAGTTTTTTAAATATTTCTTGAACTTGTTTTTCGTGGCTTTCGTCCGTAGTTCTAATGAACTTGTCGTAAGAAACGCCAACCAAGTCCCAAATTCTTTTAATTTCGTTAGCAACGCCGTCTACGAACTCTTTTGGCGTTTTATTAGCGTCTTTGGCTTTTTCTTCTATTTTTTGCCCGTGTTCGTCAGTTCCGGTTTGAAACAATACGTCAAAGCCTTGATACCTTTTAAATCTTGCCAAGGCGTCTGCAAGGATTGCTTCGTATGTGTTGCCGATGTGTGGTTTAGAAGAAGTGTATGCGATTGCAGTTGTAATGTAATATTTTTCTTTCACGGTTATTACCCCTAATATTATTCTTTTCTAGTATAATATTTTAACATATTTTTTCGGTATATTCAAGAATAATTAAACATAAAGTTTAATTATGAACGCAATTTTTACTATCGTTTTGATTTTATCAACCATCTTAATGCTTTTTACTTCGCCCGAAAGTTTGCTTAAAGGTATGCTAACGGGCGGAGAAAACGCGCTTAATCTAACGGCTAAACTTGTGATTATCTATGCCGTGTGGCTAGGCATTTCCGCTATTTGGGAACAAGCAGGGCTAAACAAAAAAACGGCTAAACTTTTTAGACCGATGAACAACTTTTTATTTGGCAAAACGCCCGAAAAGGCAAACGAATATATTTCGCTTAACCTTTCAGCTAATATTTTGGGTATGAGTGGCGCAACCACGCCTATGGGCATTAAAGCGATTTTAGAACTAGAAAAGCACCCCAAAACCGAATATGCTGTGGCAATGTTTTTCGTTATAAACGCCACTAGCGTGCAACTTATTCCTAGTTCCGTTTTAGCACTTCGCGCGCAAATGAATTCGGCAAGTCCATCAAACATAATTTTGCCAACAATTTTAGCAACGCTTTTATCTAGCGTGATAGGAATTTTACTTGTTAAAGCGTTTATTAGAAGGGAAAAATAATGTTTAAACTCATAGTGCCACTTTTATTTTTATTCGTTTTCGTGTTTGCCACGATAAAAAAGGTTAAACTCTACCCCACCTTTACCGATGGCGCAAAAAAAGGAATACCACTAGCAATTAGCGTATTCCCTTATTTAGTTAGCATTTTTATTCTTACCGAACTTTTTAAGATTAGCGGGCTTTCGGCTTTTTTTATTAAAATATTATCGCCCGTTTTTAACTTTTTTGGTATCCCCAACGAACTTTGCGAACTTGTTTTAATCAAGCCGTTTTCTGGTAGTGGTGCACTTGCAACGTTATCTAATATCTTTAACACGTACGGCGTGGATAGTTATATTTCTAGGTGCGCGTGCGTGATTTACGGTTCTAGTGAAACGGTTTTTTATATAGCGGGCGTTTATTTTTGTAGTGGCAAAAAGCATAACCTTAAAGGCCCGATTATAATTTCGCTTGTGGCAAACTTTATTTCTTGCGCGTTCGCCTGCCTTATTTGCAAAGTTTTATAGCACTAGGCAAAGTATAGAACCCGCTGAAACTATAACGCCTATTAAACTAATTTTATCGAATTTTTCCTTAAAGAATATAAAGCCCATAACGGCTGTAAACAATACAACGGTGACGTTATGTAATGGATATAAAATTGTGCCCGCGACAATCGAAATTAGATAAACTAATAAAACTTGATAAGCGCATAGCGTTAGCCCTAGTGAGAGCATAAAACCACAAGGTTTTACACCGATATTAAAGGTCGGTTTTTTGCCTTTTAGCGCGTTTACAAGCAAGATAATAGCACACAAAACGCCTGCCGTTAGATAACAAAAGAATAGCATTTGATTTCTTTGGTCGCTATAACTTCCTTCGCCTTGAATTTTTTGCACGATAGACGCAATACCGCCTGCAAAAAAAGTGATTATAACCAAGAAAATCCAAGATTTAGTTTTTTCGCCGTTCTTTGGGCGAAGAAGTAAAACCATTGCGCCAAATAAGAAGATAACGCCTATAATTTTAAGAACACCAAAGTCGTCTTTATAAACGATTGCCGAAAATAACGTTGGTAAAATTATTTGCATATTTGCTACAAGGCTAGTGATTGAAACAGGGCCGTTTTTCATCGCTTTTGTGTAAAAAAGTTGAAAAAACGTGGTTAAAACGCCGATTGAAACGCCGTATAAAATAGTTTCTATCGCAACGTTTTTTACGCCGAAAATTATAAAAATTAACAGCGAAATTATTAAAAAACTGCCCGTTAAAAAGGCTAAAATATCAAGGCTTCCTTTAACGAATAACTTTGAAAATTTACCTTGTATCGTCACTTTAAGAACTGATAAAATAGACAATACGATTATTAAAAAATAACTCATAATTTCCCGTTAAAAAATCAACCATATTGCTATGGTTGATTTTATTTTTTACGCTTTTTTCTCTTTGTTTTCTTTAACTAGTAGTTTGGTTATTTCATCTAGTGGCATAACGCCCTTGTCGCCTTCTTTTCTAGAACGAACTGAAACAGCACCGATTTCCTTTTCCTTATCGCCAACGATGAACATATAAGGAATTTTTTCAAGTTGTGCTTCACGGATTTTATAACCGATTTTTTCGTTTCTAACGTCTGCTTCGGCACGAAGACCGGCATCTTTTAGTGCGCCAACTATTTCTAGCGCGTAGTCTTTGGTTCTATCCGTTAAACTCATAACCTTTACTTGAACAGGGCTAATCCATAGTGGAAGTGCGCCGGCATATTTTTCGATAAGCATTGCAAGCGTTCTTTCATAACAGCCGATTGAACTTCTGTGAATAACGATAGGATATTGTTTTTCGCCGTTTTCATCAACGTAGGTCATTTCAAAAGAGTGCGCTGCGGCAAAGTCTAGTTGAATAGTGATAATGGTATCTTCTTTGCCATAAACGTTTCTTGCTTGAACGTCTAGTTTAGGGCCGTAGAACGCTGCTTCGTCTTCAGCTTCTACGTAATCAAGACCGATAGCATCTAAAATCTTTTTCATAAGTGCTTCGGTTTCGTTCCAAGCCCTGTCGTTGTCGATATATTTTGCTTTGTTTAGTCCGCGCTTACTGAAACGGAAAGATACGTCTTCTTTCATACCTAAACATTCTAAGAAATAGTATGATAGGTCTAAACACTTTCTAAATTCTTCTTCTACTTGGTCTAGCGTACAAATAATATGTCCGTCTGAAAGAGTGAATTGTCTTACCCTGATAAGTCCGTGCATTTCACCACTTGCTTCGTTACGGCAAAGGGTTGCAGTTTCGCTGTATCTGCAAGGTAAATCACGATAACTCTTTAAGCCGTTTTTATAGACTTGATATTGGAACGGACAAGTCATTGGTTTAAGCGCCATTGCTTCTGGTGAATTTTCGTCCCCGATAATAAACATTTTATCACGATAGTGGTCCCAGTGCCCAGAAATACGATATAAGTCGTTTTTAGCCATAATAGGCGTTTTGGTTATCATAAAACCACGCTTTTCTTCTTCGTCTTCAACGAACCTTTCAAGAATTTGCATAATCTTCGCGCCTTTTGGCATAAGTAGTGGCAATCCTTGACCAACAACTTCTTCGGTCATAAATATACCAAGTTCTCTACCTATTCTATTATGGTCACGCTTTTTACTTTCTTCTAGGGCAAGCAAATAATCTTCTAATTCGCTCTTTTTCTCAAAAGCCGTGCCGTATATTCTAGTTAGCATTTTGTTCTTCTCATTACCGCGCCAGTAAGCCCCCGTGATAGCCGTTAACTTAAACGCTTTAATTCTGCCCGTTGATGGAAGATGTGGGCCACGACATAGGTCCATAAAATCGCCTTGCTTATAGAAAGATATAACGCTACCTGCTTTTAGGTCGTTGATAAGTTCTACTTTATAAGGTTCGCTGAAATCTTTGAAAATCTTAACAGCGTCTTTTTTAGAATACACAAGCCTTTCGATAGGCAAATCGCTTTTAATAATGTTTTGCATTTCCTTTTCGATTTTAACAAGGTCGTCTTGTGTGATTGGAGTTTTAAATTCTATATCATAGTAAAACCCGTTTTCGATTGTTGGGCCGATTGCTAGTTTACTAGTTGGGTAAATGTTTTTAACTGCTTGCGCTAAAACGTGCGAAACGGTATGGCGATAAACGTCTAACCCTTCTTTATCTTTAAGCGTCACAAGTTCTAAGTTGCAGTCTTCTTCGATAACTGTTGCAAGGTCAACAAGTTCGCCGTTAATTTTTGCGCAAACTGCCACTCTTGCTAGACCTTCTGAAATGCTTTTAGCAACGTCTAACGCGCTAACAGCGTTTTCAAATTCTATAACGCTACCATCTCTTAAAGTAATTTTCATAGTTTTTCCTCCTAAAAAAACAAAATCCTTACGGCAATGCCGTAAGGACGAATATTTCCGTGTTTCCACCTTACTTGCTATCCACTAGATAGCCACTCTTTTACGCTATAAGTTAGCGCTTACTTGCCATCTTGGTGGTTTTGCATATCTACTTTCTTATGGGTATCGCACCATCACCCACTCTCTAAAAAGAACCGTTAGACTGCTACTTGTCCAAAATATAGCATTTATTACGCTTATATATTATAACCTTTTAACTCTTTTGTCAAGCGCTTTAATCACTAATGCGAAAAATAAATTTTATCTTTATAAAACTCTTTAAGGTAAAACTCATCGTCGGGTTCTAGCGTGCCGTTAATTTCTACTTCGCCACAATTACTAATCAAAACTTCTCTAATAATCTTGGCGTTTTCGTATTCTATAAGCGAGCACCTAAGAAGCCTTCTAAAATGCTGGTCGTAAACCTTACCACTATCTATATAAGAGCGTTTTTTCTTGTTCTCTAATAAGAAGGTTATAAAGTCTTTTAGTTGGGTATTTATAAAACTAGGCGGCATATAAGAAGCAACTTCTAGCCATTTCTTTTTAAGCGCGTTTAGCCTAAAATTATAAAACCCGTCTATGTTAATTTTGTTGGTTTTAGGAAGTTTACTTATACAATACTTTTTATCATCTTCTAAATCGGCAGCAATTAAACTTGCCATTAAGATTTCGTATTCGTTTAGGTTAAGCCCTGCAATTTTAATGGTCTTTTTAAAAAAGTCGTATTTATATTTAACTACTATAACTTCGGCTATTTTGTCAAAAATTTCCGCGATTAAAATTTCTTCGTAGCAGTCCTTACACTCTATTATAAAGTCACACCTTTCGCCGTCTTTTTCTATAATCGTGCACCCCGTTCTTATAAATAGTTCCGAAAGGCAGGATTGAATATAAAAAAGGTTGTTTTTTTCACTTTTATTTTCGCTTACAATAATTTTCGCCATATCTTTTAGTTTACGCTCCGATTATATTTTTATTTACGGTTTTATGCTTTTTTGCTAGGTTTTTTTATATTTTTATAAATGAGTTTAAGTAATTCGCTAACGATTACTATGCTAAACGATAAAAGTATAGATTTTAGTATTACCCCGTAGCCAAGAATTGAAAAACCAAACCACGCGTAGCATTTTCTAACCATTATTAAATGCAAGAAAAACACCAAAAGAAAAGTTAGTGGCATTATTTTATTGTTTTTTATACTCTTAAACACGCTTTTAGTAGTTAACTCTTGCGCATTAAAGGCGTTGAATAGTTGAAAGAAAACGAAAAGCGTGAAAATTGCGCTACTTTCTTCATAGGTTTTTGCGCCCAAAAAATTAAAGGTTTTTTGAAGTATCATTATCGCGCCAACGTAAAGCGCAGAAAATATAATTCTAAAAAGCATACCTTTGCTTACTATACTTTCGTTCTTTTTGATAGGCTTAAATTCCATTAAGTCTGCACTATTTTTAGAAAGCCCTAGCGTTAGTGCTGGCGGTCCATCCATAATAAGATTTATCCAAAGTAATTCTATCGTGCTAAATGGTGGAGCGTAGCCCATTATAACGCAAGCCGTCACAAATAGTAGCGCAGAAAAGTTAACGGAGAGTTGAAAGGTTATGAATTTTTTTATATTAAGGTAAACACCCCTACCGAACGATATTGCCGAAACAACGCTTAAAAAACTATCGTCTAAAAGCACTATATCGCTTGCTTCTTTTGTTATTTCGCTACCCGAAACACCCATTGCAATGCCCACGTCGGCACACTTTATTGCAGGCGCATCGTTCACTCCGTCACCAGTCACGGCAACCACTTCGCCACTCTTTTTAAGCGCGTCTACAATTTTTAGTTTTATGCTTGGCGTGCTTCTTGCAACAACGCTAATTTTTTCTAGAGCACGAACAAGATTTTCCGCCGATAAGCCTTCTAAATCTTTTGCAAGCGCAACGCCGTTTATACTTGAACACACGCCTATTTCTTTGGCAACGGCATATGCCGTTTCTAAACTATCGCCCGTAAGGATTTTTACCTTAATTCCTGCCTTTTTGCATCGCTCAACGGCTTTTTTTACGTCTTTTCTAACGGGGTCTATAATGCTAACGAACCCGTCGAAAACACACTCCGTTTCTTTGTCGTTTATGATGGTTTTGTGCGCAAAACACAATACGCGCCTAGCGTTATTCTTTTCGCTAGTTAACGCCTTTTTTATTTCGCCACTAACGCCCCTATTTTCCACCATACCTAAAATTATTTCGGGCGCACCTTTAATTAGTTCTACGTAGCCGTCTAGTGTCTTTATCGTTGTGGACATATATTTAATTTTAGAAGAAAACGGCGTTCTTTTGATTACGGGATAAAGCCTTCTTAAATCTTCGTAATTTGCACCGCTTTTGCTTTTAGAAAGGGCTTTAAGTAGAGCGCCTTCGGTGCTACTGCCATAAACTTTTTGGTCTTTTGATAAAGTTGCCGTTGTGTTTACGGCAAAGTTAAGTATTAGCATTTTGTTGTTTAGTTCTTTTGGCGAATAACTCTTTGATACGGTATAGATTTTCTCAACCGTCATTTTGTTTTGTGTTATAGTGCCCGTTTTATCCGAACATATTACCGAAACGGCACCGGCAGTTTCGGTGGCACTCATCTTTTTTATAAGCGCGTTTTCGCCTGCAAGTTTTATCATATTAAGTGCTAGCGAAACGGCAACGATAGTCGGTAAACCTTCGGGCACGGTTGCAATTATCAATACGACGGACGATAAAAATAGTTCTCTAACACTATTAAAGTTTAGCCCACCGTAAACGGCAAGCCTAATAAAACAAACGATAAACACAACGCTTGCAACTATTGCGCCTATAATTGAAACGGCTTTACCTAGTGAGCCAAGTTTTTTCTTTAACGGGCTTTGCTCGTCGTTATTGTTTTTTAAGCCTTTTGCAATAATGCCAAGTTCAGTATTATCGCCCGTTGCCATAACCACCATTTTTGCATAGCCTTCCTTAACGAAACTGCCCGAATACACACAGTTTTTGCGTTCTGCAAGTGGCGTGCCTTTTGCGCATATTAGAGTGTGGTTTTTGCTAACTTCTTTACTCTCGCCCGTTATGGTGGATTCATCTACTTTAAGGTTTTCGGTGTAGACAAGTCTGCCGTCTGCCACGATTTTATCGCCCGATTCAAGTAAAACTATATCGCCAACCACTAGGTTTTTTTGCGAAACAATTATGGTTGTGCCATCTCTAATAACTTTAACCGTTTTATCGCCGTAAACACGGTTTAGGGTTTTGAACGCTTTTTCCGAACTGCCTTCCATAAAAAGCGTTATAGAAACTGATAAAAGTATTGCAACAAGCACGCCCACGCACTCAGTAAAATCGGCACTACCACTTTTGATTAGTTCACCAAGACAAGAGCCAAACGAAAGTATAAAGCCAAACGCTAAAATGATTAGCATAGGCTCTTTAACGGCATCGATTACTTTTTTGAAAAAACTTTTGGGCTTTGGCTCTGAAATGGCGTTTTGTCCGTGTTCTTTTAGCCGTTTGCTTGCAAGTGAAGAAGTTAAGCCAAAGTTTATAGAAGTGTTTAGCGCGTTTAGTGTTTGTTCTACGGTTTTATCGTGAAATTCCATAAGCACCCCTTTTACCTTTATAAACTATGCGAAATATCGGCAATATATGATTTTAGAATTGACTTTTTGAGAGTTTTGAGTTAAACTATTTTTATACTTATTAGGAGATTTTTTACTATGGATAAAGTATTTAGCGTTGACATTAAAGGCTACGATGCAAAACTACCTATTTTAACCTTGCCTAGCGGAGTGAATATTGCTTTTTTCAATCTTCACGGCAACTCTGAAATGACCGAACATTGTGGCAAAAAACTTGCCGAATATTGCGACGGGTGTGAAGTTCTTATCACCGCCGAATCTAAGGGCTTACAACTAACGCACGTTGTTGCAAGAGAACTTGGGCATAAATTCTACGGAGTTGCAAGAAAGTCTAAAAAACTTTATATGCAAGACGGGATTAGCGTTGCTTACGGAAGTTCTATAACAACAGGTAAGGCACAAGAACTATTTTTATCAAAGCACGACGTTGAACTTATTAAAGGCAAAAAAGTTGGTATTGTAGACGACGTTATTTCTACCGGCGAAAGCCTTAAAGGGCTTGAAAAACTAGTAGAACTTGCTGGTGGCATTATTTATAAAAAACTTTTCGTTTTAGCAGAAGGCGATGCTAAAAACCGTGATGACGTTATTTATTTAGCATCTATTCCTCTACTTTAATTCACGTAAAACGGCATAAAAAAAGTTACAACGCCTAAAAAGGCGTTGCAACCAAAAGGAAAAAGTTTATAGAGAGTGTAATTGATATTAGAGAGCGTTTCGCTCTTACAACCTTATTCTAACAAAGAATACTTAAAGTTTTATTGAAAATTTTAAGTTTTTAAAAAATTTTTTATAATTTTTTTATAAATTTGGGAGCAAACGATGAACATTTTACTTGTTGATGACGAAAGAACGCTTGTAAAACCACTTTCTTTAATGCTAAAACAAAATAACTATTCGGTTGATTTAGCCTACGATGGCGAAGAAGGACTTGAACTCATTTCTTCTGGCATATACGACCTTATTATTCTTGACGTGATGATGCCTAAAATCGATGGGTTTACTCTACTTAAAATTATCCGCGACAAAAAAATTGCTACACCCGTTTTAATGCTTACCGCAAAAGGCGACGTTAACGATAAGATAGAAGGGCTTAACCTTGGTGCAGACGATTATATTTCTAAACCGTTCGACTATAATGAACTTCTTGCTAGAATTCGCGCACTTTTAAGGCGAAAAGATAACTTTTTAGGAAACGTTTTAACTTTTGCGGACTTTTCACTATCAAGAGATTCGTTTGAACTCTCTAAAAACGACAAGAAAATTGCGCTTAACAAAAAAGAGTTTCAACTTTTAGAAATGCTAATGCTAAATGCCGGAAAGTGCGTTTATAAAGAGCGCATTATCGAAAAAATTTGGGGATACGATACTGATGCCGAATATAACACGGTTGAAGTTTATTTATCTTTTTTAAGAAAGAAATTCTCCGCCTTAAATATCCGTTCGGAAATTCGTTCGGTTAGAGGGCTTGGGTATATGTTGGTGGATAAAAATGATTAAACGCGCAAGAATTAAATTCGTTGCTTTTATAATGAGCCTTATTTTCGTTATATTAGGCGTTTCGTTTGCTGTTTTTTCTATTATTTCGGTTAATATGAAAAACAGAGAAATCATTGATAATCTTAATAAAGTTGAACTTGCTTTTACGCCTGACAGGGGCCCCGTCACTTTCGACTATTTAGTTTGCGAACTTGATGGCGATGAGATTCGTGCCATCCTTGCTAAATCAGAAAACTTTCCCGAAGACCTTATACCTATTATCGTTGATTCTTCTATGTCGCACGCTTATGCAACGGGGTCTTATGGTTCTTACTATTATAAGATAACAAGCGTTGCAAACAAAAGCATTATAATTATTGCCGATATGTCTGCAACGATTTTAAGATATCGCGACACGATGGTTAAACTTCTTCTAACACTTCTTGGCGCGTTTACCCTATTGTTTATTTTAGTTATCTGTATTTCTAAAACTTTCTTTAAGCCGATACAAGATACTCTAAACGGGCAAAAGAAGTTTTTATCTGATGCTAGCCACGAATTAAAAACGCCTATTGCCGTTATTTCGGCTAATGCAGACGTTATAAAGGCAAGCGATGATTCGGAGTGGGTAAATAACATAAAATCTCAAACCGACCGTATGAAAACGCTTGTGACTGACCTTCTTACCCTATCGGCTATTGATGAAAACCGAACGATTAAGAAAAAAACCAAGTTTAATTTAAGCGAAGAAATTATTAAAAGCACCCTTTACTTTGATGCCTTGGCGTTTGAAAAGGGCAAGCGAATTATCACCGACGTTGATGCGAATATTTTTGTTAACGGCGATGCTGATTCTATTAGAAAGATTACCGAAATTTTGATTGACAACTCTATAAAATACGCCACCAAAGGAACGGATATTATAGTTTCGCTTAAAGTGGTTTCGCATAAATACGTGCTTTCGGTTTACAACAAAGGTTGCAACGTGCCGAAAGAAGAAAAGAAAAAGATTTTCGAGCGTTTCTATCGTGGCGAAAAATCAAGGTCTAGAGAACTTGGTGGTAGTGGACTAGGACTTTCGATTGCAAAAAGTTTATGCGACCTTAATAAATGGAAAATTTCAGTCGACTGCGAAATGGGCGATTTTATGGAAATTAAAATTACTATGCAATAAATAAAACTTACAAAAAATAAACTCTCAACCTACATTGATTGAGAGTTTTTTATTTATCTTCTAGTTGTTTTTGTTAAGTCTTTTAATTCTTTTGCACTTTTACTTGTAAAGAATTTTTTATCGTATCTTATCGCCCAGTTTTCGTTTCTCATAACCCCTGGGATATTTATTCTATATTCTTTATCAAGGCAAAATAAGTCGCCAAGCGGGAGAATAAACAACTTGCTTTTAGAGTTAAAACCAAGCGTTATAACGGCGCTAAATAATGCTTTATCCGTATTAACACGCTTTTTAATTTCAAGTGTTTTAAGGCTAAATTTAACCCCTTCTATAAAGGTTTTCTTTTCTTCAAAAGATAGGCTTTTAATTAGTCCTAAAAGCGTATCGTTATCGTGAGTGCCCGTAAAACACACCGAATTAACGGGGATATTTTGTGGAAGGTATGGATTAAAAGCGTCTCCATTAAAGGCAAACGATAAAATCTTCATTCCGGGATAGCCCACGAATTTAAGCAAATCTCTAACCCCGTCGTCTATAACACCAAGGTCTTCGGCGATGATTCTATTTTTGTTTACCTTTTTATGAATAGCGTTAAAGAGTTTTTCGCTTGGAACTTTTACCCATTCACCCACTCTTGCTGTAGTTGCCGTGCTATCAATTTCGTAATATCTATCAAGCCCTCTAAAATGGTCGATTCTAATTAGGTCGTAGTTTTTTAGGGCGTTTTTTATGCGGTTAGTCCACCAAGCAAAGCCCGTTTCTTCGTGCATTTTATAGTCGTAAACGGGGTTGCCCCAAAGTTGCCCATCGGCACAAAAATAGTCTGGGGGCACGCCCGCAACTTTTTTTGGCAAGAAGTTTTCGTTAAGTTTAAAAAGCGTTGGGTTAGTCCACACGTCCACGCTGTCTAGCGCAACGTATAGTGGCAAGTCACCCATAATACTAATGCCGTTAAAGTTTGCATATTCCTTAACCGATTTCCACTCTGTTTCGGCTAAAAACTGAACGAACTGATAAAACAAAACTTGTTCTTTATTGTCTTTATAAAACTTATCAAGCGCCTTCTTATCGCGAGTTTTATAGGGTGTTTCCCACTCGTAAAAAGGCTTATAGTCGTTCTTTATTTTAAGCGACATAAATAGCGCGTAGTCTAAATATTTTTTAGCCTTAACACATTTTTTGAACTCTAAATCATTTTTATCGAACCTAGAAAACGCTTTTTTAAGTAGAGCGTATCTTTTTGAATATAAAAATCCGTAGTCGATAGTTTTGCCGTAGAATTTTTGGGAATTTAATTCTTGTTTGGTTATAAGTTTTTCGCGATACATTATTTCGGGGCTAATAAAATACGGGCTAAAAGACGCGCTTGAAACACTAGAATACGGCGAATTGCCATAACCCGTTTCTACAAGCGGTAAAATTTGCCACACGGTTTGCCCTGCGCTATTTAAGTAATCGATAAATTTATAACAGCAACTACCGAAATCGCCTATACCATATTCGTTAGGAAGCGAAAAAATCGGTGCTAGTATGCCACTCGCTCTTTTTTTCATATCTCTTAATATTAAACACGGGTCTTGCCCGTGTTTACTTTTTTTGTTTTATAAGCCGTATCCACCGTCTATTGGGATAATCGCGCCCGTTATATAACTTGCTTCTTCACTTGCTAAAAACTTAACGACACAAGCAACTTCTTCCGCCTTTCCAAGCCTTTCTAGTGGTATGTTTTTAACTATTTCTTGCATTTCTTCACTAGTAAAGCAAGCGTTCATAGGCGTATCGATAACACCTGGGGTAATGCAGTTTACCCTAACTTTTGGTGCTAGTTCTTTTGAAAGTGCTTTGGTTAGCCCGATAAGTGCCGATTTAGATGCCGAATAAGCCGTTTCCATACAAGCGCCCTTTTCGCCCCAAACCGAAGAAACGTATATAACGCTTGGACTAGTAGCCATTTGTAGCATTGGGATACATAAAGAAGTTAGTTCGTATGCCGAATTAAAGTTTACGTTTATAACTTTATTTAGTTCTAAAAAAGTAGTTTCTTCGCAAAGTTTATAAAGGTCTATTCCCGCATTGCAAACTAATAGGTCTATTTTCTTAAAACTATTTATAGCAGTTTCGCAAATCGTTTTTGCACCACCATTATTAAGGTCTGCTTGAACTAAAAAAACGTAGTCGCCTAGATTTTCTTTATTAAGTTTTTCTTTTAAAGCGATTAAACTTTGTTTGTTTTCGTTGTATTGCGCAATAACGAAATAGCCGTTTTTAACTAGCGTATCTACTAGTGCTAAACCTATTCCACCACTTGCGCCCGTTATGATTGCAGTTTTCAATTTGCACCTTTATAAAAATATATCCACAAAAAATTTGTAGATATATTTTAGTTTGCTTATTTATTTTAAGAATTAACCTTTAACTCTTTCCATATATTCGCCCGTTCTGGTGTCAACTCTAATGAGTTCGCCTTCGTTAACGAACATAGGAACTTGGATTTTTGCGCCGGTTTCTAAAATAGCGTCTTTCGTAGCGTTGGTTGCAGTGTTGCCTTTAACGCCTGGGTCTGCTTGAGTGACACGAAGAACAACGAAGTTTTCGCAATCAACAGAGAAAGCACTACCTTTATAGAATTTAACGATAACGTTATCGTTTTCTTTAATCCATTTAAGTGCTTCTTCTACTTGGTCTGGATTTAATGGAATTAGGTTAAATTCTTGGTCCATAAAGTAGTAAAGTTCGCCATCGTTATAAGAATAAGTCATATTCTTGGTTTCGATAACTGCTTCTTGAAGTTTTTCGGTTGGGTTCCAAGTTCTTTCTAAAACTTTGCCATCGATAACGTTTTTCATTTTGGTTCTAACGAACGCTGCACCTTTACCCGGTTTAACGTGTTGGAAATCTACGATAGTCCATACTGAATTTTCGTACTCGAAGGTTGAGCCTTTTCTAAAATCGCCTGCTAACATAATAATTTTCTCCTGTTTTTTGTTTTTATATAATCAATAATTTTTTTTCGTCTTTATATAGTCTTTGAACTTTGCCGTTTATAAGTATTACGGTATCTTCTATCCTTACCCCAAACTCCCCGTCAAAGTAAACGCCCGGTTCTATGGTAAACGCCATATTTTCTTTCATCGTTCCTTCGCCCTTTTTAGATAGGTATGGGTATTCGTGAATTTCTAACCCTAGTCCGTGCCCTAGTGAGTGAGTGAAATATTTACCTAAACCTTGGGTTTCTAGATAATTTCTTGCAATCGCATCGGCATCTTTTAGCGAAATGCCACTACTGATATTTTCTATTGCAAGACAGTTAGCGTTAAGCACCGCATTATAGGTTTTTATAAACTTTTCGCTAGGCTCTCCAAAGAAAAAAGTTCGCGTTATATCCGAAGCATAGCCGTTATATATTGCGCCTGCATCGATTAGCACAGGCTCACCAAGCGTTAATCTATCGTTTCCCGTTTGATGATGTGGCACGGCTGAATTTTTACCAAACGCGACAATGGTTTCAAAAGACGGGCCACTAGCACCGTTTTTTATAAAGCGTTCTTCTAAAAGTGCTTTTATTTCTAGTTCGCTAACACCTTCGCGGATGAACGGCAAAATTTCGTAAATTGATTTTTCGGCGATTTCGCACGCCTTAACAATATTACTAATTTCTTCGCTATCTTTAACGGCACGAATTTCTTTTATATCGTTTGTTCCGCTTTTTATTTCTACGCCAAGTTTAGAATAAAAATCTTGATACTCTGTAAGCGTTGTCGAATCGAAATCAATGTAAACCCTATCTATTCCTAGCCCTAATAAGTAGTCTTTTACGCTATTATAGTCGGTGTATAAAACGGGTTTTATAGGTCTATCTTTAAGTTCTTTTTTAAGGCGAAGAAAATATCTCGCGTCAGTAAAAAAGGCACTATCCTTTCCTGTTAAAAGGTATCCTTCTATACCGCTAACGCCCGAAAAATATCTTTTTAAGTAATCGTTTTTAACTAAAAAAACTTTTTCTGTTAAATTTGACATACTCGCCTACTTTTCTTATTTATTTTACCAAATTTTTTTAATTTAGTCAATTTATATTTATAATTTTTACAATATTAGTTGTTTTTATTGCCGTAATACGCATTTTTAAGCGTTAACGCGTCTATATCCTGCGTGCCGTTAGACTCCGAAATAACGTAAGGCTCTAACTTTAAGTCTTTTATAACGGTTATAAACGGATTATAGTCTGGCCCAAAAGTTTGGTCATCGAAAGTTAGATGCTTGATTTCGCCCTTTGCTCCGTATTCGATTTTAGAAAAATGAACGTGAAAATTCTTCATTTTTTCATAGCCCAAAGTGCTAATCATATACCTTAAAATTTTATAGTAATCTTCTTCGGTTTTAAGGCTACCAAGTCCCCTAGCGTTAACGTGTCCAAAGTCTATGGTAGGAATTAGCCTATCACTAAGCGTGCAAAATTCAGCGATTTCTTCCACCGTGCCGATTTGCCCCAACTTACCCATCGTTTCAGGGTAGATATTAACTTTAGGCGCATCACTATCTTCTAATATAGAAACAAATTCTTTAATGCGCTTTTTGGTTAAACTAACTGCTTCTTCGCGCGCCATTTTGCCTTGACTTGCAGGGTGAAAAACCACTCTCTTAGCGCCCATAAGTTTGCCTTTTAGAACAGAGTCTAATAGGTATCTATTAGAGTTTTTTATCATTTCTTCGCTAGGGTTTGCAAAGTTTATATAATACGGCGCGTGCACCGAAATTTCTATGCCTTGCGCGTTAAACGCTTTGCCGATTTCGATTGCTCTTTCATCGGTAAGCGAAACTCCCCTACCAAAAGAGTATTCAAAGCAATCAAGCCCCATCTCTTTTACCCAAACGGCAGATTGTTCGCTAGTTTTTTTGCCAGCGTTATAAAAGGCTTCGGAATTGCCACTAGGCCCAAATTTAATCATTTGTTTTTACCTTTTCTAAATCTTTTTTTATTTGACTTACTAGTTCACTAGCGCTTGAAAATTTTTGTTCGGCTCTAATAAACTCACTAAAAAGCACCTTTATATGCTCACCATAAACGTCGGCGTTAAAATCTAGTAAATGCACTTCTAGTTTTAAGGCGTTTTGGTTAAACGTTGGGCGATAACCATAGTTTATTAGCGCTTTGTAAGTTTTGCCACGCACTATCGCTTTTCCACTATAAACGCCCGTTTTAAGCACTATTTTATCTCCGCTAACTTCTACGTTAGCCGTTGGAAAACCTAATTTCGTGCCAACGCCCCTATCTTTATAAACGTTGCCACTAATAAAAAATTCTCTACCAAGTAGTTCGTTTGCCTTTTTAATTTCGCCACTAGATAGTAGTTCTTTTACCCTAGTGGTAGAAACCTTTTCGCCACCGATAGTTAAAATGTCTAAAACTTCTACCGCTATTTCTTTATCTTTTGAATATTCTTTGATAAACTCTGCGTTGCCTTCGGCATTTTTGCCAAACCTAAAATCACTTCCAAACACGAACGCGCAAACGTTAAATTTTTTTGTTAGAAAATCTAAAAATTCGGTTTTAGAAAGTGATAAATATTCCTTTTGAACAGGCATAAAATAGGTGTTTTCAACGCCCATTTCTTTTAGAACCAAACTGCGTTCGCCAGATAATAGCACCACTTTTTCATCAATATTAAATAAGGCTTTTTTAAGGTTTCCGTCAAAAGAAAATACGGTTATGCTAGCGTTTTTTTCTTTTGCGATTTCTTTTGCTTTTTCTATAACCAAAGCGTGCCCTAAATGCAAACTATCAAAAAAGCCAAGGCACATAACGGTTTTTTCTTTACCACACGTATGCATTTATTTTTAGCACTCCTTCAAAAGATTCGCCCACGCCCATAAATTCACCAGAGTTGTAAACGCGATAAAGCCCCGTTTTAACACCTATGTTTTCAAAAACACCGTTAATAATTTTGGTTGCTTGCGCTTTTGACAGGTCTATTTTAGGAAAATCTACAACAAGGTCTGGCTCAATTAAAAACTTTTCAGGGCTACTGCTAGCCTTAAATTCTTCTACCGAAACGCCGTTTTCTATGGTAAAAAAGCCCGATTTCGTGCGCGATAGTTTAGACATTACCGCAAGGCTACCAACAGCACTCCCTATATCCCTAGCAAGCGAACGAATATACGTTCCACCACCACACTCTATCTTAAAAGCGTATTCATTTTCGTTAGTTTTGCCTAAAAACTCAACGTCGTAAACGCTAACGGTTTTAGGTTTTAGGGTAAACTCAACGCCACGTCTAGCAAGTTCGTAGCCCCTTTTGCCGTTTATACATTTTGCCGAATAGTTTGGTGGGACTTGCGAAATTTCGCCTATAAAGTTTTTTAGAACGCTTTTGATTTCTTCTTCGGTTGGAACAACGCTAGTGGTTTTAGTAGTTTCACCCGTCACGTCTAACGTGTCGGTTTCATAGCCGAAAACAAAGCGTGCTTCGTACGTTTTACTTTTAGAAAGTAAATAGTTAAAAAGACGAGAGGCTTTGCCAACGCCAACGGGCAATACACCACTCGCCATAGGGTCTAACGTGCCCATATGTCCACACGGGATATTAAATTTGTGTTTAACCGCCCCTACTGCAAAAGCAGAACTCATTTTTTCGGGCTTTATTAAATTTATAAATCCACGCATTTATATTTACCTTATATTTCAATAAACCTTTTAACAGCGCAGTAGACTTTATCAACCACTTCTTCGTATTCGCCACTTATTCTACAACCACTTGCAAAAGTATGCCCACCGCCACCAAAGGTGCTAGCAATAGCGTTCACGTCCGTTTTTTTAGAACGGAAACTAATTTTATAGGTGTTCTTCGCCATTTCTAGCGCACAAACGCCAACTTCTACGCCAGTTATACCCATAACAAAATCTATAAAGCCTTCTGTTTCGTCTGGTTTTGCGCCTGATTTTTCGATATTTTCTAACGTGATGGTTGCAAACGCCATTTTATCGTCTAAAAAGTATCTAATATTAGACATTGTAAGCCCAAAAAGTTTTGCCCTGTGCTTACTTTGTTCGGTAAACGTTTTAAAGGCTATAAAGTTAAAATCAGCACCCTTTTCGCGCAGTTTAGACGCGATATAAAAGGTTTCTTTCGTAAGGTTATTATGCTTAAAATTGCCCGTATCGGTCACAATCCCAAGGGCAAGACAATCTGCAATATCCTTTGTGATTTCTACGCCTAGTTCTAACACAAGGTTATAAACGTTTTCGCAGTTTGCAGCAGTATCTATCATTATATGATTTTTAGCATAACCCCTATTTGAAACGTGATGGTCTAGCGAATAAGTGTTTTTATGCGCGCTGAAAATAGGTGCAAAATCGCCAATTCTAGTGATATCGGCCGAATCTATTGCAAAGAACGCTGAATAATCATTTGCGATACTTTTTTTGTATTCTTTTGCACCAACAAAAGATAAAAAGCGTTCGGGAATATCGTCTGTGCAGTAAACGTCTGCTTTAATGCCAAGCGAAATTAGTGCTAGGCGCAAAGCGAGAGCAGACCCGATAGTATCGCCATCAGGTCTTACGTGCGAAAATATTGCAACGCTTTTTTCGGTTTTAAGTTTTTCGGAAAACGCTTTTAGACTAATCAATCTTTTCACCTTTTTCGATTTTTATTAAAAGTTTATCCATTTTGTCGCCGTATTCCATAGAATCGTCAATAACAAAATGAAGTTCAGGCACGGTGCGAGCGCGCACGCTTTTAGCAAGTTCGTGCCTGATTTTTTTTGCATCGCGAACGATGGCTTCGAAAGTAGCCTTTTTCTTTTCGGGGCTAACTGAAAACACGCTTATATACACTTTGGCATACGAAAAGTCTTTACTAACGTCTACGTCTAAAATAGACCACATTTCCGTAATTAAAGGGTTTTTGAGTTTTCTAGTGATAATATCCGAAATTTCTTTTTTTAGTACGGCGTTCATTTTGTCGCAACGACTAACGCCACTATTGTTAGTTTTTTTCATTAAACTTCTTCCTGTTCTACTTGATAACATTCGATAAAGTCGCCAACTTTAATGTCGTTAAATCTTTCGATAGAAATACCACATTCAAAGCCGTAAGCAACTTCTTTAACGTCGTCTTTAAATCTTTTGAGTTGTAAAACGTTTCCTTCGGTAATCATAACGTCGTCACGGTAAATACGGAGTTTACCACTTCTAATAATCTTACCATCTACAACGTAGCAACCTGCAACTTGACCAACGCCCGAAATCTTAAACACGTCTCTAACTTCGGCTTTACCAAGATAAACTTCGGTAAATTTAGGAGCAAGCATACCTTTAAGCGCTTTTTCCACGTCTTCAATCGCTTCGTAGATAATTCTATAAAGTTTAATATCAACGCCACTCTTTTCAGAGATTTGTTTAGCATTAGAGTCTGGGCGCACGTTAAAGCCGATGATAATTGCGTTAGAAGATTCTGCAAGCATAATGTCAGATTCTTTAATAGCACCAACGGCAGAGTGAATTACGTTCACTCTAACTTGTTCGTTAGAAAGTTTTTCAAGCGAAGATTTAACTGCCTCACTAGAACCTTGAACGTCAGCCTTAACGATAATGTTAAGAACTTTCATTTCGCCTTCTTTAATCTTGCTAAACACGTCGTCAAGAGAAACGGTGGTAGAAGTTTTAATCATACCTTCTCTTTCACGCGTTCTTCTTTCTTCGGCAACTTGTTTGATTAGTTTTTCGTTATCGTCGCCAAACAATACGTCGCCCGCGTTAGGAACTTCTTCTAAGCCCATAATAGAAACGGGAGTAGAAGGGCCTGCTTTTGCGATTTTTCTACCTTTATCATCCATCATCGCTCTTACTTTACCCGTAATTGAGCCAACGATTACGCTGTCGCCCACTTTAAGAGTACCATTTTCGATAAGAACGGTTGCGATAGGACCTTTTGATTGGTCTAGTTTTGCTTCGATGATAACGCCTTTTGCTTTACGCTTAGGGTTTGCTTTAAGTTCTTTCATTTCAGCGACTAATAAAATGCTGTTTAAAAGTTCGTCAAAGCCCATACCCGTTTTTGCAGATACTGGGCAAATGATGGTGTCTCCACCCCATTCTTCTGGAACAAGGCCGTGTTCGGTAAGTCCCGTTTTAACTCTATCTAAGTTTGCTTCTGGCTTATCCATTTTGTTAACGGCAACGATTATAGGAACTTCTGCCGCTTTGGCGTGGTTAATTGCTTCTATGGTTTGTGGCATTATGCCATCGTCCCCTGCGACAACTAAAACTGCTATATCAGTTGCTTTTGCACCACGCGCACGCATTGCAGTAAACGCTGCGTGCCCCGGGGTATCCAAGAAGGTTATAACTTCGCCGTTTACGGTCACTTGATATGCACCGATATGTTGGGTAATACCACCTGCTTCGCCCGCAGTCACGTTAGTTTTTCTAATACGGTCTAGTATAGAAGTTTTACCGTGGTCTACGTGTCCCATAACCGTAACAACCGGTGGACGCGTAATAAGGTCTTTTTCTTCGTCAACCAAGTCGTTATAGCCGGCACTAAACACGTCTTCTGCGGTCTTGTCTAATTTGAGTTCTAATTCAACGCCGATGTCGGCAGCAATAAACGCTGCGGTGTCGAAGTCCACAGAGTCGTTTATAGTTTTCATTATGCCTTCTTTGAATAGGCGCTTAGTAATTTCAGCCGCAGTTATACCAATTTTTTCACTTAAAACTTTAAGTGGGATAACTTCGGTGGTGATAACAGCCTTTTCAATTTTGATAGTTTTTACTTCGGCTTGTTCTTTGTTCTTTTTAACAGGACGGAATTTTCTATAACCCGTTTTATTTTCGTCGAAATCATCTACGGTTAGGTTGTTTTTAACTAGCGCGCGTTTATTGATAACGCGTTTTTCTTCGTAAGACTTTTCAACGTTTTGTTTTTTCTTGCCTTGCGCACGTTTATCAACGGTTGGTATATTTTCAGGCGCAACGTAAGTGTTTTGAACAGGTTTTTTAGGCTTGTTAAAGTCTTTATTATTGCCTTTATAAGCATTTTGTCCGTCTTTTTTAAATCCGCCTTGATTTGCCCCGTCACGATTAGGTCTTTCTTCGCGCTTTGGTTTATCAGTTGGCACGTATTCGTTACGGCGAACGATGAACGAAGGAAGTTCTTTTTTAACAGGCTTAACTTCTTCGGAGACGCCTTTTTCTACTTCGGTAGGCTTAACTTCGGTAGGCTTAACTTCGGTAGAAACTTCTTCCACTTTTTTAACAGGCGCAACTTCTTCTACTTTGGTTTCTTCCTTAGGTGCGCTAACCGGCTCAACTTCTTCTACCTTTTTAGGCTCAACAACCGTTTCGGCTTGTTTTTTCGCTAAAAGTTTTTCGTTTACTTCGTTAAGTTTTGCCTTTATTTCCTTAATGGCTTTTTCGGTTTTTACAAGGTCTTCTACTGCCGAAGTTATTTTATTAGAATCAATAAGTTCTTTTACCTTTTTAATTTCAGTTTGCAAATCTTTAATTTCTGCCATATAAATCTCCTAAATACCCTCTCTAAAACCTTCTTGGCTGTTTTCTTTTATTGCTTTTGCAAGGTTAATATCTAATATCGCAATTACTTTCGCGTTTTCTTTTTTAAGTAGTTCGTTTAGCGTTCCGTCCGTCATAGTCAACACGTCGCATCCGAACTTTCTTGCTAGTGCTAGCGATTTGTTTTTAGTGTTTTCGCCCGCCGAACTACACACAACTAATAAGTAAGCGCGTTTTTCTCTTGCTATGGTGTTTACGTTAATAGCATAAGCACCTTTTCTAACGGCAAAACCTATAAACGTTTTGGCTTTATTGTTCGTCACTTAACGCCACCTCTATTTTGCTATAAGTTTCTGGGCTAACTTCGCACTCAAAAATCTTGTTAAGAATTTTGCCCTTAACAAGTTTTTTTAGGCAAGCAGGGTTATCGCATATGTATGCGCCCCTACCATTAACCTTGCCCGTTCTATCTAACGATATTCCGTCTTGATTTTTTACTATGCGCACTAATTCTTTTTTAGGCTTACTCGTTCTACAAGCCACACAAGTGCGCATAGGAATTTTCTTTTCCATTTATTATTCCTCTATTTCGGTTTCTATAGTTGCTTGTTCGCCAAGGTCGGCAATCGCTGCACTTTCGCTCTTAACGTCTATCTTCCAGCCCGTTAGTTTAACTGCTAGGCGCGCGTTTTGACCACTTCTACCGATAGCAAGTGAAAGTTTATCGTCTGGCACGATTGCAACTGCACTTTCATCACCCGTTTGAATTACTTTAAGAACTCTTGCAGGTAAAAGTGCTTTGGAAATGTATTCTAATGGATTTTCGCTCCAAGGAATAATGTCGATTTTTTCGCCACCAAGTTCACTTACGATAGCGTTAACCCTTGCGCCCTTATTACCAACGCAAGAACCGATAGCATCTACCATTGGGTCTTCACTATAAATTGCGATTTTGGTTCTTTGACCAGGGTCTCTTGCGATGCTTTTAATAACAACAACGCCTTGTTTGATTTCTGGAACTTCGTTTTCAAAAACACGTCTAACTAAGCCAGATGCCGTTCTAGACACCATAATTTGAGAGTTTTTGCCAACGTTTTTAACCTTTTTAACGTATACGTTAAGTTTTTGGTTAATTTCGTATTTTTCACCAGGAACTTGGTCTCTTGGCATTAAAACGCCTTCGATTTGATTTCCACCGATTTCTACGTACACGTTGCCGTTTTCAATTCTTCTAACGCTACAAGTCATAAGTTCGCCTTCTTTATCTTCGAACTCACTAACGGTGTTATCTCTTTCAATTTCGCGTAGTTTTTGCATTAAAACTTGTTTAGCAGTTTGCGCTGCAATTCTACCAAATTCCTTAGATTTGATTTCAACGGTTAAAACGTCGCCTGCCTTTATGGTCTTTTTGATAAGTTTAGCGTCTTCTTCGCTGATTTCGACGTCTGGGTCTACAACTTCGCTAACAACGTTTCTAACGCTGTAAATGTTGATAGATTTTTTTTCAGGGTTTAGTTTAATACTAACGCCACCTGAAACGTGCATCTCTTTTTTATATGCGATAGCCATCGCATCTTCTAAGGCCTTGATAAATTCTTCTTGGGAAATCCCTTTTTCTTTTTCTAGCGCTTCTAATGCTGGAAAGAAATCTTGATTGTTCATTTTTTTCTCCTATATTAAGTTTTTAATTTTTTCTAAAATTCTATATACTCGTTCATTTTTGATAGATTTTTCATATCAATAGTGACCGTAGTTTTTTCGTTAAGTTTTACGGCTACGCTGGTTTTATTGTAAGAAACCAACACACCGTCGAAAGATTTTTTGCCTTTTACCGATTGTTTAACTCTAACTTCTACCATTTTACCAACGTGGCTTAAAAAGTCTTGTTCAGTTTTGAACGGCCTATCAGCACCCGGGCTACTAACGTTTAGCGTGTAAGGCTCACCAAAAGTTGGGTCTAGGTCGTCAAAAGGTTCTAGTATCGCTCTATGGAAAAGTTCTACGCTGTCAAGGTCTATTCCGCCTTCTTTATCAAGGTATATTGTAATCGAAGGACTACCACCTTTTTTTACTTCTATATCGTAAACGTAAAGACCTAGTTCGCTAGCGTATTTTTCGCAAAAAGCACGAATTTCTTCTATTGGCTTAATCTTCATTGCCACTCCTTATAAAAAGATATGAGAACGGAAATCCGTTCTCATAAGTTTAGCCTTATAATCTTCTTATTTATATTAACATATAAAAAGTATTTTTGCAAGCGTTTTTTTATATTTTTAAGCCTTTTCTTTGCTTGCCTTAATTTTCATAAGTTCAATAAACACTTCTGCCGTAGCGTGCGCGTCTGAAAGAGCCCTGTGATGACGGAATATTACGCCAAAATGGTCTGCCACAACGTTGAGTTTAACGTGCTTTAAAAACGGCAAGTATTTTCTAGACATAGTCATCGTATCGTAAACTTCGTTTTTAACTTCGTATTCTTCAATTCCTGCAAAACGCTTGATAAATTTCATATCGAATTCAGCGTTGTGCGCAACTAAACTTGCACCGGATATAAACTTCATAAAATCTGGCAATACAGCACCTATTCTTGGCGAATCTTTTACCAGTTCGTAGTCTATACCCGTAAGTTCTGTAATTTCTTCCGAAATAGGATAATCGGGTTTAACTAGCGTTGTCCACTCTTCTACAATTTTGCCGTTTACAATTTTAACTGCGCCAATTTCGGTTATGCCGTTGTTCATTAAATCGGTGCCCGTGGTTTCTATATCGAACACAACGTATTCTTTACTTGTTAATTCTTCTGGTAGATTAACGTTATCGTCAAACACGCTTTGTGTTCTTACGGTTGTTGCTTTTGTTGGGTGAATTAGCGAATAACTAGCAGGCGCTTGCTTTTTGAATTTTTCTTTCTTGACAAAATCTATTGGAAATTCACAGCCGTTTATTTTGGTAAAGGTAAACGATTTCTTATCGTTATACTCTCTCCACTCACCACGGCAAATTACAGCATTGCCAACTTCTAGCCTTCTAATCCTATCAAGCGTGTTCTTTTTAGAAAAATAAACGCCACTTATAGTGCCCGTAGTATCGTCTATTTGCATTACAAAGAACGGCTTGCCATTTTTGGCTTCTTTTTCGCGTATGTCGGTTATTTTGCCACAAATAGTCACGTCGCCCGAAACAGCGTCTTCGATATAAAGCGCAATGTCGCCCATATTTAAGTCGTCGATAATCTCCACAACGGGAACTTTTATCGTGCGGTGTTCTATTCTGCGAAGTTCTTTTTCAAAAACTTCGGGTTCGGTTAGGTCGATTTCTTCATCTACTTCTTTCTCTTCTAAACTGCCCGCAAAGTTAGAGCAAAAACTCTTTTCTAAATGTTCGTTAAGTTTATTTAGTATGCCGTTTTTACTTACGTATTCCACCCCGTCGGAAGTGAGCCTTAAAACGTATTTAACAACGTCGCCGATAACTACCGACCTTGCGTCGTTATCTTTAAGAAATATCGAAATAGACGGATAATTTTCTTTAAGAAACTTAATTATCGCGTTGTTAACCAAAGAATCGTGTGTTGCCACCTTTTTTACCGAAACGTAAACGTTTTTAAATATCGGCAAGGTCACTCTACGCGCTTCTTCGGCTATTTTCTCTTTTAATTCTTGGCTAATAGCAACGTTTAATATAAAGTTGTATTTTACGGCAAATTCTTCTTTATCAACTTCTACGCTAGAAAGCCTTATATCTCTTAAACTTTGGTCTAGCGCCTTTAAGCCTGCAATGAATTCGCCCTTTGATTTTATAGTAAACATTTATCAATTTCAGCAAAAAATTTCTCTTTTGCTTCTCCTTCTAATACTTTCTCTTTGATTTTCCCGTGCACGAAAATAACGCACCCGTCTTTCCCACCTGCAATGCCAAGGTCGGCATCACTTGCTTCTCCGGGTCCGTTTACAACACAACCCATAACTGCAATTTTAAGTGGTTTATTAACGCCCGAAACGTATTCTTCTACGGCTTTCGCAAAGCCCATACAATCCCACGCGCATCTACCGCAAGTTGGGCAAGCAATAACTTCTACGCTATCCTTTCTAAGCCCTAAACTCTCTAAAATCGCCTTGCCCGCAACTACTTCACGCACAGGGCTAGCAGATAAACTAACGCGTATAGTATCGCCTATACCACCTAGCAATAAACTGCCTATGCCAACGGCGTTTTTAATAACGCCTTTATATTCCGTTCCCGCTTCAGTCACACCTAGGTGCATAGGATAATCGCACCTTTTAGCAACGTATTCATACGCTTTAACCATCAATGGCACCGAAGACGCTTTTACCGAAACTACTATGTTCGAAACGCCGTATTTTTCTAGCATTGCAACTCTTTTAAGCGCACTTTCGCCAAGCGAAACTTCATTTTTGCCGTATTTTTCTAAAAACTCTCTTTCAACGCTACCCGTGTTAGAACCAACCCTAACAGAAAGCCCGTTTAGTTTTAAGGCGGTTGCAACTTCTTTAACGTTTTTCTCCGCACCTATATTACCGGGGTTAATTCTAATCTTATCAGCGCCACCGTCGATTGCTTTTAGCGCAAGGCGATAATCAAAATGCACGTCTGCAACTAATGGCATTTTCGTGTGCTTTTTAATTTCGCTAAAAGCCCTAGCATCTTCATCGTCTAGCACGGAAAACCTAAAAATATCGCAACCCGATTTTTCTAGTTCGATAGTTTCGATAGTAGCGTCTTTTATATTAGAAATTTTTTTTGTAGACATCGATTGAATAGCGATTTTTTCGCCACCACCGATTACTACGTTGCCTATTTTTACTTTTTTGCTCATTTTATACCTTTATTTATAATATTTTAGCACTATTTTAACATTTTGTAAAGGCTAAAAGTGGTGCACTAGTTAAAAAAACAAAAACTCTCAACACGCGTTGAGAGTTTTCTTATTTAGTTGTTAAGTCTGCTTTTGAACATAAATATCACGTCTTGGTAAAAGTCGTCTAGATAAACTGCTATTTTCGTTTCGTTTACTATGTCTTGGTATGCCTGTAATGCTGGCAAAGTGTTATAGTAAGCGCAAACACAAGCAATAACGTCTTCATAATAACCCATTTCGATAAGTTGGTCTTTTGAAAAGAATTCGGTGTTGATATCTAGATATCTTAGCCTTAACGTTGCATTAGTTGTTGCAACCGTACCTTTATAGCGCTGGCACTTTTCTTCTATGGTATTGTTGTACTTAAACGCTTCTTTTTCGGCCTTTTCTTGCTCTTTTTGTAGTTCTAAAACCTTAGCGTTGATTTCGGCAAGTTCAGTTGCGCCAAAATAGTCTTCAATGCTTTCAAGTTTAAGGTTAAGCATAGCCGTTTCGGCGTTTAGTTTTTCGCGCTCTGTTTCTATACTCTGGTTGATTTCGTTAATCTTATTAGTGTAAGCAATTTCGATTTCGAAAAGTTTTCCAGATAGCGCGCTAGAATAACTTAGCCCTTTAATTTGTGCTTCTTGATTTGCCGTTTTTATAGCGTTTTGATATTCAGTTTCGCACGAACTAATAAGCACGGCACGCTTGCTTTCAAGTGCCTTTAATTCTTCGGTTATTTCTAGTTTTCTAGTGTTGATTTTATAAGTAAAATCAGCCCTTTCTTTTAAGAACTTTGGCGCAAGAATAGTTTGCGCTTGCGCTCTTAATTCTTCTGCCGTTAAAATAGGCACGCTCATTCTTTCTAGTGTAAGTTCTGGAAGGATAAAATCTTCATAACTATCTTTTCTAATTCGATAATAGTAAAAAATCTCTTTAAGCGCTTGGTACATTTCTTGTTTTGTTGTAGGTGTAATATATTCCATAATTTTATTCTCCGTAAATTCTGTATGTTATAGCAATTTTTTCAGGCACGATTTTGGTGTCTAAAACCATAATCCTAAACTCCTTAGAAATTAAGTTGCATAAAATATTCGCTTTTTCACTAGTGCTATATTCCCTTTCGCCAAAATCGCCCATTACTTTAATAGTGGTAAGATGCGACGCTAAAATTTCTATTTTAGTTATCGCTTTTGTTTTAGCGCTATCCATATCAACGGTAATTTCGCCCAAACTTTCACCCGTGTTTTTCTTACTGATTTCGTATATGCGATTACCTAAAACTGCATAGCCGTTAGGCGTTATATCAGCATACTTTTCTAGCGATAAAACTTCGTTCGTTAAAACGTTAATCACGGTATAATCGTGCCCCGTATTGTAGCCTAAAAGGTAAAATTCGTGCATACTCAAAAACACCGCATACCCGTTGTCTAAAACGCTTAATTGTTCTTTTACTTTACCATTTTCGTATTTATAAAGCGTGTTTTTGCTATAAAAATAAATATAGTCGCCTATCTTTTTCACGCTACCAATTTTTATGTTTAGGCAAGGCGTACTAACTTTTTTAAGGCAAAAGTCAAAGCATTCGCCCAAAACGTCTAGCGTGAAAATTGCGCTTTCAGTAAAAATAACGATTTGGTTTTCTAGCCCGATTAACTCTATAATGTCGCCGTAATCCTTTTCGGTAAAAATCCCATCTAGCGAAATACTCATTTCATCACCCACGTCGAACGGAAATGGCGTGCTTATAAATAGTTGGTTGTTTTGAGATATGAAAAGCCTTCCGTTTATAAATAGGTAATTGTCGCCAAAATATACCGAAACGCTCTCTTTTGTGCTTTCTAAATAGGCACAATCTTTGCCGATTATTAAAACGTCGTCTTTGCCTTGATATTTAACCACTAAAAGTTTTGGCGCAGACAAAAAAGTGCGTTCTAGCGTTAGAGAAACAACGCCTGAATTTATAGTGTATAGTTTTTTGTCTTCGGTATAAAAAAAGATTTTACCTAAAACGCTATATATTTTTTTAGGAGCATAGCCGTATAGGTTAAGTTGCGAATTAGCAATTACGTTAAAGCCGTTTTGAGTTTTACTTAAAAATTCATTTTTAGAAAAAGATAGAACGTGATTTTTTAGTTTTACGCCCTTTAATGAATTTATACTTTTTACGCCCATACTCTTGCCACCACTTTGCCGTTTTTAGTTTTATTACGGCTTTTAATACCTTCTATATATTTTTCGTGAAAGACCATCGCTTCGTCGTAGCGTGCTTCGGTAATGCAGTATTCAGCGCAAAGCCCGTATGCTAGAACGATTTTAGAAACGTCTTTTGAAGTATATGATAGGCTATCGTTAAGCCCAAATTGAGTTGGGATATATTCGTAAACAACGTAATGCATTAGAGAAGTGGTTTTAATTTTATCGGTGTATTGCGCGAATGAAATGCTGTTTTTGTCCTTGTCTAAAACGTCGATAATTCTTATGGCGTTTTCCGAAAGGTCTTTAAATAGAATTTCGTTTTTTCCGCCTATTTCTTCGGTTTTTTTCATAGGAACGTACGTGCCTGCTAGTTCACTAACAAGGCAGTTAAGAAGCGTTGTAAAAACGTTCACTTCTCTTAACGTGTTCGTGTCGGCTTCGCTATTTTCGGTTGCTAAATACCTCACCACGTTATCTTTTGCAAGTAGCGTTGCAGAAGTTTTTATAATGTCTTTAACTTTCATTTATTATCTCCTATTAAAATAATTGCCGAGCAAAATTTTTGCTCGGCAATACTTTTACGATTAGTTTTCTTTAATATTAACGATTGCACCTTGACCACTTGGGTTTGCACAAAGTAAATCTGCATACTTAACTAGGGTTGCCGTGTAAACGGGTTTGCCAGGTTTTTGTTTTAAGATTTTTCCGTTGTCGTCTTCTAGCCATTGCCAATCGCATAATTGATTAAGGCTAAAATCTTTGGTGTTTAATAGATACATAGTGCCCTTAGGGCAGAATCTATCGGTGACTAGCGGAATACCGTTAAAACTAATAGACCTAAATCCACCTTCGATATTAACCGTGCCGGCATAGTAAGTTTTAGAGTTTAATAGTTCTAATACCTTGTTTCTTACGCCCACCGAACAAATAATCATGTCAAGTTGGTTTCCAGATTTTTCTTCTACCATATCGATAACTTGTTGAATTTTTTCAAGCGTAAATTCGGTGCTTCCATCTACCACGGTTGGATTTACAATATCGTGGTCGGCTCTTCTAAGTCCGTAAAGCGTTTCTCTTTCCATATCGAAAATTGCACCAAGACCGGTAAGTTCGTTCATAAAAGAACCGTGTAAGCAAAGTGAATAGCCTGAAACGATATAAATGTCTTCAATAGAGCCAGAAACGGTAATGGTTTTGTTCACTCTATCAATACTTAAAATTCTTCTGCCTTTAAAGT
Source organism: Christensenellaceae bacterium (assembly GCA_045614165.1). Lineage (GTDB taxonomy): Bacteria > Bacillota > Clostridia > Christensenellales > Borkfalkiaceae > UBA1259. Next base: position 45,612 of record JAZLCK010000008.1, on the reverse strand, counting down.
TGTCAAACAAGTTATCCATTTCATCGCGAAGGTCTATAAGCATACCTACGAAAAGGTTTTGGGTGTTTCTAACCATAATTTTGCCATTTTGTGCGCCGTCTATTTTGGTTAACACACCACTGCCGTTGCCGAAAAGCATTCTCGACATATTGATAACGCCCGATTTTACAAGACCGTCCATTTCGCTGTTAAGAAGGTTTACAAATGCACCAGAATTGTTTTCAGACGCTCTTATAGCCTTATCTGAAATTTCGATAGAACCATAAATGTTTTTAAGTTCGGTTACGAATTCGCAATAGCCGTTAGAAGAAGCAGTTGGCAAGTCACCGTCTTCGGTGCCTGCGCCAATACCGCCGTTAAGTCCTGAAATTGCTAGTTTTCTTACTTCTTTGCCCCATACGTTTTCGGTGCTGTGTTTAATTTTAGCAAAGAAAGGGTTTACGTAGTTGTTAAGTTGTTCTGATACCGCGTTAAGATAATAAGATTTAAGCGCGCTATCAGCATTAGTTAAATTTACTGCCATTTTTTCTCCTTTAATAATTAAAATTTAGTGTTTAGGAACTCTTTTGCAAGTTCCCCTGCTTGTTCGATAGTTTTAGGTCTATTTGTCGGAGATTTAACACCCGTGCCTATTTCGCCCATTACTATCGCCCTTGATTTTGAAGATAAAATTTCTTTTAAGTAGCCTTTAAGAATTTCTTCTTTTTCTTCTTTGGTTATACTTTTAGTCTTTTCATCTTCGGTGCTCTTTTCATTAGTTTCGGCTGGGGAATTATCCTTGTCAGCCGTCTTAATCTTTTCTTCTAGTTCTTTTATCTTCTGACAGCGTTTGGTAAATTCAGATTCTAACGAACTATAAGCGGAAAGTAGAGCGTTTATATCCTTAAATTTCCCGAAAGAGACTTCACTATCTTTTGCGACGTTATTATTTTCGGTCACTTCCGTGGCGCTCGCAGTAGTAGTTTTGGTTTGTTCAGTTGGGTTATTTTGCATATTTATTCTCCTTGATTTTTGATTTTTTGGTTGTCTTTGTGCGCTTTAACGTGCGCGAATAATCTTTGCTTTTCTTCTATTGTTAGTTCATCGTATTCAGCAAAAATATACCTTAAATGTTCGTCTATATGAATAGTATCATCGTCGATTTCTTCAATAGGCACGCCATTTTTTCTAATATTTACGTTTTCGTTTTTGGCTTTTTCTTCTTGCAATATCGAAAGCCCTTTTTGGCTTGCCAAATCCGAATATCCTAAAATTTCTAGCACTTTTTCTTTAACGGTTTGCCTTACAACGCCGTTTTCATCAGTTAAAAGTCCGCAATCTAGAAGTTTTAAAACGGTTTCTCTTTTGAGTTCTTCGCTAAAAAACATTTGGTTTTCGCGTTCAAAATACACTTCATCTGAATTAACGGCATTTTTATCAACGTAGTAAACGTGCTTTTTGTCGTGCTTGTCTTTGTATTTTACGACCATTATTCCCGCCAAAAATTGCGAATAAAGTCTTAAAGAAAATTTTGCTATGCTAATAAAACTTTTTCGTATTCTCTCAGCCGTCATATATAGCCTTTGGTTGTCTTGTTCGATAAGTAATTGTAGCGCTGAGCCACTTGATAGCCCCGCGTTTTTAGAACTTGCCGAAACGTCGCTTACACCACTAATAGAAACGAACTCGTCTAAAAGTTTGTTTTCTTCATCAGTAAAATCGCTTGGCATTGATAGTGGAGAAAGCATTTCAGGCTCTTTTGCGCCTTGCCTATACACCAAAATTTTGCCCGGTGCTAAACCTTCGGTTTCAAGGTCGTCTAGGTCGATAGAGCCGTCTTCTACTTTAAGCACGCCGTTTGCAATGCGATTTAAGAATTCGTGCTTTCTATTTTTTACGGCGTTATACGCTTTTTGAACGGGAATTAACCTTTCTATAATACTTGCGCCAAAGAAACTGCCACTAACAGGGTTGCACTCTTGCTTGATAAACGGATAGCCGTACGTTTTACCATCGGCAATTTTATATGGTAGTTCGCCGTAGTATAATAAGGCGTCGCCCGCAACGGTGATAAGTCTGCCGTTTTTAAATTCTTTGGTTGGTCTTTCGTATTTTTCGATTACCATAACAGCGTTTTCTAAAACTGACGGGCTAGTGCTTTTACGCGATACACTAACTTCTTCGCCGTAAACGTCCAGATTTCCACCAACAAGTTCTACGCCGTATTTTTCTTTAATCTCTTTAACGCTAACTGCTCTTGCGTGAATAATACTTTTGCAGTCTTCTATTCTTTCGGTAAACAAATTGTCCGGAAAGATTTCGAAAGGCGAAACTGAAATAATTTTAACGTCGCCTTGCATAACGTTCACGCCTTCGGACACGCCCACAAAGTCGCCCCCGTCGTTGTTCCAAATAACCTTGTAAAAGCCCGTACCACAAGTTTCGCTCCAAAGATTAGTCTTTTTAATAGCGTCTTGCGTACTTTCCTTAGAAAATAGCGCTTTTAACGCCTTTTCGGCACTTTCGGCACCTTTAACGTCGGTGTCGTCTTCTGATTTTGCCATTACCGATAGGTCGGTTTTAATTTTTGAAAGCCTTGCTAATCTGCTTTCGATAATAGGCGCAATGTGGTTGTAAACGCCACGTTCTTGCCACGAAAAGTCATAGTTTGCGCCTAACTTTTCAATGCTAGCACTAGCACCAACGTATTGATTTCCTGCTAGAAAATTCATATTAAGTTGCCATTGCTTTTCTAGTTCTAGCCTTTTTTGTTGCCTAGAAGTAAAGTCTTCGATGGTTTCTCTAATAATGTCTTCTCTAAACTTTAACTCTCTTTCTTTTTGGCTTGTTTTTGTGTTTTTTTGCACTTGGTTTTCTCCTTTAACTCTATATTATTTTCTTTTAGCGCGATTAGTAAGGCGTTTATTTCGGCTTCGATTTCTTCGTCAGTCATACTCTCTACGTCTTTGGTTTTATCAAGGTCTAAAAGTATTTTCAAGGCGCTAACGTCGGGTGGAACGTTTTTTATAGTCACTTTCTTTTTTGTTAAAACTATTTCACCTTGTTCGCCTTTTGCATATTCTTCTACGATTTCTTTACTCTCATAACCTAAGGCGCGTTTGACTATTGCCTTTACTAGTCCGTCGCTATTTAATTCATTTTCCACGTCTTTCATTTAAAATCTTCCTAAATAGTCTTTCTTTATCTTTTTGAACTTCGCTTTTTATTGGTCTGTTCGGCTTGTTTTCGGGCTTTGTCATAAGGTAGTACCTAAGTTCATCTAGCGCGTGGTCATCAGTTTTTTTAGGCACGTCGCCACTACCCCATCGATAGTTTTTTAGTTCTCTAATTAGGTTTACACAATTTTTGAATATGTATATTCTTGGCTTACCGTTATCTAGGCTTAAATATTGTTTTACGCGCTGAATACCCGTAAACATATCTTTATTTACCTTGGGGTTGCACGCTATACCACAATCCAAAAATAATTCAGTCACACTTTTACTACTTGCAAGTGTGGTTTGGTTTGCGGCAGAGTCTATAAGCGCGTTAATTTTACCACTGCTATCTCTTTTCCAGCGTAGCATATTGGATATTTCTTTAATCTTTTGTGAGTGATAATTAACGTCTTTTTTTGCTTCGAAATGCTCTGCTAAAACGTAAACGTTTCCATCGTAATCCACAGCGTACCAATGGCAAGAAAGTGGATTATTAAGCCCTGGGTCGATAGACAAAGTGTCTTGCCACTCAGGTGGAACGCTAAACGGCTCTATAACGTGCACGTTCTCATCAAACTCTGGGTAAACTAGCCCCGCCTCGCTCTTAAATCGTCCGTATCTTCTTGATTCTATTTGCGATTCAGTTAGGCTTGCAGTTAGCGAAGAAATAGCATCTTCGCTTAAAAAAGGGTTGTCTGCCCACTCCATAAATTCACACCATATTTCTTTTGAATTAGAAACGTTAAGGTATATTTCTTCGTATATAAAAGTAAGTCCTTTTAGTGGCGTCATTGTGCCAAACACGTCGCCGTTTCGGTCTAGAACACGCATTAAACACTCATCGTAAATATCTTCGGGTGGTTCTTCATCAAACCATACGAAATCTAGCGAACTTCCTTGAAATCTTTCTCTACCTTGGTCGCAAGATTTAAAGCCTATAACCGACACGCCCCCAAACACGTTTTTAACGTGAATTTGGTCTATAACACCAAGGTGTGGCGCGTCTTTTCTGCCACTTTGCATCACTATATCTTCTATCCAATATGGGCTTAAATATTGCAAAATTTTGGCTTGCGCAACGTCGCGCTGAACTTCTCTTGTTAAAGAAACCACCCACCCAAACGTGTTTTTTCGGTTTTCTCTATAAGGGTGTATCCCACGAGTTATGTAAATGCACTCTACTGCTCCGCACTCAGTTTTTCCACTTCGGTTTCCACCAAAAACCCACCTGTTTTTCTTTAAGCATTTATGAAAGGCTATTTGCTTTTGGTGTACCTTTTCGCCCGTGTTGTATTTTGATATAAAATTTGCGCTTTCGCGCTTTTTCTTTTCGGCTAAAAGATTTTTAAGCCTTTTAGCAATTTGTTCGTCGTTTAACATTTCGGGTGCATTATATCGCCAAAAATTTTAAGTTAAAAGTTTATATGACCTTTTTTTGACAAAATTTTTAAAATAAAAAAAGCCTTGTTTTTTAATAAAACAAGACTTTGTTTTTTTGCGTTTTTTAATATTCTACATAATTTTTTCGGAGATTTCTGGGTTAGCAGATAGGCGTTTCTTTTCTTTTTTATACCTTGTTGTCACAAACGCCACAAGGGTTAAGCCCGTTATAGCCCAAGTTATAGGATAACAAATATAAAGCATTGTTAGGGTGTTGTTTAGTGGCAAAATAAACTTTATCCAAAGCACGCGAACTAAACATACGCCTACAAGCGAATTTATCATTGCGGTTAAACTTTTATTAAGCCCGCGCAGACAATACGCTAAATAATCCATCAAACTTCCTAACGTAAAAGTGGTTAACATTATTTTAACGCGAAGAAGAGCGTATTCAACTGCTTCTTGTTCGGTTAGCATAATATTTGCGAAAGCCCTTGATATCAAAATAAGCACCGTGCTTACAATAATGCCCGTTGTTAAAACTAAAAACAAACCGTAAAAAATGGTCTTTTTAATTCTTTTAAAGTCTTTCGCGCCGTAGTTTTGGCTGATAAACGATATCCCCGCTTGCGAAAACCCCGGAAGAACTTGACCTATAAAGTGTTCTAGTTGTTTAGCGCAAGTATCCCCTGCCATAACAGCGTTTCCAAAACTATTTACGGTTGACTGAATTAAAACGTTAGATATCCCAAAGAGTGCACTTTGCACGCCAGACGGAATACCAACAAGCGAAATTTCTTTAAATTCTTCTTTGTAAAAGCGGATATGTTTTCTTTCTAGTTTAAGCGTGCCTTCTTTATTCTTTATTAAAAGTCTTAAACACATTATCGCAGAAAATATAGTAGAAAGCACGGTTGCGATTGCAACGCCTTCTACGTCTAACTTAAACACTAATATAAAGAAAACGTTAAGCACAACGTTCATCGCGCCACCTATTGCTAGGTATATAAACGGCTTTAACGTTTCGCCCGACGCACGAAGTATTGCTGCCGAAAAGTTATAAAGAAGTAAAGCAGGTGCGCCTATAAAATAAATTACTAGATATTTCGTAGCGTATGATAGAACGTTTTTATCGCACTTCATTAAAACCAAAAAGGTTTTAGAAAGCGTTACACCGATAACTACTAAAATTAGCCCACCAACTATTGCCGTAAAAACAGCAACACCGATAAGTCTTTTTATCTTTTCGGTGTTTTTACTGCCAAGTGCACGCGCAACCACCACGTTAACGCCAACTGCTAGCCCTGTAAAGAGTGAAACTATAAGGTTTACAAGCGAAGAACTACTGCCAACGCCTGCAACGGCGTCGTCGTTTGTAAATATACCTAAAATAGTGACGTCTGCCGTGTTAAATAGCACTTGCAAAAGGTTCATTAAAATTAGTGGTATTGCTACTTTTATAATTTGTTTTAAGATAGGCCCTTGGGTCATATCCATTTCTAGTGTTCTAGCCATAACGCAAAACTATCCTAAGTTAGAACTCCAATGCCTTTGAATTTTTGTAAACGGTAAATCTAATATCGTAGCCGTTAGTATTTATTACGTCTGATAAAACTTCGCAAGTAAAGTTAGGGTCTTTATCTAGGTTTTCGTAAAACACTTCTGCCCCACCATCAGCGTCAACTTTGGTCACGTAAACTTCGGTGCAGTATGGTAGCATCGTTTTATAAAACATTGCGCCACCTATAACAAACACGTCGTCTGGATTGTAGTTTTTAAGCGTTGATTTTAATTCTTCTATACTATCAACTATAATACAATCTTCTCTTTTTTCGCCACCGGGGAACAACACGATGTTAGTTCTGTTTTTTAGTGGTTTGCCGTTAGGAAAAGATTTAAGCGTGTTAGAACCCATAATAACAACTTTGTTTAGGGTTTTTTCTCTAAAATATTTCATATCTTCGGGAAGTGAAAAAAGCAAGTCGTTCTTTTTACCTATACCCCAGTTTTTATCTACTGCAACTATCGCCTTCATTAGATTGCCACCTCAAATTTTTCATCAATTTTGTTAAACTTATAGTCAACCAAAGCAAAGTCGTCCACCGTGAATTTATAAAAGTCTTTAACTTCGGGATTTATTATTAGTTTTGGTGCTTCGAATTGTTCGTTTTTAAGCATTTTTTCTACGACGGGTATATGCCTATCGTAAATGTGCGCATCGGCAATAACGTGCACTAGTTCGCCGACCTTTAAGTTAGAAACTTGCGCTAGCATATGTAGTAAGATAGCGTATTGAACAACGTTCCAGTTGTTTGCAACGGCAACGTCATTGCTCCTTTGGTTTAGTATGCCGTTTAAGGTGTTGCCCGAAACGTTGAAAGTCATCGAATAAGCGCAAGGATAAAGGTGCATTTCGTTTAGGTCTTGGAAAGTGTAGATGTTGGTCATTATCCTTCTTGAATGCGGATTATTTTTAAGGTCGAAAAGCACTCTGTCTACTTGGTCGAACATACCTTCTTTATACTTGTGTTTAACGCCAAGTTGATAGCCGTATGCTTTGCCGATAGAACCCGTTTCGTCTGCCCAACTGTCCCAAATATGGCTGTTAAGGTCGTTAACGTTGTTAGATTTTTTTTGCCAAATCCAAAGTATTTCGTCTACGGCAGATTTAAAAGCCGTTCTTCTTAGGGTTAAAATAGGAAACTCTTTTGTTAAATCGTATCTATTAACAAGGCAAAACTTTTTAACGGTGTGCGCAGGCGTTCCGTCGTGCCATTTTGGGCGAACGGGATAATCGGTATCCCACACCCCGTTATTGATAATTTCGGTGCAATTTTCAATAAAAATTTTATCTGCTAAACTCATAAATTTCTCCCGTTTTGTTTATCGATTATTTATTCTAAAATGCGTCTTTACTAATTTTTTTCCATCTTCTTGCTATAAACCTTAAAGCGATTGGTTTAGGGCAAATTTTTAATATAAAATATAAAAACTTATTAAAAAATCCCGGAATATATTTTAGTTTTTTTCTATCCGATTTTTTAAGTGATTTTTCGGCAACGAACTCTGGGCTTACCTTTGATAACTTGCCCCAAAGCCCTTGCCCTTTTATATCTTCTATAATATCAGGTCTAGTAGGCACGCCACCAGGCATAACCACGGTGACACTAACGCCCACGCTTTTAAGTTCGTATTTAAGTGCCGTAAAAAAGTTAAGTAGCATACTTTTTGTTGCCGAATATATTGCAAAATACGGCATAGGCGTTGCGCCAGACATACTGCTAATCACTATAATTTTACATCTTCTAGCCCTAAAATCTAATAGCGCACGCGTTAATACTATGGTGCTTTCTACGTTAACTCTAATTTGAAAATGAATTTTATCTAACGTGTATTCTAAAAAGCCTTTTTGAGTATCTACCCCTGCAACGTGGTTTATCCTTGAAAAAACTATGCCGTTTTCTTTAATATAATTTATTAAAGAAAGCCTGCTATCTTCTTTCGTAAGGTCGGATGCAAAGGTTAAAACGCTAATCGAATATTCTTTTAATATTTCTTCTTTAAGTGCGTTTAATTTTTCTTGGCTACGCGCAGTTAAAAATAAGTTTTCGCCACGACGGGCAAGGCTTATAGCAAACGCTTTGCCTATACCACCTGTTGCGCCACTAACAAAAGCGTATTCCATACTACTTGGTTATCATTACTTTACTGCTAACCCCGTCTATCATACCAAGTTTGCCTGACAAACTATTAAGCACGGTTTGGGGCGCATCTAACGCCACGCTAATAATGTTTACGTTCTTTTCTTTATAAGGCACTCCTAGCCTACCTAAAACAAAGTCTGCATAATCGTGAAACACGGCGTTTACCCTAGCAACAGAATCTTTGTTTTTTATAACTACGGCAACTATTGCTATTTTATTTTCTGCGTTTTCCATTTACTTTACCCCTATTAGATATATAATAACACATTAAGCGTTTATAAGCAATCAAAATCTAAATTTTTAACGCATATTTTTAACTTTTCTATGGCTTTTTTCTCTATTCTTGATATATATGAGCGCGATATTTTAAGCATTTTAGCAACTTCTCTTTGCGCATAACTTCTGCCGTCTTTAAGTCCGTATCTAAGCGATAAAACTATAAATTCTCTTTTAGAGAGATTGCTCTTTACAAACTTAATAAATTTTTCGCGCTCTATGCTTTTTGTGGCTTCGTTTATAACGCTGTCTTCTTCGCTACAAAGTAGGTCTATTAAAGAAAGTTCGTTGCCATCGCCATCGCTACCGATAGAGTCGTAAAGCGAAACGTCCGAAGAAAATTTTTTATTGCTTCTAAGGAGCATAAGTATTTCGTTTTCTATGCATCTAGACGCAAAAGTTGCAAGGCTGTTGCCTTTATCGGGGCTAAAATTATTTATCGCCTTAATTAGCCCTATACTACCAACTGAAAGTAAGTCGTCTGTTTCGGCACTACCAGAATATTTTTTTACGATGTGTGCAACAAGCCGTAGGTTGTGTGTTATTAGTTTATCTTTCGCTTCTTTATCGCCTTTACTTGCGCGCAAAACGAAGTCTTTTTCTTCTTCTTTTGAAAGTGGTTTAGGGTACGAACTTCCACCCTTAATAGCACCACAAAAAAATCTAATTTTGCCAAGTAAAAACAAAATTCCGTCTAAAATCATTTAATTCTCCTTTAAGGTTTTTTATATTTTTATGACGGAAAAAAATTAAAAATTATAAAAGGCAAGTACAAAAAGTCATATAAGCGTTTACTTTTTAAAAAGTGGTGCTAATATACTCTTGGCGTTTGGAAATTTTACTTTGGAGGAATAGGTTATAAAAAAATATTATTACATAAACAGATTTCTATTTTACGAAAAAATTAGACGGCATAAAAATAAATATTAGTTCTTTAAGCCGACTTCTTCCTTTTTGAAGTGAGGTTTATAATATGAATTTAGATATTATCAAAGAATTTTTTACCGAATATTCGGCTTATTGCATTGTTGTTTCGATAGTTTGTGGAGTGCTTTTTTACGTTTTAGACAAGCCGCTTGATAAATGCCCTAAAATTATAAAAAGTTATATGCCTATGCTGTTTAGCATACTTGCGATTATCCTTTTAGACTACTTTTTTATAAAAGAGAACTTTGTGCTAAAAGAAAGTTTTGCGGTAGGTGTTTTTAGTGGCTCACTATCTTACGCTGTCACTTCTTTTTTTAGAAGAAAAGTTAGTGGTTCTAGCGCAAATTGTTCGGTTCTAGAACTAACGCTAACCGAAATCTTAAATGATTTTACCGACTCTAATTCGGCAAGCGAAATCGCCAAGGAAATCATCTTAAAAATCAGCGAAACTTCTTCGCCTAAAACGGTGGTTAGCGAACAAGTGCTTAACACGCGCTTTAAGGAAAGTTTAGAACCTAATTCGTTAGTGTTGCTAAAATCGCTAGTTGCAATGGCACTAACTTCGTTAAAACAAAAATCTTAATATAAGGTAAAAAGCCAAGGCGCATTTCACTTTTATATGGTGGGGTGCGCTTTTTGTTTTACATAAAAATATTTTATTGCCCTATACTATCGGTATGAAAATAAATGTTGCCCTTAATAAAAACGTTAATTATCTAAAATCTATACTAATGTCCGACGACGTGATTTTTATGCCCTTTACCGCTGAAAACGTTAACGCTTATATAATTTACGTGACAGATATCGTTGATAAGGGGCAAATTAGCGAATTTATAATAAAGCCGTTAAAACTTTTTAATACTAGTAAAGGCGCGAAAGAAGAACTTAAAAAAACCTTCCTTTCCCCCGAAGTAAAGCAAGTTTATTCTCTTAAAGACTGCTCTTTTGAAGTGGTTACGGGCAACACGCTTTTACTTATAGACGGGTGCGACGTGGCGTTTAGTTTTGCACTTAAAAAATTTGAAAAGCGCGCAATTACCGAACCCCCTACTTCTACCGTTATAAAAGGCCCAAGAGAAGGGTTTGTTGAAAGCCTAGCGGTAAACGTTAGTATGATGCGAAGAAAACTTCAAACGCCAAACCTAAAATTTATAAATACTTCTATCGGCAAATACTCATCCACTTCTATTTCGATTTGCTATATAAAGGGCATTGCTAACGAAGAACTAATAAAAACGCTAAAACAAAAACTTGAAAAAATAGACATAGACGCCGTGCTAGATTCTTCTTACGTGTCAAAACTTCTTGGCGTGCACAAACGCTCTATATTTAAGCAAGTGGGCAACACCGAAAAGCCTGATATCTTGGCGGCAAAAATGCTAGAAGGTAGGGTGGCAATTTTCGTTGACGGCTCACCCATAGCCTTAACCGTGCCTTACCTACTTATAGAAGATTTCCAAAGCCCAAGCGATTATTATTCTTCTTCGTATAGCGCAACGGTTTATAGAATTATAAGAATAATGTCTGTAATGCTATCTTTGTTTTTGCCGTCTTTTTACGTTGCAAGCGAACTTTTTCACTTGCAATTTATTCCGCTTTCTTTTCTTCTAACCATAGAAAACAGTATAAAAGGCATACCTTTGTCCCCTAGTTATGAAATATTTTTTACCTTGCTTATTTTTGAAATACTAAACGAAGCAAGCGTTAGAATGCCCAAATACGTTGGTATGGTGGTTTCTATCGTGGGTGGTTTAGTGCTTGGCGAAACGGCAGTAAACGCCGGCATTATTTCTGCGCCAACGCTTATGATTATAGCCTTTTCGGGCATTTGTCTTTACACCGCGCCCGAACTTGTGCAAACTTTTTCGCTTTTAAGATTTTTACTTTTAATCGTTGCAGGCTCGCTTGGTGGGTATGGGCTAATTTGCACCACACTATTAGTTTTGGTGTATTTAGTGACGTTTGAAAGTTATAACGCGCCAATTCTTGCGCCTTTTTCACCGCTTATTAAAAAAGACCTTAAAGATAGCGTTTACAAGGGCTTTTTAATCAAACAAAAATTAAGACCTTTATCGCTTAACAGCAATAATAAAACTAGAATTAAGGAAGAAAACTAATGGCTACTAAACAATTAAGAACAAGACAAATTTGTTTGTTTTTTTTGGCTTTTACTTTTACAACTAAATTATTCACGCTCCCAAGTATAGTTGCAAACGTTTCAAAAAACGACCTGTGGATTTCTACGCTATTTAACGTTTTATTAGACTTGCTTTCACTTATAATTTTGCTAATCGTTTCTAAAAACGTTGACGACGATTTTTACACTATACTAGAAAAAACTTTTACCAAAACGGGCGCAAAAATCGTTTGCATTTTTTACTTTTTTTACTTCTTCTCTAAAAGTTTACTACCCATTGTAGAACAAAGAGAGTATATCGAACTAACACTTTACACTTCTAGCCCGTCTTTACTATACTTTTTGCCATTTTTTATAGTTAGTTTTTATATTTCGACTAAAAAATTAAGAGTTCTAGGTAGGCTAGCCGACGTGCTTTTTTTATGTTCTAGTTTAGGGTTTTTGGTGCTTATGGCGTTATCCGTGCCACACGCCGACCTTTCTAACGTTTTGCCTATCGGGATAAACGGAATAGGCAATATTGCCCGTGGAAGTTTTTTATCACTCACTTGGTTCGGCGACACGCTTTTTTTCTTTTTCTTTATAGGAAACTTTAATAGAGCAAAAAAAGACGGTGTTAAAATTTCGCTTTCTTACCTTATTAGCGCACTTTCGGTTGTATTATTTATGATGGTGTTCTATGGAATTTTTACGTCTATATCTTATAGGCAAAAATTTTCTTTAACCGAAATTTCTAAATACACCACGATAATTAACAGCACGGGCAGGTTTGACTATTTTGCAATTTTATTGTTGCTAGTTTCTAACCTTGTATCTTTATCCTTGCCGTTATATTTTTGCAGTAAACTATTAAACTACGTTTTAGGCGCAAAAAACCAAAATATTGCGCCCTTTATAGTCACTTTGCTTTCGATTAGCGTTATACTGCTTTTAACAAAGCGTGTGTTTTCATTGCAAAAAATTGTCATTACTTTTTTTGGTGTGTTTTACGTTTTTATGGCAAACGTTTTGCCCATTTTAGTGCTTTTAATCTATAAAAGGAGAAAAAATGAAAAAACTTAAATCTAAAATCGTTTTGCTAATAATTTTTGCGTTATTTGTGTTTTTCTTTTCTAACGATTTTGGGCTTGTTGACATAGATAAAACGGCTATAATCGTTGCTCTTGCTATTGATAAAGGTCAAGATTACCCTTACGAAGTGACAGCCGAAATTGCCGTTCCCGAAGCAACCGACCAAAACAGCGAAACTAAAAACGCGCAAGTGACGGGAAAAGGAAACACTATCGGCGAAGCGCTAAAAGAAGTTAGCGACCTTACGGGTTGGTATCCGCAACTTAATTTTTGCAATCTAATAATGATTTCCGATGAACTTGCTAATGAAAACGTGATTAAAATTCTCAACTATTTCGCCGTCACGTTAAAGGTTCAAGATTCTTGCCTTATCGCACTTAGCGAAGGCTCTGCCAAAAACGTTTTAGAAGATTCTTCGCCACTAGACGATATAGCGTCTTTTGCCATACAAAAAATCTTGCTCAAACAATCAGGTTTTGATAAGAACGTTTTAGACAATAACGTTAAGGATTTTTGCGTTTCTTATTACAGCCCTGCGTCTTCTTCGTATATGCCCGTTATCACTAAACAAACTGTTAAAGAAAGTTCATCATCTAAAAGTGGCGCAAGTGGTTCTAGCAGTTCTAGTAGTGGGCAAGGCGATTCTTCAAGCAATAAAAGTGGAAATTCGGGCGATGAAAAAATAGTCTTTTCGGCACGAAAAACGGCACTTTTTAAAAACGGAATCAAAACGGGCGAATTAAACGAAGGTCAAACGCTTACCTTAAAAATATTAAAGCACAACGTTAAAGGCACTACCTACCCCATAGAAAAAACTACTATCGGGCAAGCCGAAAACCAAAATTTCTTGCTTACTATTCTAAAAAACAAGGCAAAAATCAAGTTAAAGCCCCAAAAAGATAAGTTAGAACTAAATATTAGCGTTGATATTTTTTGTAAACTTTCGGACACTAGTGGGCAAAAAATTGATTCTTCGGTAGCAAAAAACACGCCCCTTCCACAAGAAGTGAAAGAAGCGTTTATAAGTAAGTTAACTGATGAAATTTTAAAACTTGTTGATACTAGCATAAATTCTGGTTGCGATTTTTTCAATATCGAAAGAGAACTTTTTAAGTATCACCAAAAGGATTATTTTACCTTTAAGGATAGATATTTAAGCGTGTTATCGCCAAACGTTTCGGTTAGTGTTAGTGGGCAAAAATAGCCTAACCACCAACGAATTTTTGGGCAATTTCTTTGGCACACGCCCCGTCTATAACGCGTTCTATACCACAAAAAGCACGCTCTATATCATCTGCCGTAAACTTTTTGCCGTTAATAGCGTTTTCGAAATCTTCTATACTGCTTTTAGCAAAAAAATCACCGTAAATTTTGGCATTTTCAATAAGCCCGTTAGTTAAATCGTAGCAAATAGTTATAATGCCGAACGGAAAGAGCATATCAATTTTATTTTGCGCTTTTGGAGAGTAGCCTATATTCCACTCATAAGTCGAATATTTTTTCTCTACAAGCGCATTTATATTTTCTAAATCTTTATCGGTAAACTGATAAGTGCTATACCTATTTTCAAAGTGTGCTTTAAGCCCTAGGAAAAATTCGTTAACGCTAATCGGCGTTTTAAGGTGCAAGGAAATGTTTGTCACCCTTGATTTTACCGATTTTATGCCCTTTGATGCGATTTTAAGTTTGTTAGGTTTAAGGGCGTTTTCTAGCGCAGACATTTCGCTACTAAATAAAAGCGTGCCGTGAAATAATATCCTGTTTTTATAAACGGTTTGAGCCGTGCCCGAAACTTTAAGTCCATCTACTAAAAGGTCGTTTCTGCCCGAAAATTCGGCTTTAACGCCAAGTGATGATAGATATTCAATAACAGGCGCAGTAAACTCTTTATAATGGTTAATTTCGTTATTATAGGGTGCAATAATAGTGTAGCAAACGTTGCCAAGGTCGTGATATACTGCCCCACCACCCGTTTGGCGCCTTACTACCTTAATATCCTTTTTGTTAACGAAATCAAAGTTAATTTCTGCAAGCGCGTTTTGGTTAACGCCCACTATAACCGACGGTGCGTTTTGCCAAATATAAATAACGCATTTATCCGTATGTTTAAGCAAATATTCTTCGCTTGCAAGGTTAAAATACGGGTCGGTGTTTTTTCCGAAAATGAATACAAAATCTTTCATAGTAAAAATATATCGGGAGCAATAAACTCGCTCCCGATAGTCGTTTTTTGTTATACGCCTTTCTTTGCTTTACGTAAGGTTTCAGCAACAGAAGTGTTAGTTTTAGAAACGTGTCCTTTAAGTGGTAAGATTTTATCGTTGATGTAATCGATAATCCAATCTGCTTGTGGGAAGAATTCTTCGTCGAATTCGTAAGGAGGAGTAATCCAGTTTTGTGCGCCACAAACAACAGGAGGAGCATCTAGATAATCAAAGCACATTTCGGTAATGTTTCTAGCAAAGTCGTTAAGGATTGAACCCCTTGCGCAAGCGTCTGATGCAAGGATAATTCTACCAGTCTTTTTAACAGATTCAACAACTTTTTCGTAGTTAAATGGAACGATTGACCTAGCGTCGATAACTTCGGCTTCTA
Source organism: Christensenellaceae bacterium (assembly GCA_045614165.1). Taxonomy (GTDB): domain Bacteria; phylum Bacillota; class Clostridia; order Christensenellales; family Borkfalkiaceae; genus UBA1259. The sequence goes on along the minus strand of JAZLCK010000008.1, from coordinate 30,325 downwards.
CGCCGTATTTTTCAGAAAGAGTTTTAGCAGCAGCCATTGCTCTATAAAGGGTTGCACCGATAGTTAAAATGGTGATATCGCTACCAACTCTCTTAACGTCTGGTTCGCCAAGTGGGATTTCATAATATCCTTCTGGCACGCCTTCTTTTCTAAATTCTTCGCCGATATCGTAAATTCTTTGGCTTTCAAAGAACACAACAGGGTCGGTGCCGTTTAGGGCAGCGTTCATTAAACCTTTTGCGTCGTATGGGGTTACAGGGAAACATACTTTTAAGCCTGGAACGTGTGCAGGAAGTGCAACCCAGTCTTGTGAGTGTTGTGCGCCGTATTTAGAACCAACAGAAACACGTAGAGTTACAGGCATTTTAAGAATACCACTACTCATTGCTTGCCATTTAGCAAGTTGGTTAAAGATTTCGTCGCCCGCTCTACCCATAAAGTCAGCGTACATAAGTTCTACTATAACTCTACCACCGCATAAGCCGTAGCCTACTGCAGAAGAAACGATAGCCGCTTCTGAAATTGGAGAGTTGAATAATCTGTGATATGGTAATACTTCGGTAAGACCTTTATAAACAGCGAACGCGCCACCCCAGTCTCTCACGTCTTCGCCGTAAGAAGTTAAGGTTGGGTCTTTATAATATCTGTCGATAATTGCTTCGAATAAGCCGTCACGGATATTATAACGTTTCATACCTGAAACAGGTTTGCCGTCTTTGTCGAAAGCATAACGAAGTTTGCCTGCGATTTGTTTTACTCTTGGGCTTTCTTCTTTTGGAAGAAGAACGTCTTTACCAACTTCGATAGGTCTGTCTTCCATCTTTTCAACAGCGCCATTACTGAACATAATGCCTTCGATATAATATGGGTCAGCCTTAAAGTCGTGGTATGGAGATTCAACAGGGTCTGCTGCAAGTTTGCAGAGTTTGAGCATTCTTTCAGAAATGCTTGCTAAGATATCATCGAACTTAGAATCAGATGCAACCTTAGCGTCAACAAGTGCTTTACGATAAGTAACGATTGGGTCGTATTCTTTCCAAGCATCAACTTCTTCTTGAGTTCTATAACTCATAGAGTCTGATGGAGAGTGTCCACCGTAACGATAAGTGACAACGTCTAGCATTGCAGGGCCTTTGCCTTCAAGTAAGAGTTGTTTTTTACGTTTCATTGCTTCGATAACTGCTAGTGGGTTAAAGCCGTCGATTCTTTCCGCGTATAATTGTGATGGAGATACGCCAGCACCAAGACGTGCAAGGAAGTCGTATGCCATAGTTTCGCCACGGGTTTGACCGCCCATACCATAGTCGTTATTAAAGAAGTTGAATAGAATTGGAAGACCGCCTTTCTTTTCCCAAAGGGTACGATATTGGTCCATAGAAGCAAAGTTCATTGATTCATAAACAACACCACAACCAACAGCGCCGTCACCTACGTTAGAGATAACGATACCAGGTTTGTCGTTTGCTTTTTTATAAAGTGCAGCACCAAGAGCAACTGGAGCAGCACCACCAACGATAGCGTTGTTTGGATAAATACCAAATGGTAAGAAGAACACGTGCATCGAACCACCCATACCTCTATGGAAACCGGTTTTACGCGCGAATATTTCACTCATAAAGCCGTATAGTAAGAAGTCGATAGCAAGGTCTTTAACGTTGCCGGTTTTGTTGAGTTTTTCAACAGGTGCAAGAGTTTCGCCGTTCATAAACTCTTTCATAATTTTCATAAGTTCAGCATCAGAAAGTTTATTGATTGATGCAAGACCTCTTGCTAAAACTTCGCTGTGGCTACGGTGAGAACCAAAGGTCATATCGTCAAGGTCTAAGATGTATGCTTGACCAACAGCCGCTGCTTCTTGACCGATTGAAAGGTGCGCAGGACCTGGATAACTGTGCTTAAAGCCTTGATATTCGCCTTTAAGTTTGATAACGTTAATCATGCTTTCGAATTCACGAAGAACGGCAATATCATTAAAAATTCTTACGAAATCGTCGTTTGAAAAGTTTGCTTTTTCATCAGCAATAGTTTTTTTGTATTGGTTTACGGGGATATCTTCGAAAGTGATTTTGCCCGCTTTCCTTAATTCTATAGGGTCAACGAATAATTGTTTAGACATATTATTTTCTCCTTATTGTTTTTTAACTATATTTGGAAAATCGCTTCACGAACGATTTCACATACCGTTGGGTGTGGGAACACTAATTTTTTAATGTTCTCAATGTCAACTTCTAGGTCTATCATAGCAGAAACTGCAACGATAAATTCGCCAGCATAACTACCGATAACGTGTGCACCTATAAGCGTGTTGGTTTTGTTGTTTACAACGATTTTGCAAATGCCGTCTAGCGCAGTATTTTCGGCAATGTATCTACCAGAATAGGTTAGTGGAATAGAAACTTCTTTAACGTCTAACCCCTTTGCTTTTGCCGATTCTATCGTTTCGCCAACCGAACCAACTTCTGGATTGGTGTAAATAACTGATGGAATAACGTTATAACGCATAAAGTCTTTTTTGCCTAAAATGTTGTTGATTGCAACTTCGGCTTCGCGATAAGCAGTATGCGCAAGCATTACTTTACCATTAACGTCACCAACAGCGTAAACGTTAGCCACGTTTGTTCTCATAGCATCGTCGGTGACGATTGCACCGCGCTCGATATTAACGCCGATGTTTTCAAGGCCGATACCTTGCGTAACTGCTCTACGGCCGATAGAAAGTAAAATCTTGTCTGCATTAACTTTTTCGGCTTTGCCGTTTCTTTCAAACACAACGCCGTCTTTTTCAATAGCCGTAACCTTACAGCCAAGGTTAAAGATAACGCCTTTCTTTTCAAGAGATTTTTGTAAAACCAGAGAAATTTCTTTTTCGGTAGGGCCTGCAATTTTATCTAGCATTTCTACAACGATAACTTTGCTACCAACTGATGAGAAATAACTTGCCATTTCTAGACCGATAACGCCACCGCCGATAACAACTAGCGTGTTAGGAATTTCTTTTAGTTCTAACACTTCTCTATTCGTCATTACAAGTCCGGTTGCAATTTGGTCTTTAAGTCCGGTGATTGGTGGAACAACAGGCATAGAGCCGGTTGCAACGATAAGGCGTTTTGCTAGGAATTTTTCTTCGCCCGCTTTAATCACAAAACCTTCGTTTGTCTTGCTTTCGATAAACGCTTCAGCGTTTTTCATTGCAACTTTGTTTCTCTTTAAGGTTGCTTTAACGCCACCAACAAGCATTTTAACAACGCCGTTCTTTCTTTCTACCACAAACGCTTGGTCGATAGAAGTTTTGCCTTCTACCGAAACGCCGTATGCGCTAGCGTGGTTAGCGTAGTCTAAAACTTTTGCAGAGTTTAAGAAAGTTTTTGAAGGAACGCAACCTTCGTTAAGGCAAACACCACCAAATTCTCTTTTTTCAATTACTAAGGTTTTAAGTCCAGCGTGACCTGCGCGTTCTGCGGCAAGATATCCACCTGGGCCACCACCTAAAACGATTAAATCATAAGTTTCCATTTTGTTCTCCTATATTAAATGCACTTTGAATCTGCAAGTAGATTAAAACTGAAATTTTCAAGATATTCTTTGAGTTCTTTTAAGAATCTTGATGCAGGTGCGCCGTCTAACGCTCTGTGGTCGTATGAAAGTGAAAGGCTCATTGCTTGATATGGAATCATTTCGCCGTTTTTGCCAAGTTTAACCCTAGTTTCAAGCGCACATACGCCTAGAATACCCGTTTGTGGTGGGTTTACAACCGGTGTGAAACTTTCAATGCCCATAGTACCAACGTTGCTGATAGTAAAACTACCACCGGTTAAAAGTTCTGGTGATAACTTTCCATCGATAGCGTCGGTTGAAAGTTTTTTAGACTTAACTGCGATTTCAGATAAACTCATAAGGTCTGCACCGAACAAGGTTGGAACTAAAAGTCCGCGTGGCGTATCGGTTGCAATACCCATATTAACGTGTTCAAAATAACGCATTGTGTCGCCGTTAATTAAATGAGCGTTAAGGTCTTTATGGTTTTTGATAACCCTAGATACTGCAAATACTATAATATTGTTTACGGTAATGTTAGGAAGTTTAAGTTTTTCTGCATTATCTTTAAGGTATTTTCTAAATTCCATAATATTAGTGCAATCGAAAGAAATAGTGTGGGTTAATTGAGCCATCGTTGATAAACTCATAACCATATTCTTTGCGATAACCTTTCTAATATTAGACATTTTTTGGTCGGTAAATGCTTTAACGTCAACGTTTTCAGCAGTAGGTTTAGCCGTTGCAACAGGAGCAACTACGGTTTCTACGCTAGGTTTATTAACACTTGCTTCTCTAACGTCACGTTCAATAATTCTGCCGTTAGGACCGGTTGGGGTTGCAGTAGCAAGGTCTACACCAAGTTTAGTTGCTAGATTTTTTGCTCTTGGAGATGCGAAAATCTTTCCGCTATCATTAGCAGTTGCAGTTGCCGTAGCAACAGGTTTAGCAGTTTCAACAGGAGCAGTAGCGGTTGCAACAGGTTTAACTTCGGTTGCAGTAGGAGCAGAAACAGCGCCGTCTGGTGCGAAGAACGAAACGTCATCACCTTTTTTACCGATAACTAAAACGTTGTTAAGAACAGGAACTTCATCGCCTTCTTCATAGAATAGTGCTAAAACTTCGCCTTCGAATTCAGAAGTTTGGTCGAACGAAGATTTGTCAGTTTCATAAGCGAATAACACGTCGCCAACTTTTACCATATCGCCTACTTTTACGTTCCATTTAGTTAAAATACAACTTTCAACGGTGATGCCGGCTTTTGGCATTAAAACGCCGTTAGAAGTAGCAGGTTTTTCGCCTTTTACAACTGGTGCAACAGGTGCGGTTTCTACTGGTTTAATTTCGGTTGGGGTAGGTGCAGATACAGCGCCTTCTGGTGCGAAAGCCGAAACGTCTTCCCCCGCATTACCAATAACTAAAACGTTAGTTAGAACTGCAACTTCATCGCCTTCTGATGCGTAGATAGCAAGAACTTCGCCTTCGAATTCAGCAGTTTGGTCGAACGCCGATTTATCCGTTTCGTAAGAAAACAAAACGTCGCCTACTTTTACTTTGTCGCCAACTTTTACGTTAAGTTTTGTTAAAATACAACTTTCAACGGTAATGCCGGCTTTTGGCATAAGAACAGGATTTGCCATAATAAACTCCTTTAATTATATTTTCTTGGCATTTGCAAGCAAGTATTTTTCTGCTTCGTCAGACCAAATGCCGTTGTGTTTTTTACAAATTTCATCAAGTTTTTTAAATAGTGGGTCGGTTTTACCCTTTTCTTCGAAATCAACGATAGCCGTCATAGGCATAGAGATTTGGGTGTAAACAAGTTTTTTCGCGCCCTTGATTTTTGGAAGGTTAAGCGTGGTTTCTACAACGCTATCAAGACCACCAACGTGTGAAATCATAATTGATGGGTTAATTCTACCTTCGCCTGCAAGTTTAAGTGCTTCTTTAAGGTCGTCTTTATTACCACCAGAAGTACCCGTAATTCTATGGAACGCATAGTGTACGTCATAGAAATTGAATTTTGCAGAGAAATCGCTGTTTAGTGGGCCGGCGAAGAAGTTTAGACAACCATAGTCGCCAAGTAAAGCGTCGCCTTGTTCAACTAGTGGAGCAACAGGAGCGTAAACAAACACGTCGTCGTATCCCTTGCCACCGTTTAGGCTCTTAATGTATTCAACAGGGTTTTCTACGTTAGAAGTGTTAACGTAGATAAGTTTAACGCCGTTTTTAGCCGCTTCTTCAACGGTAAGAAGTGATGCTGCACGGTCTAGCCTTGCTTGGTCGATATCGGTGACAACCATAAGCGATGGTTTTCTGTCGCCGTGGATACCATAGTCAACAGCACCAAGTCCCATAGGACCAACGCCTGCTAAGATTGCAACTGCGCCACCTTCTTTAATACCCATTTCGTGTGAGTGGGTTTCATATACAGAGTGGAAATTTTCGTGATAGCCTGCGATAATGCAAGACATAGGTTCGGCAAGAGATGCCTTAAAATAACTTTCGCCTTCGTATGGAATTAAGCAATCTTTTTCCATAACTTCGTTAGGGATAATAACGTAAGTCGCGTCACCCCCGATGTATTGATAAGAATATCCAGGTGCGCCAAGGCCGTTCATAACCGGTTTGTAGTCGATAGCAGGTTGAATACCAAACTTCATACCTTCTTTAAATAAGTGTTGCCATTTCTTACCAACCTTAACAATGTCACCACAAAATTCGTGCCCAACGATTACAGGATTAACTGCGATATCTTTTGGAACTCTCTTATGGTCTGCGCCTTGTTCTGCCGCCTTAAAAGTAGACATACAAATACTGTCCGATACAACGCGAGCAAGTATTTCGTCTTCTTTAATTTCTGGAAGTTCAAACTCTTCTAGTCTTAAATCTTCTTTGCCGTAAAGTCTAACTGCTTTAGTCTTCATTACAAAATCTCCTACATAATTTTCGATATTATCATTATAGCATAAAAAATTCTTTTTTAAGCCCCTTAAAAATAAGTTGCAAAATAAATTTTTTTATGATAAAATATAATCACAAATGAACACAAATGAACAAATTTTGCTCTAATTTACAAAAATTAAGGGTTAATTTTGTTAAAGGAGTGATTATATGCTTTCATTAGAGCGTCAAGAAGAAATTTTAAAACTGCTTTCTAAAAGCAAATCTTTAACGGTTGAAGAACTTGCTAGCGAACTTTTCGTTTCGGGTGCAACCATTAGGCGCGACCTTAAAATTATGGAAAGCCAAGGTCTACTAAAACGTTCACACGGGGGCGCAATGGCGTTTAGGTCTAGCGCGGAAGAGTCGGCGTTTTCTATTCGTGAACAAGAAAACACCAACGCTAAAAAAATTATTGCCAACCTTGCTATAAGGTTAATAAAAAACGGCGACTCACTTTTCTTTGATTCTTCTTCTACAACGGGTTTTGTTATTCCGCTACTACAAAAGATGAAATATTTATCGGCAACGACCACGGGACTTAGAAACGCGTTACTTTTATCGCAAACGAATAACGTTAAAATTTATATCGCGGGCGGGCAAATTCTTAACCACTCAAACTCTATTATCGGCACGGACACACTTGATTTTATTTCTAGGTTTAGGGCGGATATTTCGCTTGTTTCTTGCTCTGGTGTAGATTTAAGTGCAGGGTTTACCGATGCCGATATAGAACAATGCAAACTAAAACGTAAAATGCGCGATAATTCTAAAGTTATTGCAATGCTTTGCGACTCTGGTAAATTCAATAAAACCTTTTTATGCACCGACTTTACCTTTGATGAAATTGATTATCTTATAACCGACAAACTTCCGCCCGAAGAATATTTAGCGCTTATAGAAAAATCAAAGTGCAAACTCCTTTGTCCCGAAACAATAGAATATTAGAAACAATAAAATAATAAATCGTTGCGCAAAATCTTAAAAACAAAAAAGTGATAGACCAAATGGTTTATCACTTTTTTATTAGTTTATCCTTTTTTTATTTACTTTTAGCGTACATTATAGGAAGAAGTCCCATCATACAAGATGCAATTTGTGTGTTATCAGACACGCCCGTTGTTCCCCTAACGAATAAAACCGTTCTAGGATTTTGCCCTGGGGAACGCATCCAGTAGTTAGTGTAATAGTCTGTTGGGCCATTGCCTTTATGAACGCCTTGACAATGCACGAAATCAGTACATTGCTTAGTTCTTGCCACGTCTTCACCTAGCACGCCTTCTTGAACAAGGTTATCACTATATCCTAGCGCCGTGTTAGAAAGTTCTGCCATAGAAGGAAGAGCAATTTTATCGTAAGTGTCGTCACAAACGTTTCGATTTGCCAAATCCCTTGCACTTTCGCCATCGTTTTGCCATAGGTTAGCAAATATTAGTTCTCTTTCGGCTTTGGTGAAAGCATAATATAAAAAGGTGTTGTTTAGATAAGACCTAACGGTGCTGTTTTCGTAGTTGCTTGAAATGTTAATGCCGTTATAGTTCCAGTAGTTAGAGTCTATAACCTTTTTGCAAAACAACAACATTTCGCCGTTATAATCACTCATAATTTCCCAAACGATAGGTTCATACTTAAACCAATAAACCGTGTTTGCTTGATAGCCTTTGCCCGTTTGGGTGACGCTCCACTCACCTTGACCTGCTATGGTCACAGAACCGGGATTGTATTTTCTAATTTCGGTAAAATACATTGCCCTATAATAATTACCTTCGTATTTAACGTCCTTAAAGAACGAATAGTCTGGCTTTTCTTCTGCTTTAACGCCATATTCGTTAGGAAGTTCTTGGCTAGTCCAACCATTAAAATTAGTAGCCGTAGGAAGTTCAATGGTAAAAGCGTTAAGCGCGCCAAGTAAAGCTTCATCGCTCACCTTTGTTTGTGGATACATACCAAATTCGATATAAGAAAGCCCGTATTCGCTGAATTTGTTATAAACCACGTCTTCCGTTCCACGAATACAAACGCGTTCGTTTTCGTGTTCGGGTTCTTCGGGTGTAGTTATCTCGGTATCTGGGTCTTTATCTAGGTCTTCGTTATCTGGATTTGTTTCGCCACAAGCGACCATAAAGCAAGAAAGCAAGGTGGCGATTAATAGTAGTATGCTTATAAATTTTTTCATTGTCACTCCGATTATAGCGCAATTTTATAATGCTATAATAACATAGATTTTATGGTTTTGTCAACCCGCAATAAAATTTACCATACGTGCAGAAACTAGACAAAAAAACGATAAACCGTCTAGTTTATCGTTTTTGTTTTTATCTATTTGCTTTTAACGTACATTATAGGAAGAACACCCATCATACAAGAAGCGTATTGAGAGTTATCAGTCACACCCTTTGCACCACCAACGTAAACTACGGTTGGAGGGTTTTGGCCAGGTGAACGCGTCCAATAATTTACAACGTATGGGTCGTCTTTGTCAGTATTGTAAATACAATGTGCGTTTACGTAGTCCGTACCCCTTTTCTTTCTAGCAGTGTCTTCGCCAAGTTTACCTTGTTGAACTAGGTTATCAGCAAAGCCTAATGCTGGGTTAGAAATTTCTGCAAGAGATGGCAAAGATACTTTATCATAGGTGTTTTCGCAAACGTTTCTATTCGCCAAATCCCTTGCGCTTTCGCCATCGTTTTGCCATAGGTTAGCAAATATTAGTTCTCTTTCAGCCTTAGTGAAAGCGTAATATAAGAAGGTGTCGTTTAGATACGTTCTCATAGTGCTATTTTCGTAGTTGTTAGAAATGTTAACGCCGTTATAAGACCAATAGTTAGAATCTATAACGTTTTTAGAGAACAAGAACATTTCTCCGCCCCAATCGCTCATAATTTCCCAAACGATAGGTTCGTATTTAAACCAATGCACCGTTTCTTTTGCATAACCTTTTTTAAGTTGTTCTTGTGGTCCCCAAGGACTATAGAACCCACCACCCGGCATAGGAATAATAACAGAGCCTGGTTGATAAATTCTATATTCGGTGTAGTATAAAGCCCTATAATAATTGCCTTCGTATTTAACGTCTTTAAAGAAGAAATAGTCTGGCTTTTCATTAACTTTAACGCCGTATTCGTTAGGAATTTCTTCACTCGTCCAGCCATTAAAATTAGTAGCCGTAGGAAGGTTAGTTGCAAAAGCGTTAAGCCCCATTATTACCGTTTCATCGCTCACCTTTGTTTGCGGGTACATACCAAATTCAATATAAGAAATTCCGTATTCGCTGAATTTGTTATAAACCACGTCGTCAGTTCCACGAACGCAAACGAATTCGTTTTTGTGTGCAGGTTCTTCATCCTCTGGCTGAGTGATTTCGGTATCTGGGTCTTTATCTAGGTCTTCGTTGTCTGGATTTGGTTCGCCACAAGCAACCATAAAGCAAGAAAGCAAGGTGGCGATTAAAAGTAGTATGCTTATAAATTTTTTCATATTTTCTCCCTATCAAGATTAAGCGCTAAACTTAATCGAGTAATTCAAGTTCGATAATTTCTCTTTTTACGTTTTCAGTTGAGTCGTAAGAAATTCTCTTTCCGTTTGGAGAGAATCTAGCGTGCAAGTCGCATCTCATATCCGTTTCTGGAACAGGACGAGAGAAAACGGTGACTAAAACTTCTTCTTTCTTTGTTTCGAAGTCATAATAATATAAAGTTCTAGTGCTTTCGCCCGGTTGTGGATATCCGTCGCCAATCATAGTTTTTCTGTCTGGCGAATAGTTGCAGTGTATATCGTCAAAGTCTAATACTGGGTTGTTTAAGGTAGTTCTTTCGCCCGTTTTTACGTTGAAGAAATAAATACCCCATTTTGGTAAACCCGAATAAATCATAAGCGTTTCTTCGTCTTTCCAAGAATAGTGTGAGTTAACTTCAAAGTTAGTAAGTTTTTTCATATTGCCTTCTAAGTCAGCATACGCTAGCACCGTGCCCCAAAGTTTTCCTTCTTCTGGGAAGTTTCTAAGTAAGAAAATAAATCCGGTGCCGTTTGGCGTTAAGGTAATATGGTTTACAACAAGTTTCATATCGGTAAATGGGTCTTCTTTGAAGGCTTCTTTCATTTCAACGTAGTTGATTAAAAGTTTGCTTTCGCCCGTTTTTAAGTCTAAAATGAAAATACCATCTTCGATAGGTGCGTAATCATCATAGTAAACGTCTTTGGTATTTAAATAACCATAGCCCGGTCTAAAATCGTAAACCCTTGGGAAGTTGATAGAAAGCGCAATGCCTGCTTTTGGACAGATAGTTGCAATAGGTCTATCGTATCTTCTAACTTCATTACCTTCAAGGTCTAAAACTCTTGAAACGTATTTCCCGTCTAAATAATCGTTGAAAATGATTAGTTTATCTTGTTCGAACCAAGTTAAAAACGCGCCTTGTTGCCAGTTCCAAGTATTAGTTTCGGCAAGTTTTACGAATTTAGTGTTAGGAATATCGATATAACCGATTTCCATAATATCGCCTAAAACAGGTTGTCTATCCGAAAAGGTAGTTCTGCCACAAAGGTGCTTGGTGTTATCAGTTGAATATGGTTGTAAATCATAGTAGCCATAAAAATATTCGTATCCGTCTTGTGGGGTAATGTTGCGTTTAACAAATTTTACCATTTTTGTTCTCCTTAAAGTGTGAATATCTATTAAAATTTTTATTTTGTTCTTGATGAATAATTATAACACGATTTATGACAATATGTCAATATCAATATTTTCGTTTTTTTTAACTTTTTGCAATAACCCTTTTAGGCGTTTTCTACTATCGCCATCATAGAGTTAACTTGTCCCCATTGCCCTTCTACAATGCCAACGTGATAGTTTTCAGAATACTTAATTAGCATACGGCTTTTGCCGTTAGGAAGTTTTACCGTTAAATTAGACGAATAAAAGCACGCTGGACGCAAGTTTTCAACTAAAACCACCCCGTCGTCCCAGTTTATCCCGTCTTTCGAAGTGTAGATAACGAACGAACCTTTGCCACCTTCGGATTCACCCGCTCTGCCGTGCAAAATATATTGTCCGTCTAAAATGCCGACTTGTGGGTTGCGAATTTTATTCTTAACAAAACTCTTTTTGCTTTCGCTAAAAGTTTTTCCGTTATCGTGGCTAATAACGTATTCCATATTTTGTTCGTCTTTAACGTTATAAGCGTAGATAACCAAACTGCCGTCTTCTCTAAAAACCATATTGCCATAGCCAAGGTTAAGAGCGTTATCTCTAAACGGAACTACACATAATTCGTTAAAGGTTTCGCCGTTATCTTCGCTTGTAAATAATCTATAAACGTGCTCCGGTTTATTTGAACAAAAGAACACGTCTGATGGATTGCAATGTTCTAAAACGTAAATAACGCCGTTATGATATTTCACGTCGTACACTCTACCAGCGTAATCGGTTAAAGGCTTTGGTTCTTCCCAAGTCTTACCCCCGTCTCGCGAACGAACGTAGGTAGGCTTAGCCCAAGGCTCACAACAAATTTCAGCAAGTTGAGAGTTTATTAAACAAAAAGCAATAAGGTCGCCGTTATCAAGCACGGCAAGTTTTTCTACCGAAACGGTATTAACGCCACCCAAAAGCGTTTCCCACGAATATGGGAATTTTATAGGTTCGCCCCACGTTTCGCCAAAGTCAGAAGAATAGCGATATTCCATCCAACCGAACGCCGAATGCCCACAGCACCTATGTTTTGTGGTGTTTGCCGAAAAGGCGATAATCCTACCGTCTTTAAGCATAGCCATAGCGTGCCCTAAATGCCCCGACCTACCGTTCTTTTCGTTGTCGGCGTGAATTTTAGGTTCGTTAAAAATAATATCTCTTACTTTGCCTTTAATTTTGGTTTCGTGAATTAAAAATTCCATACTGCACCCGTATATAATTTAGTTAAAAACATTATATCACAACAGCGCGCAAAAAAGCAACGGCTATAAAAAACATTTTATTAAATTTTTGAATAAAAAAACCAAGCCGAAATGCTTGGTTTTTTATGTTATTAACTCCAAATTATTAATACGTCTAAATAGTTTTCAACTTTTTCTTTTACAAGTCTAACCACGTATTCATCTATTCTAGTAAGTTCGGGGTGCTTAGCGCACGCTTCGTCTGCCATATCGGCACGGTTAAACTCAATTTCAATGGTTAGTGGTAGTTTAGATGGATACGGCTTAAACTTTTCGCGATTAGTAAAGGCGCTTAAAGTAGCATCGTATATATTTTTAAGTGCAACTTCTTGTGGGTAGCACTCTGCAAAATTTCTTGATATCGCCTTTTTAACGGGAGCAACGTATATATCGGGGAAGAATTTTTTGGCTTCTTTGCACGCCGTTTCATCGCCACTTGCCATTATGCAAGAAACACCGAAAAACCCACCATACATAGCGGCTTGCATCATTTCGCCTATTTTTTCGCCGTTATAAAAATATCTGTGTATGCGCGCTGAATTTTGCGTGTGGTCTAAAAACCCGTTAAGCGTGCCTGCCATAGCGTGCATACCGATTAAGGTCATATAAGAAACTTCTTTTATAGCCCATTCAAGGTCGTAAACGCTAACTTGAATAGCCCTTTTGTCTAGCATTTCTTTAACAAAGTTTTGCCCGTAGCAATGCCCGTCGCAAACGTAAACCTTTTCTGCCCCCGCATCGAATAGCGCACAAATACAAGCGTTTACGTCTTTCATAAGATTAACGCACGCGTCTTTATATGGCTTTGAATTTTCATCTACGATTGCGCCTTCTATCGTAGAAACCATAGAAATGCCTTCGATATCGGTAATGATTAAAACGTTTTTACTTTTATCCATAATTTCTCCGTTATTTATCAAGTTTTAACACTTTTATAGCGTTTTCTCTAACGATTTTTTTGTAGTTTTCTAAGGTTAGCCCTTTATTTTCTACCATTTTATCTAAAAATTTATCAAAGTCTATCGCAAAATTTTGAGAGTTTAAGCAAATATCACAGCCGTATAAAAGTTTATCCGAAAATTCTTCCATAAACCTACTAGCGTATTCTTCATCTCTCATAAAAGCGTTTGCGCCACTACCAGCCGACATATCCCCGTAAAGATTTTCGTAATCTCTAAGTAGTTTTGCTATTCTACCTTCTTTCACCTTTCCGCTAGGATAGGTGTGAATATTTGTGTCGTTAACGTCGCTAGACATATGTGACCAAAACATTGTAGAATGCCCTAAAATTTTGAGTTTAGGGTGTTTTTTAAGTGCCTTTTCTAGCCCGATTAAACCAAGGTCGTCAACAATTCCGTAAAACTCACCAAGTTTTGGCGCAAGGTGAATAGTTATAGGCATATCGCACTCTTCTGCGCAAGACAAAAAGTTATCCATAAACGGGTCGTCAAAGCGCATTTGCGAAGTGCATTCCCCCACGCCTTTTGCACCTAAATTTTTATAATGGTTAATTAGTATAGTTAAATCGGCGTTAGGTCTATGCCCGTATGCCCTTGGGTCTATACCACAAAACCATAAAAATCTATCGGGATATTTACTAGCAACGAAAGCATAGTCGCTAGAAGTAAAAATTTCAGGCTGATATTCCGATGCAACTATGGGCAAAAGCACGCCCTTTTCAATGTTTAACTCATCGTATTTTTTAATAAGTTCTTCGGCGCTTATAAATCTACCTAGCCCGAACTGACTGGGCGCAAATTCAGGAAAAGGCGAAACGTGCGCGTGAATATCTATTTTTTTAATGTCTTTCATACTTGCTCCTTAATCAGTCTTTAACGTTCTTTCTTGTGGGCGAATAACCCTTAACGCTTTTATAGCACTTATAAAAATAACTCACGTCGTTAAAGCCACAATTTCTAGCAACTTCTTCGGTTGTTAGATTTTTGTCTTTTAAAAGCACTTCGGCAATCGAAATTCGATAGTTGTTAAGGTAAGTTATAGGCGTTAGTTTCATTTCTTCCTTAAACACCCTAGAAAAATGAAACTTACTAATATTGCACTCTTTTGCAAGGTCGTCTATCGTAATACCTAATTGATAATCCCTAAAAATTTTAGAAAGTGCAGGCGCAATAACGTCTGCGCGTTTATGTGGCGCACCCTTTTTATCACGCGTTTTGTTCTTGTTTACCCTATCTCTTAGTAGCAATGCAAAAAACTCACTCATCAGCCCGTAAATTGCCGTTTTATAATAATCTTTTTGCTCTACGTATTCAAGGTAAACGCGTTCTATAACGTTTGCTAAACGCTTATCGTTTTCAATTAAGTTAACAAACTTTTTGCCGTTTGTTATAAGTTCTTTTCTAACGTCTATCCCAACAGGGTTAAACGCCGTAAAGAAATCTAGGTCTAGTATAATTAAGTAATACTTGCCGTTATACCCATCCATTAAAACGTTGGTGTGAATTTCGTAAGGGTTAACAACAACTATATCGCCACTATTTACGGTGTATACGGCATTATCTATCATAACTGCCGAACAAGATTCGTAAAAATATTTAATCTCTATCGCTTCGTGAAAGTTTTTCCCATACCCTTCGGTTTCTTTTTTAGAAACGCTTATTCTAAAGTCATCGCTTGAATAAACTATCTTTTGCGCGCCAAGATTATTGTTTTTATCGGCGTTTTTCATAACACACCCCTAGCAAAATAATCGTATAGAATTATTATAAAACGCTTTTAGGGTTTTGTCAACGCCAAGTTTTTTGGTTTATATTGCTATTTCGTCTTATTTTCTTTCCAAGAAGTTTTTAATAAAACTCGTGGCGTATCTTCTACCGATTTTTCGCATACCTTCGGGCGCGAAGTGAACGGGGTCGAAATCGGTGTGCATTGCACCCTTCGTGCTAACCATAACGCAATTTTCGGTGCTTTGCGCCACCCTTTTTATGCGCCTATTAACAGCCCTAACGCCCTTTTTCCACTCAGCCTTGCATAAATCAAGGTCGCCCCAAATTTCGCCACAAATAAACGGCAATTTCTCATCGCCTAAATCTTTTCTAATATCTAAAATGAATTTTAAAAAACTCTCATCGTAATCTTGGTAGTCGGCAATATCAATAGCGTCTTGCTCGCCTTGTAGCCAAATAATGCCTGCAAGGTTATTGCCTTTTTTAGCAATTAAAGCGCGCCTAACGATTTCTTCGTAGCATCTTTCGCCCTTTTGCCACTCCGAAATTTTAGAAGAGCCCCTTGAATTACTAACTATCCCCACTTCTTCGCCAAGATACTCTTTAACTTTTTCTATAAAAGAAACGGCAGGCGAAAGTCCTGGTGGATAATCAATTTTAACGGTCGAATATCTGTTTATTGGGTTTTTGGCTTTTTCCCACTCATCTTTATCGTTTAATAGGTAAACGCCTTGTAGCCTTTTATCGTCTTTACTTTCCCATTTAGTCACGCTAGGCCCTGCCATATTAGACTGACCTATACATAAAAATACTTTCATTTTTCACCTTAAAAATTAGTCGTTAGAAGCGTAGATATCTTTTATAACTTTAACTGCTCTCTTTCCGTCATAGCAGTCGTTTATAAGTTGTTCTTTACCAAAAATTGCGTTAATAAAATTAACGATTTGTCTTTTGTGCATAAAAATTCCCGTAGTTTTAGGGTCGTTAGAAGTTGAAACGTGCTCTTTTTCTTCTACTAAAATTTCTTGCCCGTTTATCATAAGTTTTTCTATAACGTTTTCTTTTAGATAAACGTAGCCCTTGTCCCCGTGAATTTCTATTCTTCTATCAAACCCAGGATATGCGCAAGTAGACGCTTCTATCGTGCCAAGCGCACCCGAGGCAAATTCCACCACGGCAACAGCACTATCTTCTACTTCTATATCGTGAACTAGCGTTCTAATCTTGCCCTTAACGTTTTTGATATCGCCCATTATATACATAAGCATATCTATTCCGTGTATGCCTTGGTTCATAAGCGCGCCACCACCATCGTATTTTATAGTGCCACGCCAAGAACTAGAACTATAATATTCGGGCGTTCTAACGTATTTCATAGAAAGCCTACACAAAGAAATCTTGCCAAAAACCCCGTCTTTAACAAGGTTTTTAACCCTTATAACGTCTTCTTCTAGCCTTAGTTGTGAAATAACCGTTAACTTCTTACCCGATTTTTCGCACGACTTAATTATATCATTAGCACTTTCTTCGTCAAGCGCCATAGGTTTTTCTATAATAACGTGCTTGCCACTATCAAGCGCCTTTATAGCCATTTCGGCGTGAAATAAACTAGGCGTGCAAATAATAACGGCATCTATATCGCCGTCATTTAGCATTTCTTCTAAACTTGCGTACGCTTTTATTGAATACTCTTTTGCAAACTCTACCGCCCTATTTTTATCATAGTCGCAAGCGCCGTATAAGTTAGCGTTTTCGATTTCTAAAATGGCGTTAGCGTGCACGTTTGCAATCATACCACAGCCAACTATTCCAAAGTTTATAATATCTTTCATTAACGTATCCACCCAGAATTAGTTTTTTGTTGGTTTTTAGCGTTTTCTAGTCCGTGCCATCTACCACCTTGCACTTTATCCACGTCGCCTTCTAGTAAGTCTTTATAATTTTCTACAACCTTTCTAAACACGCTAGCGTATTTTTCTATCCACTCTTTATCGAACTTTTTAAACCAAGGCACAGAAAAACAGCATTTTTGTAGCGCGGTGTCTAGGTTCTTGTCATCTTCTCTAGCGTCTCTACTAGAAAAAACCACCCTAGACGGCTTGCCTAAATGCAAAAAGTCGTACGTCTTAAAATAATCGTGTGTATGCAGACAATAGTTCCCACCTTCCCAAGAAGAAAACGCGCCACTAAACTCTGCCCTAACGGCATCGCAAAAACGCTTAGAAGAAAGCCCTTCAAGTGCCATAGGGTCGTATATTGCCGTGGCGTTATAAAACGCGCCCATCGTACTGCCCGTGCTTTCATCTACGCGTAGTGGTGTAATACCCGGTAAATCTTCTATTAAATCGAAAAAGTAGTTCATTGCCTTTCTAATTTCGGCACTTCTTTCGTCAAAATATTTTAGTTGCCCCATACCTAAAACTGCGCAAAGTTGGTTAACCCTACCTTTAACGCCACCCAAAGGAATATGGAAATAATCTTTTAAGTCTTCGCTCTCGGTAATGTATTCGGCATTGTTTCTTTCGTAATGCCCGTAAGCAATAGCCCTTTCGTATAACTTTTTATCATCGGTGACAACCATACCCATTTCGCCCGCAGCAAAAGACTTGCCACTCATCATACTCATCGCGGCAATATGCCCAAAATTACCACACTTTTTGCCTTTATATAAACTGCCTTGCGCGTGCGAAACGTCTTCTATAACGTAGATGTTATGCTTTGATGCAATCTCCATAATTTTATCCATATCGCAAGGATAGCCTATATAGTGAACAACCATAATCGCCTTTGTTTTAGGCGTGATTTTACGTTCTAAATCGCAAGTGTCCATCGAAAGCATATCGTTAATATTACAAAAAACGGGAGTTGCACCCAAAGAAACTGCTTGGGTAATACTAGCCCAATAAGTTTTGGTGGTGCAAATAATTTCGTCCCCTGCGCCAATGCCCACGGCAAACATTGCTGCCGCAAGCGACATTGTGCCGTTAGTGTATGCAACGGCATATTTTCTGCCTTGCCATTTAGCAAATTGTTCTTGGAACTCTTCGGTTTTTTCGATGCCCGAAAAGTTATTAGTTTCCACTATTTCCATAACGGCTTTTTTATCTTCTTCGGTAATAATCGGCCACTTAAAAAGTTCTTTTGGTGCAGGCGTTTTAATCAATGGTTCGCCACCTAAAATAGCAAGTTTAGACATAAATAAATCCTCAAAATCTTAAAATTTTTTATTTTTTTATATATTTTATACCATTTTTTTGCTATTTACAATAGACTATATTGCCTAATTAGTGGAATATATTGCTCTTTTTTGAAAAAATGACCAAGTTTTGCTTAGTTTGTAGCAATTTTGCCCGTTTTCGCACGCGTACACGTGGCGCGATATATAATGTTTGTAAAATCGTTTGCTTTTTTTAATATTTAGTGCTACAATTACCTATTGTAGCAATATTATTGCATTATGCAAAGACAATATACTTTTTTAAAAAATAAATTCGCAAATTTTACTGCGTGATGTTATCACCAAGGAGAAAGTTTTGAAAAAGGAAAAAGTAAAAAACAAAAAACGTTTTTTAAGAAAAAGGAATATTATTCTTGCGATTGTACTTTTGGTAATCGTTAGTCTTACTGCAAACTTTTTTGTGTCTTGCGGTAATGATGAGTTTGAAACCACGCCGGACGTAGAAACAATAACAAGTCAATCAAGCACTATGTTAAAAAACCCTACGGACGGAACTAAACCTTCTGACTACGATGCTAAAACCAACATTTACTACGCTCTTTATGCGATGAACGCGCTAGATAGTTTCACCACCGAATCTTCGGGTGATACGTCTTCTAAGGTTGCGCTTGTTTCAGTAAGCCAAAAAATCAAAGGCAGACGTGTTGTAAACGGAAACAAAGTTTACAAAGAAAACGTTTCGCATTCAAGTTTTAAAAGCGTTGGCGCTATTACGTACGTAAACGGCGAAAATTACGTTATACATAACGCTAGTGAAGTTTCTTCTATTAACGATGCTGTTTGGGAAAAAACTGCAAGTAGAGTTTTAAAAGAAGACTTTTTGGAAAAGTTTGGCTACGTTCCAAACTCTATCACGGGCTATCTACTAACCGATGAAACCATACTTTCAGCCGAATACCTTGGCGAAAAGAACGGCATATATTCATACTACCTTGATTTAGACACCATTAAATCAACGGGGATGCTAGCCCTTGAAATGCGCACAATGGCGGGCAGTAATTCTCTACCATTATTCGATAAAGCGTCTATAACCGTTCGTATGAACAAAAAATGGCAAGTGACCGAAGTTGTCACTTCTAGCATTTATAGTGTGAATATTCTTGGTGGCGTGACTTGTACCGAAAACGTGACCGAAAAGTTCTCTAACTTTAATAAAAGCGTTAAAATCCCTAACGAAAAGTTCTATTCTTCTTACGTTGATGCGGAAATAACACAACCAGCACCCGAAACTTTAAGTGCAACCGATTATTTAATGGCAGGTTTTAGCGATTATATAACGGGCACGAAACCACTTAAATTTAGCGCTAGTTTAACCGCTACCGAACTTTCTGCAAGTTTAGACGGGATTGTTAACGTTAGTCTAGACAGTCTAGAAAACCTTGCTTTAAGAGTTAACCTTAAAGAACTAACTTATCAAGACGTAAGCCTTAACGACGTTTTAGTTTCTTACGAAAATTCTAACGTTTATCTAAAAAAGGGCGACTTTAAGGCTAAAACTACAATAAACGAACTAACGGGTGCGCTTAGCAGTATCACTTCTTTACTAGGTGCTAATTCCCCCGTTAGCCTTTCAGGACTTGATTTAAGCAGTTTAGATTTAGCGTCTTTACTAACGGGCGCAACACTAGTAGAAACTACAACTCAGGCCACCATAACGCTTCCACTTAAATTTGGCGAAACAAAAATAAACGCTCAAATAGTTTTATCTAAGGGCGACAAAATAACGGTAAAAAGCATTAGCGCCACTATCGGCGAACTAGCACTAAATTTAACCATCAGCGATAGCGTTGTTGTTGAAGAAAAAGGAAACGGCTATAACGCCATAACCCCACTACTTTCACTAATAAAAGAAAACGTTAATTTAAGCGTTTCTTTTGGCGAAATATCTGCACAAGTAAGTGCAAACCTAAAAACTTATGAAATTAATGCTTATATGCAAGATTTAAGTTTTGGTGGCGCGAACGTTGGCGACGTTAAGGTTAAACTCTTAAACGGCGTTGTCTATGCAAACGTTTTAGGCTTAAAAGCAAAACTTAACCTTGATGACGTTAATGGTGTTTTAGATAAATTATCTTTTGTTCCACTAACTCTCCCAGCATTTGATTTAAGTGCTATAAGTGATATAAGCATAGCCGAAATTTTACCAAGCGTTATGAGTTCGCTATCTATAAATAGCGAACAAAATAAATTAAACGTTAATCTAAACGTTTTAGGCTACGACGTGAACGTTATACTTTCAGTAAACGAAAACGGCTACAACCTAGAAAAAATTAACACTTTAATAGATGGCACGCCTATCAGTATTGCTCCTATAAATAGTGTTCCAACTATTAGCAACTTTGAACTTGATAGTTATAACAATATTGCTACCCTACTTGATATTATTGAAAACAACGAAATCAATCTTAGTGTTAATGCGCTTGGGTTTGATATCGCGCTAAACGTAAACCTTACTGACTTTACTATCCTTGCTAAAACTACTATCTACGGCGAAACGCTTACCGCTAAACTTTTTGATAACAAAGTTTACGTTTCATACAAAGGCTTAAACGCTTACGTAGATATTAACGATATTGAAGGCGTTCTTGCTAAACTAGGCGCGTTTGTTGGCGAAATTGAATTACCAGACATATCTAGCCTATCCAACGTTTCGTTAGAAAGCATTATTAACGGCTTAAACATTACTGAAACGGACGTTATCACTATCGCAACCGAAATTAACGGAATTGACGTTAACGTTATCCTTGACAAAACTAACGGACTAAAAGTAAGTTCTATCACGGCAATCGTTGATGGAAACACCATAACCGCTACACCATCAATTAAAGCCGATTATTCAGCACTTGAAAACAAAACGTTCTATAACGCCGTTACCCTTTTAGATATTATTGAAAACAACGAAATCAATCTTAGCGTTAATGCGCTTGGGTTTGATATCGCGCTTAATATTAACCTTACTGACTTTACTATCCTTGCTAAAACTACTATCTACGGCGAAACACTTACCGCTAAACTTTTTGACAACAAAGTTTACGTTTCATACAAAGGCTTAAATGCTTACGTTGACCTAGCAGATATTGACAATGTATTAGATAAACTAGGAATTTTCGTTGGAAATATTGAACTACCTGATTTTAGTAATATCACTATCGAAAGTATTATCAGTTCTTTAACCATTACCGAAACTGACGTTATCACTATCACAACCGATATTAACGGAATTGATATTGCAATCGTACTAGACAAAACCAACGGACTAAAAGTTGCTAGCGTTAACCTAGCAGTAGAAGATATCGAAATTTCTGCTACCCCATCGGTTAAAGCAGATTACTCGGGTATGAACGCTACTAACTACTACAACCTAGTCACGCTACTCGATATTATCGAAAACAACGAAGTTAATTTAAGTGTTAACGCGTTTGATTTAGATATTGATTTAAGCGTTAACCTTACTGACTTTACTATCCTAGCAAAAACCACGCTATACGGCGAAACGCTTTACGCTAAACTTTTTGATAACAAAGTTTACCTTTCATACAAAGGCTTAAACGCTTACGTAGATTTAGCAGATATTGACAACGTATTAGATAAACTAGGAATTTTCGTTGGAGATATTGAATTACCAGATTTTAGCAATATCACTATTGAAAACATTATTAACGGCTTAACTATTACCGAAACTGACGTAATTACAATCTCAACCGAAATTAACGGAATTGATTTAAGCGTTATCCTTGACAAAACTAACGGACTAAAAGTTAACTCGGTTAGCGCAAAAGTAGAAGATATCGAAATCTCTGCTATCCCATCGGTTAAAGCAGATTACTCGGGCATGTCAAATGGCAACTACTACAACCTAGTTACGCTACTTGACGTTATCGACGAAAACGGCAAAATCAACGTAACGGCTAACGTGTTTAACTTAGACGTATACGCTACAATAGACTTAGTAAATAGCGAAATTTTAGTTAAGGTTGATGATTTTGAAATTCTAGTTTCTCTACTAGATAACACGGCGTATGCGCGTTATCCTGGTGCGATTGCTAAACTAAACCTTAACGATATTAACTTTATTCTTAACGAACTAAAACCTTTAATTACAAGATTTATAACCGAAGAAGAATTTAATTCTATCGACGTTAACGCGCTAAAAAATATTAGCATAGAAGATATAATTTCTTCTATAAGCGTAACGGAATACGAAAGCGTTATAAACGTTAACGTTTCATTATCTTGCATAGTTGCCAATATAACGCTTAACAAAGCGCAAAACGGATTAAACGTTACTGGTGGCACTATTATAATGGATGCTATAGAACTTCCGTTTACTTTAACAAACGAAGTGCTTAACTTAACGTTTGATAAAACGCTAGAATATATAGACTTAACTAGCGTTGTAGAAAATCTTGCACCTGCGCTACGCAATATTTTAACGCTAGATAACCTATACGCTAATATGACTGCAACGCTTACTACGGGCAATAAAATTTACAACCTAACTAAGTGCGAAGTTTTGATTACCAATATATATTCTACGCCAAGGGCGCGTGTGAGCCTTGCGCTAACGATAAGCACCGTAAACCCAGACGGAACTATTACCCAAGATAGCCGACACGAAATCGAACTTTATTATCTAGACCCGTCGCTCGTTGCCGAAGGCGCAATAAACACGTACTTTACTTATAACGACATGACTAACGCAGAAGACGTGTTTGCAGGTTCGTTTACTACCGTTAATTTCTACGAAACGCTAGAAATTGTTAAACAACTATACTTTAATATGCCAGAACTACAAGACGCGTTAAAACCGTTTATAGTTCCAGACGAAAACGGTATGCCAAAGTTTATGGACCTTAACGTTAAGTTTAACGAACTTATAAATTCTGCGCTCTTTACAAACGGCACGTTTATGCTAGACCTAAACGGAAAGGCCGTTATGCCTGACCTTGGCTCTTCTATGTTAGTAAACTTGTTCGCTAAAAACGGATTGCTTTGCCTTGACCTAGAAGAATTTAAACTTCGCGATACGCTTATTTCGTTAGACGCGCGCGTGGGCGAAGCGCCAAGCGGGGTTATTACCGAAGATAAGTTCTCCTTTACCCCAGCGTCTAACACGCAAGACTTCTCGTCTATAAACGAACTATTATTAGCACTAGAAAAAACGTCTGAAAAACGCCATTTCTATATCGACGCTAATATCGACTTAACTGGTGCATCTAATAGCATTATTTCTTGGCTCTCAATGGACGATAAAGTTTTAATCGACCTTTACCTAGACGTTATAGACGGAAAAACTTACTTTAAGGCTGTTGTAGAACGTAAAGACGTTAACCTTGTTGTTATGAACGTTTGGAGCGACAAAGGTGGAACTAGTTATATCTATTTCGACCCAGACGAACAAATAATTTACGTTCACAATCATTATATAATCGAACAAAAAGACGTTATTGGTTCATTATTCGGCCGTCCGATTTACGGGCTACCATACAAGGTAGAACGCGATGAATACCTAAAATATACGGTAGAAGAATTCTCTAAAGACCCATTAAATATTATATTCGAAGTTTTACACGTAAGCAACGACCTTAAAGATTTGATTAATAGTGAAACTAGCAAAGAAAAGGTTAACACGGCAACGATAGAAAACACGCTAACGGGCTACAACTATAACGGCACCGATATGTTTACTATATCACTAGACCTTGCCCCACTTACTACCGATATTAAAACAACCACACTCAAAATCAAGCACGACAGCGAGTTTAATTTAACAAATCTAAACGCTAGTGTTAATATGATTGATATTATAAGCCTTAACCTTGATGCAACCTTAACAACAAGCACCACTTCTTACGGCACTGATATAGAAGCAAAAGCGCAAGCAAGTAATTCTAACTACAACTAAAAAGCAACCTAAACAAAAAACCCTAACGAAAATCGTTAGGGTTTTTAATTTTTAATTTTACTAAAAAGTTTCTAAAAGTTTATCTTCTATAAGTTTATATTCTTTATAAAGTTTGTCGTAGTTAGTTTGTTTTGGCGCGTAGCAAAGGTTTTTAGCAACAAGTTTTTGGGTGGCGTTTATAGTATTTTCGTAAACGCCGATTGCTATGCCAGAGAACACCGCACTACCTAGGCAAGCCGTTTCGTTTTGACAAAGCGTTATAACGTTTTTACCTAAAACGCTTGCTTTTATTTCGCACCATAGTTTAGAGTTTGCACCACCACCCATTGCACGAATTTCGGTTGCGCTAACGCCAAGATAATCTACGAAAGTTTTTATGTTATAAGCAACTGCTTCCATAACGGCACGAATAAAGTGCGCCCTTTCGTGTTTTAGTTCTAGCCCGTAAAACACGCCCTTAGCGTTTGGCACGTTGTTTGGCATAACCGTTCCGCATAAATACGGAATACATTTTAGCCCCTCTGCACCTTCTTCTACCTTACTTGCTAGTTCGTTAATTTCGTTAAAGCCAAGCCCTTCGCAAAAATTCTTTTTTAGCCACTCTAAAACTGCGCCCGCTGTTGGCGACCACATTAAAAGGCAATATACCCCTTTGCTTACGTAATAAGCCGAAACTTTAAGCCCTTTATAGTATGGTGGCAATTCGGTTGTGAGCGCCGAAACTGCAAGCGCCGTGCCCGTGGTTTCACTAATAACGCCCGTTTCCACCACGCCCGCGCCCGTTATTCCTGCAATTTGGTCTAACGCCGAAGTTGCTATTTTTATGCCGTTATACTCGCCTATAAGCGTTCCACTTTCGTATAGCGTTGGTAGGTTTTTAGTGCTAATGCCCAAATAGTCTAGAACTTCACTTATGTATTCGCCCGTATGAACGTTCATAAGTAGCGAAGAAGAATATAAAGACCTAGACGCCACGAATTTACCCGTTAATCTATAAAGAATATAGTCTTCAAGCAGTAAGAACTTATCAGCCCTATTAAAAATCTCAGGTGCGTTGTTTTTTAGCCAAGCAATCTTTGGCGCAGGATAGCCTGCAAGCGTTTCGGCTTGCCCCGTTAGGTTATAAATCTTTTCGGCAGTAAAATAGTCTTCAAAGTCTTTTGCTTCTTTACTAGCCCTATTATCTAGCCAAATAATAGCGTTTGTTAGTGGCTTTCCGTTTTCGTCTAAAACGATAAGCGTTTCGCCTTGCGTGTCAACGCTCATTGCATCTACTTTATATTTATCAGTAATCTTACTAACGGTCGTGATAAAAACGTTAAAAAATTCGTTTGCATCAAACTCTATAAAATCGCCCTTTGTAATAAGTTTATAACTAGCCGATTCGCTACAAAGTAAATTTCCGTTTTCGTCGAATAGGCAGGCTTTTAGTGCCGTTGTGCCAAAATCAACGCCAAGTAAATTCTTGCTCATTGTTGCTCCTAAAATTTTTAAGTAATATATTCATTATATTTACTTAAACACTAAAAGTCAATAAAAACCTAAAATAAAAAAGCCGAAACACGTCGGCTTTTTATTTATTAGTCTTGTTTAGATGGCAAACACTCTATTAGCGTTGCACTAGTTTTACTTGTCACACTAAACTTGTTTTGTGCGCTAAACGGTAAGAAAAAATAATCGCCTTTTTTGATTTTCTTTTCATACCCTTCGCCACGTATTATCGCTTCGCCATCTGTACATATGAACACCGATGGCGCATAGCCCATTATAAAACTGCCACCATTTTTAAGAACGTGCCTGTTCTCAGCAAAACAAGGCGTATCGTTATAGTCGATTAAAACTTCTTTAACGTAGCAATCGGTATCCACCACTTTTTTCACGTTTACCTTGGCATAAGCAATAGCGTTTTCGCCGTAGATAGAATAGTCTATCGCATCAAGCGCAACGTCTTTTTCTAGCCCGATATATTCTTCTTCGGTGGTAAGGTGATAATCGCCACACCATCTTTCCGGCTGAATAGTAAAGTCTGTTGGCTCTTGCACTTCTACAATCATACAGCCCGCGCCAATAGCGTGCACTAACCCCGCTTTAATAAGCCAAATATCACCAACGTTTACGGGCACGGAATTAAGTAGCCCCGAAAAAACGTCGTTTTCAGTTTCGCTAGCGTTTTCAAGTTCAGCAATTTGCGCCTTGGTCATTTTATCCTTAAAGCCAAAGTAAAGTTTAGCATCTGGTCTTTTATCAATAACAAGCCACGCTTCCGTTTTACCATATTCGCTGTTAAAATACTTTCTAGAAAACTCCTTATTTGGATGAACTTGAAATGGTAGCCTTATTGCGCTATCGATAAACTTAACAAGACAATCGTATTTTCTATTGCCTAAAAGTTCATTAGGAAACTCTTTAAGAAGGTCGTCAAAAAAGATTTTCGTGCCTTTAACCACCGAAACCCCGTCGCGCTCGCCAAAATATTTTGGATTTATGGCTTTAACCTTGCTTGCAACCCACTCTTCTGGGAATAGGTTATCAGTTCCGTCGTCGTATCCGTCACGGAACAAGTCTTTGTAAAGTTTACCGCCTTTATATATTCTAAAAACTCTGTTTCGTTCAAAAAATATAGGCTCTGTTGCTAGTTTTTCTATGCCTTTCATAGTTTAATTCTCCACAATCTTTATAACGAAATAATTTTCGTGCGTTTTGCCTTTTTCAAGTGTTATTGTGTCTAGTTTGGTTTCTAAATCGTCCACTTTGCCGTCTAACGAAGGAACGCCGTGCCAAGGCTCTATGCAAACGTAAGGCGCATCTGATTTAGGTTTGTGCCAGAGCCCTAAACAAGTTGCGTTGTTATAGCCAACTTCTACGTAGTTATTGCCGTTTTTAGTTTTTAGTTTAACCGAATCGGTATCGGCTTTAACGAAAATCGCGTCGTTATCAAATAAATCGTGCGATAAGTTTAACCTGTTGCAATCAAGCGCTATCTTTTGCGTTTTGCCTGTGTTAAAACAAGTATCAGAGAACACTAACTTTTCTAGTTCGTTTTTGCTAAACTCTAAATAATAATCGTTAAATTCTTCGCCCGATATAAACGGAACGTTAAACCCTGGGTGCCCACCATAAGAGAAAATAAGTTGTTTATCCCCCGTGTTGCTAATTATAAATTCATTTATAAGCGCATTACCTTTTAATACGTATTTTAACGTAAAACTAAAATCGAACGGATAATATTTTTTTGTTTCTTCGCTAGATACAAGCGTAAAACTAATTTGCGTATCGCCCTCTTTGTTCACGCTAAATTCGCAAAGTTTAGCAAAGCCGTGTATAGGCATTTCGTATTCTTGGTTTTTATAAAGGTATTTTCCACTAAAAATTCTGCCACACACCGGAAAAAGAACGGTCGCCCTAGATTTCCAATACTTTTCGTTCCCTTGCCATAAATATTCTACGCCCGTTTTTTTGCTTTTAATAGAAAATAGTTCAGCACCTAAAGAGTTAATTTCAACACTTAAAAATTCGTTTTCTATTTTATGTATCATACTCTCTCTCCTAACTAAATCGGCATTTCGTCGTGATATACGGTAAACTTTCCGTCGTTAAACCTAACGCTTAAAACTTCGGCTTTTTTAATGTTAAGTTTAGTAGAATAGTTAGAAACGTAAAGCGTAAAGTCTAGTTCGTAATCTTCGGGGTTATAAAACCTAAATATATAACCGCCATCATCACTCACCTTAAAAATAGGCATATCGATAGGTTTATCCGTATAAATATTAGGAATTTTATTGCCCGTGCCGATTGGGAACACGTTAATCGCATAAGTTTTTTGATTGAATAGTTCGGCTTCTCTGGCGATTTCGGATAGCGTGCCCTCAATAGCACGAAGTTTAAAGGTATATCTACCACTATCAATACGTGGAATATATCTGTTTATAGGATAAGTAGTTCTTGCGCCAACCGATAAATCTTCTTGGTTAACGTCTAGTGGGTGCACCGAATAGCCTACGCCACGGATAAGAATTAAACAAAGGTTATCACCTTCTTTTCTAGCAGAGTGTATGCCATCGTTTATAAAAGCAAGAATTTTGCCGTTCGGCTTTTTAACACCTATCCATTTTTGGAACGGAATTTCTATATCGGTGTTTTTCTTTTCCCAAACGAAAGGCCCGTCGCCCACGATTTCGCCTTCGCCCACAGGAATACATAGCCTTACAAGTTTGTTTTTATCAGCGAACTCAACGGTCACCTTAACGTCGATAAACGGCTCACTTTCGTATTTTCTATACTCTATAACGGCATTAGTGTTGTCTTTACAATAAAACCCTTCAATCGCCGTAAATATATCGCCTTTTTCGATTAAGTGTTCAGAAAAAGCAGGTTTATCCGAAACGATAAACTCTTTGCATTTTTCATCGCTCATTTTGTCAAATGGTCTTGGGTTTTTGCCTATGCCGTGTTTGTGTTCTTCGGTACTCATTGCCCAAGGGTCTGGCGTGTCTTCGTACATTTTAAGCGACCAAGGCGAACCGATAATGGTATCTTTTAAGAAGTCGTTAAAATCAACGTGCGTCATAGGTTTTCCATAAGCATCGTAGTATGGTTCTTCTACGGTATAAACCGAAAATCTAGTAATGCCAAGTGGTTTTAGTTTAGCATTAAATATAATGCGCTTACGCCAGTCTAAATTAAGCGTAGATTCTTCTTTTATTTCTTGACTTAAAACCATTTTGCCATCTTGATATACAACGGGTTTGAACCTTTTTTCTACGCTCCAATTTTGGTTAGCCAGATTAAACTCCGTTTCGATTTGAGTGTTAACTTCGTATGGCATAGGGTTAAACACGTAGATAGGATATTCGCCGTCTTTGGCAACAGGCTCACCCATTGTTAAATACATAAACGCGTTGGTGCGATATTCTTTTGCCGTGTTAAGACAGGTGCTTAAAAGTTCTAGCCCGTTCTTTTCTCCGTCTTCTATACAAGTTCCAGGCAAAATATCGTGGAACTGTGCAAGGAGCATTCTTTTTTGCGCATCATAAAGCGCCCTAGTATCGATTTTCGCACCCGACATTTTTGCAAGAGATACAAGTTTTTCGGTAAAGTATAGCATATTCTCAGTTTCGCGATGAAGTTTTTTAATTCTTGCCATTGAAGAATAGCACCCCGGTTGTGCAGGGATAAGCGACGTGCTAATATCAGCGCTAATTTTAATATCGTCGCTGAATAAATCTTCAAACGAACTATGGAAATGCTCAACGCCATCGATTTTAAGTTCTTTTATAGCGCGAAGGTCTACTCTACTTGGCCCACCACCGTGGTTGCCAACGCCCCATAAAACGCCGTCAACGTCGTCCATAGTTTGAACTTCGTCTAAAATCTTAACGGTGGCTTTGCCGTAATAACTTAAATATTGCTTAACGTTGGTGTAAATAACGCTATCGCCACTAGGCCCTACCCAACGATAGAACTTGCCTTTTGGAAAGTCCATATGCGTTTTAAAAGGGCGCATAGAAACGTAGCCCTTAAACCCGCATTTTTTGAGTATTTGAACAAGCCCAACGCTATGCCCAAAAGAGTCGAAATTAGTCGCTACTTCTGGAACTACGCCAAACTTTTCCTTAAAATATCTTTGCCCTTCTTTGATTTGGCGAATAAAACTTTCGCCGTGTGGGATGAGACAGTCTGGCTGAACGTACCAACCACCCATAATTTTCCACTTGCCAAGTTTAACAAGTTTTTTAATTCTTTCAAAAAGTGCAGGGCAGTTTACTTCTATCGCTTCGTATAAAAGCGATTCGTTGTGGCAAAAGATATAATCAAATTCTTCTGCAAGGTCGCACGCCGATTTAAAGGTAGAAATTGCAGCAGATATTCCTTCGTCGTAAGTCCATAGCCAAACGGGGTCTATATGAGAATTGCAAATTAAATGTAGTTTTTTCATAGTTATCCTTTATGTTTTTTATAAAACGATTTTTCCTTTATAGTCGCACTCGATACCACAGGCTGTTAATAAGCACCTATGAATTCTTGCTTCTAGTTCTAAGTCAACTTCGTAGCCACACTCTCCCCTAACCATTTTGGCAAAAGCCGAAAGCA
>JAZLCK010000007.1:0-32090 GCA_045614165.1 Christensenellaceae bacterium | reverse complement strand
TAGTTTATAACCGCCGATATGCTTGTTGGTCAGTTCTATGGCGCTTTCACAGTTGACGAAGTAACTTGCTGCGACTTCGTTTTTTCGCCTTTTTAGCCACCAGAGCGCGTAGTCCGAGAAAGTGGTTTCAGCCGATTGTGTTGGTTCGTCTGACGCCGTTTCTAGGGCTTTAATCGCGTTCTCGTATTCGCTTGCAAATATCACGACTTCTCGTTCCATTTGCTTGGGCGTAAGCCCTACGGGCGGTTTCCAGGTAGTAGAGTGAACTTTAATTTCTCCGCTACCTTTGTCCTTAATTTTGACCTGTATTCGGTAGGTCATACCGCTTTTCCCAGGTCGTTTGCTTATACTTGCCATTTGATTACCTCCTACGGTGTTTTATTAAGGGGACATAGCAATCCCCTTAACAAAAGAAAGCCGTAAAAATTTAGAAAAGTCTAGCGTTTTAGCCGTGTAAACCGCTGAAATATTTGAATAAATCGTCTAAATCCACGAGAAGTTTCTTCCCCGTGAAAACGCACCGTATTTTACCGCTTTTGCAAAGGGTTCTAATACAGTTAGGGGTTACCGCCGTCTTGGGGTCGATTGCCTTAATTTCGGCGATTGTTTCGGTTAAAGTTCGCATTCTAGGTATGGTCATCTAATTCTCCTTAATTCTCATAAAATTTTTACTCCTTTTTCTTTGTTTCTTTGTATCTTCGTAGCGTCGTTGCGTCGTTCTTCGTATCTTTGATGCGTTGTATCTTCGTTCTTTAAATTCTTTGAATTTTTGAAAAATTTTGATTTCCGTTTGAATTAAAATCAAAAAATCAAAACGGGGCGGAATAGCAGTTTTTAGCCGTTTTTCATAATTTTTCGAATAAAACTGCCGTTTTTACAATCACTTGCAAAGTGTTTGAAATCAAAATTTGATTTTGCGTTTGATTTTTGATTACGCGAAAACTTGCGTATGATTGCCGCCCCGCTTATGGAGGCCTTTTCGTAGAGATTTGACCTCCCCCTGGGGGTACACGCACTCATAATCAGCAAAGGCAGTTACCAACCAGTAGACTGGCGTCGCCTCGTTCTTCATAGGCGCGTAGCTTGTCAAGGTCTTCACGAATTCGTGTAAGAGCCTCTTCGCTTAAACAAGTAAAAAGTCCGTACGCGTCCGCCTCAATACTTTCGGAATAGGTAAAATCTTCTATGCTGGGCCAGTAATCGAACTGGTGTAAGCAGTAGTTGATTTTACTATATTCGTTTACAAGTGAAAGCACCTTGTCAAGAGGCATGTCCTTACACTCACTTAGTTGTTTGTAAAGGTTGCCGTTCTTTTCCATAAGCCAGTTTAATGGATAGCAGGCGTAGGGTTTAAGGCATTTCAAGTACGGGTACTTTTTAAGCGCCTCGTTTACTAAAGTTTTGTGATGTTTCATATCAAGTTCCTCCGTTGATAAATTTTAATAGTTTTTCCTCGTTTTGTTTGCGTACGAGATCACGCATGTTTTCGCAGTCTAACTGCTGTTCGAATAGACACGAGCCTTTAATTCGGTGTGCCGTTCGTTCTTCGTAGTTGCAATTCGCCATTAGGGCGCTGATGCGGTAGTTGCTGGAATAGATGGTCGGCCTTTTAGCGTTGATGCGAGTGTTAATAAGGTCAAACGCTATCGTTTGTAACCAACCCGTACCAGCCTTGATATTTTCCGTGCCGATATCGTCTAAGAAGAGAAAGTCAACCGTTTCGGCTCTACGGAGTACGGCGGACTGCGCCGAGTTATTTCCAAAGCCTTCTTTTAGTTTGCTTTCAAGCTCCACAAAACTGGTAAATAGCACGGTGTACAGTTTGTCCGCCAGGGCGTTGCCCATACAAGCGGTAAGGTGGGTTTTTCCAACGCCGGGGACGCCGTAAAGATAAGCCCCGACACCCGCATCATACATCTTATCCGCGTGCGTGCAATAGTTCTGACACATCTGGTAGACGGCTTTATTGCTGGGTATAATCGTAGCCGTTTCAAAAGTGCAGTTCCTAAAATGCTTTCCCAGCGCGCTGTTACGGCGGTATTCTTCAGCCTTGGCTTTCCGCTCCTGCAGTTTGCGCTCTCGTTCGGCTTTTTCATAAGCCTCCTGGCGGCATTTACAAGGAATGTGAAAGAAGTTGTCTTCATAACGGTACACGCGTGGGGTGTGGCAGTTTTTGCAATAGGCAAGACCGTCTTCGCCCAAGTATTCGTCTGGTTGTAAGTCAATCGTTTTCATTTTTCCTCCTAATCCCATTTGATGCCAAATTTGCTTTCGTAAGAAATATTACTTTTCATATTCCTTTTATTATTATGGCAGACAGGTTTGTCTGTGTTTGGCAGACAATTTTGACTGGGTGTGGTAGACAAATTTGGCGAGTTAGAAATCAAAAAAATAAGTCGTCCGCGTCTACCGTTTTTGGACTGTCCCCATTTGCAAACAATAAGGTTGAATTTTTTCAATTCCGTAATAGTTCTCGTAACCGTACGCTCACAAACGCTTAATTTTTTCATAAAGAAAGCATTTGTGGCAAAACAATAGCCGTCTTGCTGCGTTAGGGAAACGATATACCCGTATAGCAATTTCGCCCGTGGGGATAAGTTTGGTATTTCTACCAGGTTGCTGTTAAGTTTTAAGTAATGTTCGTTTTGTGCCATTCGTACCTCCTGTGATTTTTAATGTTTTCATGAAAAAGAAAAGAACACCTGCGCTCTAGCAAGTGTTCCTGCTAGCGACGTTATTGTATAACACCGCTATTTTTTATTCCATTTTATTCCGAAATACGCGCGCACGCGTAGGGCTTAGTTTTCTTTTCTAAATTTGGTTACGTATTCGTACAATTGATTATAGGCATTTTTCATGGCCTCGAAATAATCAATCGAGCCGTTGTCAACGTTAAGTAGCGCCTCGCCAATAATTTCTCTTTCCATAAAATAGAAGTCTGCACCATTGATACCTTTTTCGTCTTGAATTCCTTGGTAATAATTCATACTAGACATGTCTTTTGCGTAACATTTTCCAAGCGCATTGATGAACGACGTCTTTTTATTATGCGCCCATTTTATAAGGTATTGTCTGTTTTTAATGGTAGGATTTTTGAGCCTACCGTATTCTTCTAAAGTTAAACCCTTCATAATAAGTTCTTCAAAAACGGGTTTATGTTTTTTAAGGTCGCTGTTTAGCATTTCCAATATATACTTATAGTCTTTGGCAATATCACGATACTCTTGCTTTGTAAGGCGAAATTCATATTTTATCCCTCGCGTTTTCACGTCTACGCCACGTTTTATATTATAATCTCTACAAGCGCGGTATCTTTCAATGTCAGACTTAATTCTTGATAGTATATAATTAGCCTTGGATATAGGTTCAATGGGAACATTTCGAGTGTTTTCTTCTGCCGTTCTCATTGCCAAATTCTCCTCATCAATTTCGTCATAAATTGCTTGCCCTAAAGCGACGTCGATAAGAAAATTTACTTGTTTTACAACTTCTTTATATTCCGCAAGTTGTTCGCTTTTTGTTAAGCCTTGATCAATTATTTCTTCGTTGACGTAATCAATTGTCCATGCTTTTATATCGCTAAAAGCCTGCAAATGCCTTTTTATTATATCTTTTTGTGTTGCCATACATTATCTCCAAAAATTCAGTCAATTTCAGCATATCATATTTGTAAAGTTTATCCTGTACAATTTATTGTACACCTATATTATAACATATTAAACATGACAATTTCTGTCACCTTTATAAAATTTTCAATAAAAAACCGCCAAGGCTGTATCGGTGGCGGTGAAGGTTTATTCTATTATAAAGTCTTTTTCGGAACGATATATTTTTAGTTCCGTGATATCCGTGCGATTGCTCATTTTTTCGACGGTGTCTTCGTTACACATCATGCTGTAGGAGAAGTGCGTTTTTGCGTCGGTATACGTGACAAGGCAGTAGTAGCCTTTTTTGACGGCTTTTTTGTATTCTTTTTCGTCATCCATCAGTTGCAGGAGTTCTGCCATAAATAAATCTTCGTCGCCGTCTAACTCTCCGTATTCGGTGATTATCGGTCGTTCCTTGAAGTAGCGTTTAATCGTTTCTTCCAGGATAGGCGCGTAGGCGTTATCGTAGTAGACGATATCGCACGAACCGCCGTTTCCGCTGTCGTTGTACCAAGCCACCTTTTTGCCTTTATAATGTAGGTCGCCTTGATTTCCTTGCCAGTCGAGCCCTTGAAAGGTTTTTCTGTTCTTTAATGTAAATCCGTATATACTTGCCATTTTTGCCTCCATATATATTATTGTTAAGCAAAGTATACCGTAAAGGTTTTTAAGAGCCCAGCAAAATCATACTAAATTTTTAAAATTAAA
Organism: Christensenellaceae bacterium; assembly: GCA_045614165.1. Lineage (GTDB taxonomy): Bacteria > Bacillota > Clostridia > Christensenellales > Borkfalkiaceae > UBA1259. The sequence goes on along the minus strand of JAZLCK010000007.1, from coordinate 27,735 downwards.
AGTGCTAATATATGAGCAAATTATTGACAAAAACATATAAAAGTGCTAAAATATTAGCACTATGAAGAAAATATTTGACATTAGTGATTTTGTAAATACTCCAACGATTCAATCAACACTTGTTTCGCTAACTGATAAGGTTAAGGAAAGAAGAAAGGAATTGAAGTTGTCACAAAAACTCCTTGCTCAAAAGTCAGGGGTTTCTTATGCATCCATTCGCCGTTTTGAAAGCACGGGTGATATAGCACTTGTATCTTTGCTTAAAATTGCAAGTGTGCTTAATTGTCTTGAAGACTTCAACGCGCTTTTCAGCAATAAAATTATTACGAACTTAAAGGATTTGAAAGTATGATTAACGACGTTAAAAAAGTTACAGTCAAGTATAACGACCGCATAGTAGGATATCTTGCCGAAATTGAACCGTCAGTAATCGGCTTTCAGTATGATGACTCTTGGGTGGAAAAGGGATTTTCTATTTCGCCTTTATCATTACCGCTCGATAATTCCGTACATGTTAGCAAAAAAGAACTATTTGCTGGCTTATTTGGTGTATTCTGGGACTCTTTGCCTGATGGTTGGGGTGAATTATTAATGAACCGCCTATTGAGCAAGAAAGGCATAAATCCTAACAAAATTTCTATTTTGACCAAGTTGTCGCTTGTTAATAAAAATGGTCTGGGCGGATTAACCTACGAGCCTAGCCAACCATTTGAATATGAATACGGCGGCTTTGATTTTGACGAATTGTCAAAGGAAATCGAGAAGGTATTGAATGACGAAAATGAACCTGTTGATTTGGACTTGGTTTACGGCTTGGGCGGTTCTAGTGGTGGTGCAAGACCAAAGGCTCATATTAAAATTGACGGCGAAGAATGGATTGTAAAATTCGCTTGTAGAATTGACCCGAAAAATGTGGGAGAAAAAGAGTTTATTGCTAACCAAACGGCGGAAAAATGCGGTATCGACGTAAACGAATATAAGTTGTTTCCGTCCAAGTTATGCTCGGGGTATTTTGGCGTAAAGCGTTTTGATAGAAATTGCGAAAAACGTATTCATATGATTTCGCTTGCTGCGCTCTTGGAAACTACTCACAAAATACCAAATCTTGACTATATGCATCTTTTCCAGGTTATTCAGACTATTAGCGCGAAACCTACTGATGATTTATACGAGGCATTCCGTCGTATGTGTTTTAACGTGTTTTACATGAATAAAGACGACCATGGAAAGAATTTTGCTTTTCTTTATGATGAAACCTTGGGTGGTTACGTTCTTTCGCCAGCGTACGACTTAACGCGTGTAACCGATAAGTTTGAACACGAAATGACGGTTAACGGAAACGGTAACCCTACTAAGGATGACTTGCTTGCGGTAGCCAAGGAATTCAGATTGTCTACTACAAAGTGTAAATCCATAATGAATTCTATTGAAAAAACATGTAAAAGTTAAGGGAAAACTATGGACAAAAATGAAAGAAAACTATTTTGGGACACCCTTTGTTCTCTTGATGGTAAGGATTTAGTTGCTGATAAAACAAAACTGTTGGCTACAATTAAATATCCGCCACTCCTTTATAGGTATAGACCTATAAATCAAAAGTCAATTGATGCTTTGCAAAACAATAAATTGTTTTTTTCTTCGGCGAACCATTATGACGACCCGTTTGATACTTATTTGCGAATTGATTGGAATAAGGTAAAAGGTGCTATCGCTAGTATTGACTTAAAATCACCTGGAGCATTTACACAATTCAAAACACTTTGCGAAAGCCTGAACATAAGTACTGACTTGGTTGAAAGCCTTCGTGAAAAGTTTGAAAACTTAACAATAGACGAACTATTGGAGTCTTTTATCCAGATGATTGAAAAACATATTCGTCCAAAAATACGCCAAAATTCATTTTCGATTTGTTTTTCTGAAAATCCATGTAATGAAAATCTTTGGTTGAAATATGCGGATAACCATGCTGGTTTTTGTTTGATATATAATCCGTATGACAATGATGCTTGGTTATGCGGTAAGCAGGAAAAATGCAAAAATTGTGTAGTAGCCAATGCATCAAAAAGTTTATATCCTGTTTATTACTCGAAAGAAAAATATGATGGAACGCAATACGCTATTGCTCAGGCTTGGTTTACGTTTATGTGTGAAGGTCTAAAAAATATAGAATTGGCACAAAATTTTGCTCAAAATATTCCTATGCATTGGGAAAGCGAAAAAGTATCGCTAATTAAACACAAATGCCACGAATATGATGAGGAATGGCGAATTTTGTTTGGTGCAGCACCAAATGCTGGTGCTTGCTTGAGATGGATACCCCATGGAGTTGTTTTAGGCTTAAGAACAAGCGTTGCCAATGGAAAACTTATTATCAACGCAGCAAAGCAAGCAGGAGTAAAAAATATCTATCAAGCAATTATTACTCCATTAGACGAACTTGACGCTATAAAACTGACCGAGGAGCAAATCAATCGAATTTTAAGCAGTTAAACTTAGGTCACCAAATTTGGTGACCTTTTTGGTTGCCTTGGTTTTTTGAACGCTATAAAAGTTATTAAACGGCGTAAAAATTACGCAAAATATGGCGAGTAAACGGCTAAATCTACGCAAAATATGCATTTTAGGTATTTTGCAAACCCTACATTAGGGTCAGATATATCCTCCTAAGGGGCCGTTGTGGGTTCGATTCCCGCAGGGAGTACCAAATTGCAACACATCTTTGTGTTGCGTTTTTATGTTGAATTATATTTTTCTATACTCTAACATTAACAATAAAAAAAGAGTTTAAGGTTAACCTTAAACTCTTTTTTGTTAGTTATTATCTATAGATTAGTCGATTTTGGGTAAACTTGCGGCAGCAACTGATTGTCCAACACGTCTTGCCTTTTCATCGGGGATATTTAGAGATATTTTCTTATCAAGTTCGGGGAATTCGACAGCAATTACTTCTCTTGCTTTATTTAAGAGAATTTCTCCACCTTCACCACTTGTTACACGGCCCATAATGAGAACGTGTTTAATATCATAAAATTCAGTATAATAAGCAAGGGTATAGCCAAAGTATGCGCCAATAGTTTCATAGATAGACTTTGCTCTTTCATCACCCTCTTTCATAAGGTTTTGAACAACCTTAAGTTTTTCTGCGGGGGAAAGGTTTTCATCAAGGTCAATTCCTGCATAGGGGGCAAGTTTGATTACGCCGTCTTGAGAAAAGTATTTAACGCCACAACCGTAGTCGCCAGACCACTCGTCAACCATTGCATCTTCATTAAAGTCAACGGGGGCGAAAGCGAGTTCGTTAAGCCAACCCGTGATATTTCCCTCCATGTCAACGTATCCAGCCGCTTCGCTTGTGCCCATAGCGATACCGAGAATTCCGTTATCTTCAAGGCTCATAGCACCTGCAAGAGCAGTTACGTCCCCGTCGTTAGCAACTTGAATTGGAATATTTTCGCCGATTTCACGCGCAACATCTATGTACATGGTTTTAACTTTCTTTTCAAAGTCTTCATCACTAACCTTTAAGAAAAGTGAGGCGACCATGATTTTATTATCAACGTACACGCCTGCACTTGATACTCCGATTGCATCAACCCTTGGCATATGTGATGCAGCGGTTTTCATAGCATCAAGTATACCTTCGTAGTGATAATTCGGGTCAGAGTTGATTTTTGGGAACCAAACAACTTCTTCTGAATATACCGTTTCACCGTCAACAACGGCAGAAACCTTTCTGTCTGAGCCACCTGCATCAAAACCGATACGGCAACCACCAAGGTGTTTACCAACGGGGGCTGCAGAACTTTTTTCTTTAGGTGCTTTTTCAAGGTCGCAAATTATAACCTCAAATTTTTCCTCATAAACTCTTTCCATAAAGCGAACGTCAAAATCCCTTGTTCCGCCATGACGGAAGGTGTTTTTGATATACTCTCCAACAAGTTCACTTCCTGCAATAGTAATCTTATATCCACCAGCTGCCCATAAAAGAGTTTTTGCAATTCTATCTATAAACTTGCAATTTTCTTCATCGTGACCTGTGTTATCTTTATATATTCTTGTTTTATAAACGTATGTGTATCCTTGATTTCTTTCAACAGCAACGAAAAGGTCTTGTCCGTCTTTTGCTGTGTTTTCTCTCATTTCTCTGCATACGATCGACATTGGCATAAAGCCTTTGTCAAGTTTTGCATTTATCTTAAGATTCATATCTAACGATACCTCCAATAATTGTTTTCTTTACATTAAATTCGCTATCAAGAATAACGATATCTGCATCTTTTCCAATCTCAATAGAGCCCTTTTTATCGGAAACTCCAATAGCGGTTGCAGGGTTGAGTGTTGCACAATTTACACATTCGTGTAGGGGAATGGTTGAATTATTATACACGTTCCAAACGCCCTTGTTGAGTTTTAGAACGCTACCTGCGATAGTTCCATCTTCTAACTTGCAAAGATTGTCTTTATAAATTATCTTTGCACCACCAAGTGTATATTCTCCTTCAGGAAGGCCCCCAGCGGGTAAGCAATCGGTAATAAAACAGAGTTTTCTACCCTTCATTTTATATACCATTTCATAAAGGGCAGGGTCAACGTGATAGGTGTCTACGATGAGTTCACAACTCACGTCTGAGTTAAGTACTGCGCTAACAACACCAGGAGAACGGTGAGTCATAGGTGTCATGGCATTAAAGAGATGTGTTGCGTGTCTAACGCCATTTTTTGTGCTATCTAGTGCTGTTTTATAGTCTGCTGAAGTGTGTCCTATAGATACAAGCACGTCAGTTTCTTCTGCCATTTTTTTGATTTCAGTAAAGTCCTTATCTTCTTCGGGGGCAAGGGTAATTATTTTGATGATATCGGCATTTGCCTTTACAAAATCAGCGTCGGGTTTTAATATATACCTTTCGTCTTGCGCACCCTTTTTGGCTGCTGAAATATATGGGCCTTCTGCGTGTACGCCAAGGATTGTGGAACCGTAATATTCACCGCTATTTTTTACCTTACGACAAGCTTCAAGTGCTCCCTTGATAGTTGACATATCAACGGTCATAGTGGTGGGCAAAAAACCTGTTACACCATTTTCCACAAGACCACCTGCAATGGTTTTAATGCTATCGGGCGTTGCATCGCAAACGTCCTTTCCAAGATATCCGTGAATATGTAAGTCTATAAATCCAGGGGTAACGTAGCCACCTTCGGCATCAATAATATCAATTCCTGCAGGAATATCGTTTTCATCAACGATTTTCTCTATTTTGTTTGTGTATAAAAGCATTTTGTTTTCAAGGATAGAATCTTTAAGAATTATTTTCCCGTTTTTTATTGCAATCATTATCAATTCCTCTTTTGTGTCTATTATGTCAATGTTTAAATATTGCATTCTTTACTTCATTTAAGAAGTTAGAGCAAATTAAGTATTATTAATATACCACATCATTTGTTATATTACAAGGACAATCAATCAAAAAAACTAATAAGGGGTAGTTTTTTTATAAAACAGTAAATCATATTGTGTTGTATAAGCATTTATTTCCTAAGAAATGTAAACTTGCCATTGACAATACTCATTTACTATGTTATTATATATAATATAATAATATTAGAAAATAAGGATAGTGCCTTAAATGAAAGTACCTTTTTCCCCACCAGATATAAGCGAACAAGAAATTCAAGAAGTTGCCGCGGCACTTCGTTCAGGGTGGATTACCACAGGCCCTAGAACAAAAGAATTAGAAAAGAAAATTGCACAGTACGTGGGTACTGATTATTGCGTTTGCCTTAATTCTCAAACTGCTTGTGCCGAAATGGCACTTAGAGTTTTAGGAGTTGGTGAAGGGGATGAAGTTATCACTTCAGCATATACTTATACAGCGTCTGCGTCGGTTGTTGACCATGTAGGCGCTAAAATTGTTTTAATAGATACTCAAAAAGATTGCTACGAAATGGATTATAGCGCCTTAGAAAATGCTATTACTGAAAAGACAAAGGCTATAATCCCTGTTGATATCGGTGGCGTGCCTTGTGATTATGTTAAGATTTTTGATATTGTTAATCGTAAAAAGTCTTTGTTTAATCCTTCTAACGATATTCAACGCGCTATGGGTAGAGTTGCTGTTATGGCAGACACCGCTCACTCTTTCGGTGCTGAATATAAGGGGAAGAAAGCGGGTAGCGTTGCCGATTTTTCTTCGTTCTCATTTCACGCAGTTAAAAATTTAACTACGGCTGAAGGTGGGGCGTTGACTTGGAATAATATCGACGGAATTGATTCTGCTGATATTTATAAAAAATTGCAATTATTAAGTTTGCACGGTCAATCTAAAGATGCTCTTGCAAAAACTCAACTTGGCGCGTGGGAATATGATATCGTTGGAACTTATTATAAATGCAACATGACAGACGTTGCTGCGGCTATCGGTCTTGTTCAATTTGATAGATATCCTAGCTTACTAGAAAGAAGAAAAGAGATTATTGAGCGTTATGATAATGCGTTTAAGCCACTTGGGATAGAAGTTTTACCGCACTATCAACAAGATAAAACTTCTTCGGGACATTTGTATTTAACGCGTATTCCAGGAATAACGGTAGAGCAACGCAATGAAATTATCATTAAAATGGCAGAACGTGATATCGCCTGCAACGTGCATTATAAACCGTTACCTATGCATACGGCTTATAAGAATTTAGGGTTTGATATTAAAAATTATCCAAATGCTTACGAAAGATTTGCAAATGAAATTACTTTACCATTGCATACTTGTTTAACTGATGAACAAATTGAATACGTTATCAAATGCTTTGTAGATATCGTTAAGGAATATATAAAATGAGACTTGTTAAATGGGAAAAATTGCCCGAAAATATGAAAACTGAAGAAGTTAAGAAGTACTATGACGCATTAAGAAAAAAACGTTTTGGGCTTTTTGTAAAAAGACTGTTCGATATCGTTGTTTCTGGGTTAATGCTTTTAATTTTATCTCCGTTTTTCTTAATTTTGGCTATTGCTATTAAAGTTGATTCTAAAGGGCCTGTTTTTTATAGGCAACTTCGTGTAACCCAGTATGGCAAAAAATTCCGTATATTTAAGTTTAGAACGATGGTACATAATGCGGATAAGATTGGTGCACACGTAACGGTTAATAACGACAGTAGAATTACCAAGATTGGTAAATTTATAAGAAAATGCCGTTTAGATGAAGTTAGTCAACTGATAGACGTTTTTAGGGGAACGATGACTTTTGTTGGTACTCGTCCTGAAGCGGTTAAATATGTTGACGCATATACGCCTGAAATGATGGCAACACTTTTACTTCCTGCCGGCGTAACCAGTATGGCAAGCATTTATTACAAAGACGAGGCTGAACTTTTGGATAAGGCGGAAGATGCTGAAAAAACTTACGTGGAAGAAGTTTTACCAGCAAAAATGAAATACAATTTAAGAGAAATTGAAAAATTTAGTTTTTGGCGAGATATAAAGGTTATGTTCATGACCGTCTTCGCAGTATTAGGAAAAGAGTATAAGGAAGAAAAATAGATGGGTATTACAATAAGAGCTGTTGATAAATCTGAAAAAGAAATTATCGATGACGTGGTTCAAATACATCTAGATACATTTAAAGGCTTTTTTCTTGCTTTTATGGGAAAGGGTTTTTTAAAACAAATGTACAAGGCTTACTGTAAACACGATCAATCTAATCTATTAGTTGCGCTTAATGAAGATGGAAAAACTGTAGGTTTTTTAGCATATTCTGAATATTTGAGTGGATTATACAAGTTTATGATAAAAAAGAGTCTTATCCCGTTTGCGTGGTATAGTTTAGGTGCTTTTTTTAGAAAACCCAAAATATTTATGCGTTTAGTTAGGGCTTTTTTGAAACCAAGCGAAAGCAAACGTGAAGAAAAATATGTTGAATTAGCATCAATAGGCGTTAGTCCTAATTCAAAAGCAAATGGGATAGGTAGCAAACTTATTGATGCCTTAAAAGAAAAAGTTGATTTTAATTCGTTTGAATATATAACTCTTGAAACAGACGTTGAAAACAATGATATTGCAAACAAGTTTTACGTAAAAAATGGTTTCAATGTCGTGCGTGAGTTTACAACCCGTGAAGGAAGGCGCATGTATGAATATAGGTACTATAGAAAATAAGATGGAAAGGAAGAAGATTCTTTATATTCTAAACAAGGCAAATAGAGTCAATAATTTTTCGTATACAAGTATGCTTGCTGCTAAAAATATAGATTTTGATTTTCATATAGCAGGAAATTGGTCATATGAGTCGGACGAAGAAAGAATAAAGGATGAGGAAAAATATAATATTAAAATCCATCAAGTAGATTTTATTCGCGCACCATATCATCCTGGTAATCTAAAGGCTTATAAGCAATTAGTTAAGATTATAAAGGAAGAAAAGATAGATTACATCCATTGTAATACGCCCATTGGTGGTGTATTAGGTAGACTTGCTGGTAAAAAGTGCAAGGTCAAAAAAGTTATTTATCAAGTGCATGGATTTCATTTTTACAAAGGAGCGCCTAAATTAAATTGGTTATTGTATTATCCGATTGAAAAATGGCTTGCTCGTTATACTGATGCATTGATTACAATCAACAAAGAAGATTTTGAGTTTGCAACCAAAAAGATTAAGTTGAGAAAAAATGGAAAGGTTTATTATGTTCCAGGGGTTGGTATTGATTCTGAAAGTTTTAGCGCAGATGATTGTATTAGAGAGAAAAAACGTAACGAATTAAATATTCCCCTTGACGCATTTGTACTTATTTCGGTTGGAGAGTTAAATAAAAATAAAAATAATGGAGTAATAATTTCTGCTTTAGGGAAAGCAAAAAACAACAAAATTCATTACGTTTTGTGTGGCTTTGGTGAACTAGAAAGAGAGTTTAGAAAGCAAGCTGAAAAAGCAGGGTTAGTAAATAACGTGCATTTTCTTGGTTATAGAAAGGATGTTAAGGAATTGTATAAAATGTCAGACTGTTTTGTTATGCCGTCGTATCGTGAAGGTCTTTCAAGGTCGATAATGGAGGCAATGTCAAGTGGCCTTCCGTGTATTGTTAGTAAAATTCGTGGAAATGTTGACTTAGTGAATCAAGATAACGGGGGTTATTTAGTAAAGGCTGAAGACATAGATGGTTTCGCATCTGCTATCAATTCTTTATGCAATGACGAGTTGTTGTGTGAAAAAATGAGTGAATACAATAAGAAAAAAATTAAAGAATTTGACGTTTCAGTTGTTACAAAAGAGATTATTGATTGTTATAAAGAAGTGTTTGAAATCTGATTTCATTGAAAGAATAATTTTATAGAGAAATATTTGTTTGTGTTATAAAACCGTGCTTTGGGGGAGAAGAATGAAAAAGATTAGAGTTTTACATTTACTAAGTAGTGATCGTTTTTCTGGCGCAGAAAATGTGGTGTGTCAAATTATAGGAATGTTTAAAGATGATCCAAATATTGAAATGTTTTATTGCAGCAAAGATGGACAAATTCGTGAAGCGTTAAATGAAAGGTTTATCAAATTTGTTCCGATAAGCAATTTGAATGTAAAAGAAGTTAAAAGGGTTATCCTCGAACAACAACCTGACATTATTCACGCGCACGATATGCGCGCAAGTTTTGTTGCGGCTTGTGCTTGTGGAAAAAAGATATTAATTTCTCATGTGCATAATAATAATTTTGACTCGCGTGGATTATCTATAAAATCTATTGCATATTTTTTTGCTGCAAAAAAAGCTAAGCATATATTTTGGGTTTCACAAAGTTCGTTTGATGGATATGCTTTTCATAAGCACTTTGATAAAAAAAGCACTATACTTTATAACATTATTGACGTAGATGCTTTATATCAAAAAATGAATCAAGATGTTTGTTCTTATGACTACGATGTAACTTATTTAGGAAGATTAACTTATCCAAAAAACCCTCAAAGATTAATACAAGTATTTGAAAGAGTGGTTGAAAAACTACCAAGTGTTAAAATTTGTGTGGTAGGAACTGGCGAGTTAGAGGAAGAAACAAAAGAATTATGTAAACAGTTAAATTTGCAGAATAATGTTCATTTTCTTGGGTTTCAATCTAATCCTTTAAGGATATTGCACGATAGTAAAGTTATGATAATGACTTCACGTTGGGAGGGAACGCCGGTGTGTGCACTTGAAGCAATGGCATTAGGAGTTCCAATTGTTAGCACACCTGTTGATGGGTTAAAAGATTTAGTTATAAACGATAAGAATGGTTATTTATCTAATGATGATGAAGAGTTGGCTAGTAAAATCGTAGAGATAATAACCGACTTAAAAATTAGAATGGATTATTCAGTTTTTAGTAAAACACAATCGCTTAAAATAAACAACAAAGAAAAATATAAGAACGTAATCTTAAATTGCTATCAAGAACAATTTAAATAAACAAGCAAAATAGAGAATAAGTGTATTCTATAATGCGCTTTAATAAGGTAAGAATCATAGAAAAACAATCGTAGGTGGATATATGAAAATAATACAAGTAATACCAAGTTTCACTTTTGGTGGCGCAGAAATAATGTGTGAAAATTTAATATATGAATTACGAAAAAATAATCACGTAATTGCGATTAGTCTTTACGACGAACGTACTCCAATATCTCAAAGACTAGAAGATGTTGGGGTGGATGTTCGTTACCTTGGAAAGAAAAAAGGGTTGGATTTTTCTATGATAAAAAAACTTAGAAAGATTTTTAAGAGTGAACGTCCTGACGTTGTGCATACACATTTAGCGGTAATGAAGTACGTTATTCCTGCGTTAGCTATGCTAGGTATTAAAAAGAGAGTGCATACGATTCACAATGTAGCAGATAAAGAATCTGTTGGATTTGAAAAAACAGTGAATAGATATTTTTATAAGTTTTGTGGCGTAGTTCCAGTGGCGCTTAGTGAATTAGTAAGGGATTCTATTGTAAGAGAGTATTCGATAAAAGAGGAAGGAGTTCCAATAATTCTTAACGGAGTAAATCTCACAAAATGCAAACCTAAAGAAGATTACTCAATAAATGAAATTTTTAAGATAATACACGTTGGTAGATTTTCCGAACAAAAAAATCATATAGGGTTATTAAAAGCGTTTAATATTTTTCATAAGGAATGTGAGAAATCTCAACTTTGGCTATTGGGAGACGGAGAGAAAAGACTAGAAATAGAAGCGTTTGTCAAAGAAAATGGTCTTGAAGAAAGCGTTAAACTATGGGGAATAAAAAGTAGCGTGCATGAGTATTTAAATGAAGCTGATATTTTTACCCTTCCATCTAATTACGAAGGGGTACCGTTAACCTTGATTGAAGCGATGGGTACTGGCTTACCAATCGTTGCAACGGCTGTTGGTGGAATTCCTGACATGGTAGAAAATGAAAAAAGTGCGATTTTAACAGAGTTAAATGAAACGAAAATAGCCGAAGCATTTTTCACTCTATTTAACGACCAAGAAAAGAGGAAAACGTTGGGACAAAATGCAAAAAACGAATCGCATAAATTTTCTGCAAAAACAATGGCTGAAAAATATTACGAGGTATATGAGCGAATTTAAGTTTCAAACGTTAAATAACAACTGAGAGATTATGAGAGATATGGAAAATTCCTTAAAAATTACGTTTATATTACCGTCGCTTGGACAAGGTGGCGCAGAGAGGGTTGCTAGCAACCTATTAAATAGTTTAACTAATAGAGGGTGTGAGACAAGCGTTATTCTGGTTTCGCGAAGGATGGTTTCTTACCATTTAGATGAAAGAGTTCGTGTTAAATGTTTAGATTGCGATAGTGATAATGCTTTGCCATTTTTAAAACGCTTTAGAATACGGTTAAATAAAATTAAAGCCGCAGTGAAGGAGCTTTCTCCAGACGTTGTTATAAGTTTTATGTCTGAAACAAATATTGATGTCTGTTTTGCGCTGTTTAATAGTAAAATACCTATTATCGTAAGTGAAAGAAACGATCCTGCAATTGATCCCGCAAGTCGCATTAAGCAATGGTTAAGAAAGATAGCTTACTTAAAGCCCAAAGGTTTCGTTTTTCAAACTCCAGATGCACAAAATTATTTTTCTAAACGCATAAGAAATAAATCAAAAATAATTCTTAATCCGCTTAGTGATAGTTTACCTGATCCCATAGGGGAAAAAGAAAAAAGGATAGTAGCCGTTGGTAGATTAAATAAACAAAAGAATTTTCCGTTGTTGTTAAATGCATTTGAAGTTTTTTCGAAAGAACATTCAGAATACGTGCTTGAAATATATGGGGAAGGTGTGTTGAAAGAAGAATTAGTTCAAATCATAAAAGAAAAAGATTTGCAAGAAAAAGTTTTTTTGAAAGGTTTTTGCAAAGACGTTCATCAAAAAATTGCATCTGCAGGTATGTTTTTAATGACGTCTGATTTTGAAGGGATGCCAAACGCCCTTATTGAAGCAATGGCTTTAGGGCTTACTTGTATATCAACTGATTGTCCTTGCGGTGGACCAAGGATGCTAATTCAAAACAAGACAAATGGATTGCTTGTACCTATAAAAGATACTAGCGCCTTGATTGACGCAATGGATTATATTGCGGCAAACCCATCAGAAGCAAAAAAAATGGGGCAAAATGCTGTAAAAGTTAGGGAAATAACAAACGTTGAAAAAATAGTTGACGCTTGGGTAGAAATGATTAACGATTGTATAGGAGTAAAATAATTATGTTATCTAAAAAACCACGTATAGAAAACATAAATTTGTACAACTTAATAATCTTTCTTTATGTGGTTAGTGCAATTGCTTTTGAAAGCACACCTGAAACAGCATGGATTTCTACGGCTTTTATATATGCAGTATTTGCGGTGGGTATTGTTTACGCACTTTTAAATTATAAAGAATTACAAATCAACATTTATATTATGGCAATGGTTTTGTTGTTTTTGTGCATTGTAATTATGTGTCTTGCACCTAAAGCATATGCAAGCATGAGTGTGCAAATAATGTATTGGTTTTTGACTTGTGGTGCGTTATGTGTTATGGCTCATTGGATGTCTTTAGGACACCGTGAAATTATTTCTGCAGTGCTTGTCGCAACGATTATTGGATCATTGATAATGGTCATTAGAATCGTTGAAATGTATGGTGGGGTTGAAAAAGTTTTTGAACTTGCATCATCTGAGGGCGAAGTTCGTATCGGTAAAAAGTTTAATAATGAAAATGCAATAGGTTTGTTTTTGTCAGCCGCGGTGTTGTCTTGTGTGTTGTTCTTACTTAAAAAAGGACGTTCTATTTGGGTAAGTCTTTTGTTGATAGCCTGTATCACCATCTTTGTTGTAATGATATTTTTGACGGGTTCAAGAAAGTCAACGATATTTATACTTGTCGGAACAGTTTTATTAGTTTTTTTATGCTCAAGAAAACAAAAGGGTTGGAAACAAGTTTTAATTTTAGGTTGTGTATTAGCAATTTTGGCATTAGTTTTATATCTTTTGAGCACGATTCCGGCATTTTCGACAATATATCAAAGGTTTGAATTATTGTTTCAGGGCGAAGGATATGCAACTGATGAAACAAGAAAATATATGATTGAAAAAGGGCTTGAGGAATTTTTTAAACATCCTATATTTGGTAATGGTGCAGGATATTCGTATGACGTTTTTGGGACTTATTCACACAACAATTTCGTTGAACTTTTAATGTGTTATGGTATAGTAGGTTTTTTGCTTTATTACGTTCCATACATGATTTTAGTTTACCGTTTGTTCAAATTGGCGTTGCAACGTGATGAAATTGCTATTTACTTATTCGTTTACATTGTAATGGAATTAATTCTTAGCGTTGGTTGGGTAAACTATTATGCAAGAGTTCCACAGCTTATGAATGCAATTGCTTGGGGCTACGTTTTAAATAGACCAAAAGATAATAAGGAAGAAGAAAATGAAGTTAAAGAGCATATTTAGTTTAAGAAAGTGGGTTGGGTTGTTTTTATCACAAATTAAGTTGTCAAAAAAACTTTCAGACAAAACATTTATAAAATTAAAGTATTATGCAAGTATGGGTAAAAAATTAGACTTAAAAAATCCTAAAACGTATAATGAAAAGTTGCAATGGCTTAAACTTTACGATAGAAAACCAGAATACACAGTAATGGTTGATAAAGAGGCTGTAAAGCAATACGTTGCAGACAAGATCGGTGCAGAATATATAATTCCAACACTTGGAGTGTATAATAATTTTGATGAAATTGATTTTGATAAATTACCAAGTCAGTTTGTATTAAAGTGCACCCATGATAGTGGTGGCTTGGTTATTTGTAAAGACAAGTCTCAACTTGATAAAATTGTGGCGAAAAAGAAAATAGATAAGGCATTAAAAAGAGACTATTTTCTTGTTCACCGTGAGTGGCCGTATAAAGATGTGCCTAGAAAAATTATCGCTGAAAAATATATGGTTGATGAAAGCGGTTATGAACTTAAAGACTACAAGTTTTTCTGTTTTAATGGTGTGCCAAAGTTTTTACTTGTTGCAAAAGATAGAGAAAAAGGTAAAGAAGCAAAATATGATTATTTTGATGAAAACTTTAATCATCTGCCTTTTGCAAAAGGGCATCCTTGTTCAGAGCCGCCTTATTTGAAACCAGATGGTTTTGAAGAAATGAAAGCACTTGCAGAAAAACTATCAAAAGATATTCCACACGTGCGCGTGGATTTATATAATATTAATGGTAAAATTTATTTTGGAGAGTTGACTTTTTATCCAGCAAGTGGCTTTGGTGGTTTTCAACCAGAAGAATGGGATCATAAAATTGGTGAGTGGTTAAAACTTCCCAAAACGAACAAGGAGTAGAGATGAGCATTGTTATTGGGGCGGACATTGTTCCGTTAAAATCTAATTTTGAATTATTTAATAGTGGAGATGCTTTGGCACTTATTGGTAAAGAACTATTTGATATTCTTAAAAATACCGATTACCGTGTTTTTAATTTAGAAGTACCATTAACTGACAACGGAAAACCTATAGACAAAAATGGTCCCACTTTAGGTGCACCCACTAGTACAATTAATGGATATAGAGCACTTGGTGTTGATTTGTTAACTGTAGCCAATAATCATATTTTAGATCAAGGCAAAGAAGGCTTTTTTGACACGCTTAGTATCTTAGATAAAAATGATATTAAGTATGTAGGTGGGGGGGATAATTTAAGTTCTGCAAGTAAATCATTTGTGCGAGAAATTAATGGCAAAAAAATAGGTTTTTATGCGTGCGCAGAACAGGAGTTTTCTATCGCGACAGACAAAACTTGTGGAGCAAACCCATTTGATCCTTTAGAATCTTTTGATCATGTTGTAAAATTAAAAAAAGAATGCGATTACGTTATTGTTTTATATCACGGTGGAAAAGAACATTATAGATACCCGTCTCCCAATCTTCAAAAAACATGTAGAAAGTTTGTTGAAAAAGGTGCAAATCTTGTTATTTGCCAACACAGTCATTGTATTGGATGTAAAGAAGATTATCAAGATGGCACGATAGTTTATGGACAAGGCAATTTTATATTTGATCGTAATAACAAGGGGGAATATTGGGATACAAGTTTATTGATAAAATTAAATGATGATTTTTCAATTGAATATATTCCACTTGTAAAGGTTGATGGCGGCGTGCGTCTTGCTGAAGGTGAAAATGCACAAGAAATAATAAATAATTTTGACAAAAGAAGCAAAGAGATTACTATAGATGGTTTTATAGAAAAAAAGTATTCCGAATTTGCAAACAAAATGATTGAAGGGTATTTGTTTTCATTTTGTGGAATGAAACGCTCTTTTATGTTTCGTGTTATAAACAAGTTAACGGGATATAGATACGCTAAGTGGTTAATAAAAAAGAAATATAGTAGGAAGCAGTTGTTAGCACTGAAAAACTTTATAGAGTGTGAAGCACATAGAGAATTAATTTTGAAGGGATTAGAGAAAAATATTAGTGAAAAATAGTGCAACACAAACTGGAATAGATTAGTAGTTGGAGGAAAAAATGGATAATAGAGAAATTATGGTTGGAGTTTCTATGATTTGTTATAATCACGGACCATATTTGAGAAAATGTTTGGATAGTATTATAAATCAAAAAGTTAATTTTAGATATCAAGTTGTTATAGGAGAAGATTGTTCTACTGATAATTCTAGAGAGATATTAAAGGAATATGAGGCAAAATATCCTGATATTTTTGTTATGATTTATAATGAAAAAAATTTAGGACCAAGTGGCAATTCTATCAATGTAAAAAAAATGGTTAGAGGAAAATACTTAGTTGGTGGTGAAACAGATGATTTTTGGACGGATGAGTATCGCCTACAAAAACAAGTGGATTTTTTAGAGAACAACCCCGACTATGTAGCTGTTGGTTCTAACTACTATAATGTTGACGCTGATGGAAATAATTTTGTTAAGGGATTATTTAATTATCAAGTTAATAAATCATATGAATTAAAAGACTATTTAAGATATGGATACATCTTACATGGAAACACTTTAATGTATAGGAACGTGTTAGATTTTTCAAGTGAAAAATATCTAAAAATGCGTCAATCTTCCACGACCATGGGTGATGTTATTACTAGGGTTAGGCTATATGATGCTGGAAAAATTTTTGTAATGCCAGAATGTATGCACGCGCATAGGTCTGGAAGTGCAACGCCTTCAAGTTTCTCTTATACCAGTAAATCAAAAGCATTATATTATACAAAGATGTATGTTCAAATCGTTGACGCTTTAGAAGAATATTTTGAAGGGAAATATGATTTGCAGGATTTGAAGGCTAATAGGATTGGCGCATTAATGCAAATGAAATATATTTTCAAAAACAATATAGACAATAAAGAATATGCAGAATTCATAAAATCTTTACCAAAAAAACTTAGAAGAAAATCTAGAATGCGTTTTGTACAAAAAACAATGAGAAAAGCATTGCATAAATTTTTAAGGCTACTTAATGTAAATAGTAAATAAAATTAAAAGAGTTTTTAGTAAATGAAGAAATATTATCCCGGATTAAACGTTATAAGAGCAATAAGCGCGATGTTAATTGTGTTGGTCCATTACACCACAATGTATAATCAATCTATATATACTCCCGAAAATTTAAAAACTAATTACCCCATAACTTTTCCGTGGGCAAGTATGGCAGTTATAACTTTCTTTTTGCTCAGTGGTTTTTTGACAAGAGTTGACAGTGATGAAAAACCTCTAGTATATTTAGGTAAACGATGTGTAAGATTGTTTCCTACGTTTTTAGTTGCGGTTATTATAACGTCGTTGGTTACGTTTTTCTTTTACAAACCAGCTTTTGTTGGGCTAAAAGCGATTTTAATAAATTTGACAATGGTGCCTTCATTATTTGGCGTACGCGCTGTTGATGGTGTCTATTGGACTCTGGTTTATGAAATAAAATTTTACATAATAATAGGGATATTATTAGCAATAAAAAAATTAAAAATCAATAATGTTTTAATTTTAATATGGGCTATTGTTAGCTTATTGTCTGGCATATTTCAAGATTATTTAAATAATACTTTGCTTGGTTCGGCGATAAATGTATTTTTATTTCCAGACTATTCTACAACATTTTTGTTAGGGCTTGCAATTAACGAAGTAGGGAAAAACAAAAAAAGTATAATTGGTTACACTACCATAGTAGTGTCCGTGATAAATCATTATTTTGGGCTAGGTACAAAACAAACAATATGGGTAATAGTAGTTGCATTAATTGTTGTGTACGTTACAATTATTAATCCAAAAACATTTTTGAATAAAGAAAATGCATTTACAAAGATATGTTCTTTTTTTGCCTCTATATCTTATGCTTTATATTTAGTACATCAAAATATCGGTTATGCAATTATTCGTGGTCTTGTTTCGATAGGGTTAACAAATGAATTGTTTATTTTAATTCCCATTGTTGTGAGTGTGTTGCTTGCATTTTTAATATTTAAATTTGTTGAAACACCTATAAACACATTGTTAAAACGAAGAAAAACAATGCAATGATAGGTTTAATAAAATATCTATTATATAGTCATTGAGAAAAGTATTGCGTAAAATTTTAAGGTTATTATGTATAAGATAAAGGATATTTAATATGGATAATAAAGTTGTTGGCAAAACATCAAGTGGGTTAGTGTGGAGAACCATTGAAGGCGTTGGGACACAAGGTATGTCTTTTATTCTTTCCCTTATTTTTGCGAGATTATTAATGCCTGAAGATTATGGTGTGGTAGCTATTTTAAATATATTTATAAATTTAGCAAACACATTTGTTCAAAGTGGTTTTTCTACAGCATTGTTAAGAAAAAAAGATGCAAAAGAAGTTGATTTTTGTTCAGTGTTTTATATGGAGCTTGCCATTGCGGCTTTAATGTATGGAATTATTTTTATTTGTGCGCCATTTATTGCTGAATTTTACAATAATCCGTTTATTACTACTTACTTAAGAGTTTTTTCTTTGTCAATACTTTTTGGTGCCTTCACTTCTATTCAGACGGTAATATTAAGATATCGAATGGATTTTAAGGCTAGTTGCCTTGCAAATATTGGTGGATTTATTATTCAAGGTGTAGTTGGGATATTTTTGGCATTAAACGGTTTTGGCGTTTGGTGTTTAATAGTTTCACAGTTAGTTTATAGATGTGTTACGTTTCTTTTATTATTATGTTTTGTAAGGTGGATACCTAAATTATTATTTTCTTTTAAGACCATAAAAGAACTATTTGCATTTAGTTGGAAATTGTTTGTTGGTTGGCTTATAGGTACAATATATTCAGATGTTTTTGCTCTAATTATAGGTAAGGCTTACGATGAGGCTACTTTAGGATGTTATTCAAAAGGGCAAAATATTCCTCAAGTAATTAATAGAACGGTTACACAAATAACAACAGCTGTAATGTTTCCTTCATTATCAAAAATACAAGACGATAAGGAGAAAATAAAGCTTCAAACTAGAAAAATGATATCAATTAGTTCAGCTTTAATTTTCCCCATTATGGCAGGTGTTGCAGCTTCTGCGGAATCTTTTGTTTTGTCTATTTTGACGGAAAAATGGATAGATGCTGTACCAATTATTCAAATAACTTGCATATCATCAGCCATTAATATTATAAATAATGCAAATATGCAAACATTTAATGCGATAGGGCGTTCAGATGTATTCTTGAGGTGCGAGATAATTAAAAGAAGTTTAACAATAATTTTAGTTATAATTACATCTTTAATTAATTTTTACTTAATGTTGTTCTCAATGGTTTTTATGGGAATAGTGTCGCTAATAATTAACGAATATTATAATGTAAAGTTGTTAGGTTATACAGTGAAAGAGCAGTTCAAAGATTTTATTCCATATACGATTTATGCTGTTGTATTTTTTGTGGTAGTATATTTGGTTAATTTTATATCAATGAATTGCATTTTAAAATTTATTATTCAATTTTGTATTTGTGCAGTTATATATTTATTAACTATTCTATTGTCCAAAAAAGGAAGTTTCTATGATTTAAAAGTAGCCTTTTTTGCGTTATTAAAGAGAAAGAGAAAAGAAAGCTCTTTACAAGATGAAAATAATTGAATATAAATAAAGTTTTAATTTGGGTTAGCATAGTTAGAGGTTTATAAAATAATTTCAGTGTGTGAAAAGTTAAGGAGAACGTAAATGATTAACGGAAAAAAGCATTATTAGTTTTAGGTGCTTACTTATTCAAGATGGAAAGTTTTACTTACATACTTGATTTGTCAAAGAAATTTTTTAAAAAAGATAAGAAAATAAAAGCACCAAATACTGATAGTCAAACACAAGAAGTTGAACAAACGAATAAAGAGGGTTAATAATGAAAGCGTTGGTTTTGGCAGGCGGATTTCCGCAAATTGCGTTAATTGAAGAATTAAAAAGTCGTGGAATAACGGTTGTTCTTGCAGATTGGAATGAAGAACCTGTTGCTAAAAAGTATGCAGATAAATACTATCAAGTGTCTACTCTTGATTTAGAATCAATTGAGAGTGTTGCAAAAGAAGAACAAGTAGATTTTATTGTTACGGTGTGCACTGACCAAGCACTTCATACCGTGGCGTACGTGTCAGAAAAATTAGGCTTACCGTGTTACATCGACTATCAAACTGCACTTAACGTAACCAATAAGGCGTATATGAAAAAGGTGTTCAATGAACACGGGATATCTACAGCAAAACACGTTATTATGGGCGAGTTGGACGAAGATATGATTAAAGATATTCCTTATCCGCTAATTGTTAAGCCTGTTGACTGTAATAGTTCAAAAGGCGTAAAACGTGTTGAAAATATTGATGAACTAAAAGTTGCATTTAATGACGCTGTAAATTTCAGTAGGACCAAAACAGCGGTTGTTGAACAGTTTATAGATGGTCCCGAAATAAGTGTTGACTTATACGTTGAAAATGGGAAAGCGCACGTGCTTTGCGTATCAAAAAATGATAAGATTGCCGATAAAAATAAGTTTGTTATATTTAGGGGGCTTTGTCCCGTAAAGGAGGCTCAACCTGTTTTAGATAAAATTCAACTTACAGCACAACAAATAGTGGATGCTTTTGGTTTAAAAAACACGCCTATGTTAATTCAGTTTATAACTGATGGAAAGGAAGTTTACGTGTTAGAATTTAGTGCAAGAACGGGTGGCGGAACTAAGTTTTTAAGAATAAAAACCATTACTGGTTTTGACGTTATCAAAGCAGTTGTTGATTTAACGCTCGGCTTAAAACCCCACGTGGATGAAAAAGAGCGTAAAAACATTTACCTTGCAGATGAGTTTATTTACTGTAAGAACGGAAAGTTTGATCATTTAGAAGGTTTTAAGGAACTAAAAGACCAAGGCGTCTTAACCGATTATTATATTTTTAAGTGGAAAGGCGCTGAGTTTGACGGGGTTAACAGCAGTGGCGATAGAGTTGGTGGTTTTACTATTATTGCTCCTACTTTAGAAGAACTTTCTAAAAAGCATGATTACGTAGCAGAGCGTATTAAAGTTATCAGTGAAAATGGCGAAGATATTATGCGCCATGATTTATTAACTAAAATACCATATTAAACATACGGAGATAAAATGGATAAAATTTTCGTGACTAAATCTTCAATGCCTTCTTATGAAGAGTATTGTGAAGAGATAAAAAGTATTTGGGAAACTACTCATTTAACAAATATGGGGCCCATACACAATCGCTTAAAAGATTCGCTAAAAGAATACTTAAAAGTTAGCAATATTGAGCTTTTTGTTAATGGACATTTAGCGCTTTATTGTGCGATAAAAGCGTTAAAACTTAAAGGCGAAATTATAACCACACCATTTACTTTTGCGTCTACTACCAACGCGATTGTTCAAGCGGGTTGCACCCCTATTTTTTGCGACGTTAAAAGCGATTATACCATTGACGAATGTAAGATTGAAAGTTTAATAACCGATAAAACTGTTGCAATTTTAGGCGTTCACGTATACGGGAATATTTGTAACGTTGAAAAAATCGAAGAGATTGCTAAAAAGTATAACTTAAAAGTAATTTACGATTCAGCCCACGCTTTCGGCGTTGAATATAAGGGCAAGGGAATAGGCGATTACGGTGACGTTTCGATGTTTTCTTTCCACGCAACTAAAGTTTTTCACACTATTGAAGGCGGTTGTTTAACTTTTAAGGATGAAAGTTTGGCAAAAGAAATTGCAAAACAAAGAAATTTTGGTATTGACGGAGAATACTTAGATTGTTTTGGTACAAACGCTAAAATGAACGAATTCCAAGCCGCAATGGGTATTTGCAATTTAAGACATATCGATGGCGAACTCGCTTTAAGAAAGGCGGTTTTTGAAAGATACTGTGACAACTTGAAAAGTGTAAAAGGGTTAAAACTTTTAACTTGTGTTAAGGACTTAAAACAAAATTACGCGTATTTTCCTATTTTAGTCGAAAAAGAATTTGGAAAAACAAGAGAAGATATTATTGAAGAATTATCAACAAACGGAATTTTTGCAAGAAAATATTTTTATCCGTTAGTTTCTGAAAATAAAGAATTCGGTTGGGATTTAGCCGATAAAACGCCTATTGCAAAAGACTATTCAAGAAGAGTTTTGTGTTTGCCGATGTATGCAAACTTAAAACTAGAAGAAGTAGATAAAATTTGTGAAATTATAAAAACTATTTAACAAAAGGGGAAAAGATATGAAAGGTATAATTTTAGCAGGTGGAAAGGGAACAAGACTTTACCCGATAACAAAATCGGTGTCAAAACAACTTTTACCTATTTATGATAAACCGCTTATTTACTATCCGCTCTCTACGCTTTTGCTTGCGGGTATAAAAGAAATTTTAATTATTTCTTCGCCCGAAGCAATCGGTCTTTATGAAGACCTTTTAGGCGATGGCAAAAGAATAGGTGTGGAAATATCTTATAAAATTCAAGACACTCCAAGAGGGCTTGCCGATGCATTCATTTTAGGTGAAGAGTTTATCGGGAATGATAGCGTTTGCTTGGTTTTAGGCGATAATGTTTTCTATGGACAAAACTTAACAAAAGTTTTAGAAAGAGCAAAAAAGAAAGAAAAGGGCGCAACCATTTTCGGTTTCCCCGTAAAAGATGCAAGGGCGTTTGGCGTGGTAGAATTTGATAAGGAGCATAAGGTTATTTCAATTGAAGAAAAACCCGAAAAACCCAAGTCAAATTATGCAGTTCCAGGTCTATATTTTTACGATAATAGAGTTGTTGAAATCGCTAAAAACGTTAAACCTTCACCTAGAGGAGAAATAGAAATAACGGCAATAAACAATGCTTATTTAGAAATGGGCGAACTTTCCGTTGAACTTTTAGGGCGTGGTATGGTGTGGCTTGATACGGGTACGCCTAAAGGAATGTATAAAGCTGGTGGCTTTGTGAAAACCGTTCAAGAAATGCAAGGCTTCTATATTTCTTGTATAGAAGAAATTGCTTGGCGTAGGGGCTTTATTGATGATAAGCAACTTAGAAAACTTGGTGAAGAATTAAAGCAAACCGAATATGGGCAATACATACTGTCCTTAGTTGAAGGAGAATAATATGACCATTATAGTAACCGGTGGTGCAGGGTTTATTGGAAGCAACTTTATCTTCCATATGCTCAAAACCTATTCAGAATATCGAATTATATGTTTAGATAAACTCACTTACGCGGGTAATTTATCCACGCTTGAAAGTGTTTTAGATAATCCAAATTTCCGTTTTGTAAAGGCGGATATTTGCGATAGAGATGCAGTTTATAAACTCTTTGAAGAAGAAAAGCCCGATATGGTTGTAAATTTTGCGGCCGAATCACACGTTGACCGTTCGATTGAAGACCCTGGTGTTTTTTTGCAAACAAATATTATGGGTACGGCTGTTTTAATGGATGCGTGCAGACAGTATGGGATAAAGCGTTATCACCAAGTTTCAACGGATGAAGTTTACGGCGATTTACCGCTTGATAGACCTGATCTAATGTTTACAGAACAAACACCCATACATACCAGTTCTCCATATAGTTCTTCAAAGGCTGCGGCAGACCTTTTGGTACTTGCTTATAATAGAACTTACGGACTTCCTGTAACTATAAGTCGTTGCTCTAATAATTACGGTCCTTACCATTTTCCTGAAAAACTTATCCCGTTAATGATTGCAAACGCTCTTAACGATAAGCCACTTCCCGTGTATGGTGAAGGCTTAAACGTTAGAGATTGGTTATACGTTGAAGACCACTGCAAAGCGATTGATTTAATTATACATAACGGAAAAGTTGGTGAAGTTTATAATATTGGTGGTCATAATGAAATGAAGAACATTGATATTGTTAAACTTATTTGCAAAGAATTAGGTAAGCCTGAGAGTCTTATTACCCACGTTACTGATAGAAAAGGGCACGATATGAGATACGCAATCGATCCCACTAAAATTCATAACGAACTAGGTTGGTTGCCCGAGACAAAATTTAGTGAAGGCATAAAAAAGACCATTAAATGGTATCTTGAAAACCGTGAATGGTGGCAAACCATTATTAACGGCGAATATCAAAATTATTACGAAAAAATGTATAAAAATAGATAATTATTCGTAAAAGGTTTATAAATGAGTTGTAAAGAATTATTCATACAAAAATACAAAAGAGAGCCGGAGGGAGTGGCGTTTACACCGTATAGGGTTTGTCCTATCGGGGCGCACGTTGACCACCAAAACGGTAAAATTACGGGCTTTGCTATCGATAAGGGTATATATATTGCGTATTCAAGTAAGCAAAACGGCGTAATTGAACTCTCTTCAATGCAGTTTGATAAGCGCGCACAATGGCACGTGAATTCCGTTCCCAACGAAAAGCAAGAAGATTGGGCGGATCATCTCCGCGGTGCTACTATTGCGCTTGGCGCAAGATTTAATCTTCGCGTGGGCATATGTGCGGTAGTTGAAGGCGAACTTCCTATCGGGGGCTTGTCGTCTTCGGCTGCAATAATAATTACTTATCTATCGGTTTTATGCAAAGTAAACGGAATAACCATAACCGAAAAAGAACTTATTGAAATTTCAAGAGAGGCGGAAAATAGATACGTTGGTGTATCATGCGGAAAGCTTGACCAAAGTTGTGAAGTTTACTGTAAAAAAGACCACCTTTTGTATATGGACTTATCTAACGACCAAGTTGAACTTATCAAAAAACCGAGTAATATGAAACCGTTCAAGATTGCTATTTTCTTCTCGGGTTTAGAGAGAAGTTTGGCAAGTTCAGATTACAATATGCGCGTTGACGAGTGCACGAGCGCAGCGTATGCTTTGCTTGCGTTTGAAGGTGCAAAATACGGCAAGTTTAAAGACACTTATCTTCACGACGTACCTAATGAAATCTTTGAAAAACACAAAGATAAACTTCCAGAAAATTGGCGAAAAAGAGCCGAACATTATTACGCGGAAGTTGATAGGGTAGAACGCGGTGCAAAGGCGTTTGCAAATGGCGATATAGCCGAATACGGTAGGCTTTGTACAGAGAGCGGGTATTCATCCATTCACGTATGGGAAACTGGCTCAAAACAGTTAAAATCGCTTTATGAAATCATGGTAAAAGTTGACGGTGTTTACGGCGGAAGATTTTCTGGCGCTGGTTTTAAGGGTTGCTGTATGGCAATTATCGACCCCGAAAATCAAGAACAAATCGTAAAAGAAGTTACGGAAAAATATTTACAAGAATTCCCTGAATTAAAAGACAAATTTTCAGCATACGTATGCGACACGGCTGATGGAGTTAAGTTATGAAATGTTTAATTTTAGCAGCAGGATATGCAACACGGCTTTATCCTTTGACTGAAAATTTTCCAAAGCCATTGTTAAAAGTTCAAGATAAAACTATTTTAGACTGGCTTATTGATGATATTGATACTCTTAAAATAATTGATGAATTCGTAATTATTTCTAATCATAAGTTCGCTGTGCATTTTAACGAGTGGGCAAAAGGGAAGAAACAAAACATTACTATAGTAGATGACGGCACTTCTACTAATGAAACCCGACTTGGCGCGGTTAAAGATATTCAGTTTGCTATTGATAAACTTAATATTGATGATGATTGCGTAATAATTGCAGGCGATAACGTTTTAGATTTTTCACTTACCGAGTTTATAAAGTACTCAATGGCTAAAAAAACTTCTTGCGTAATGCGTTATTTTGAGGCAGATAAAGCGCGTCTATCAAAGAGTGGAACGATATCTATTGATGAAAATGATAAAGTTTTGAAGATGGAAGAAAAAACGCCAAATCCACAAAGTAATTGGTGCTGTCCGCCCTTCTATTTTTATAAGAGGGAAGACGTTAAAAAAATCCCAGAGGCAATTATGGACGGTTGCGGGGTGGACGCGCCAGGTAGTTTTGTTTCATGGTTATGTCAAAAAACTAATATGCACGCATTTGAAATGCCAGGTAAACGCTATGATATTGGTAATTTAGCAAGTTACGAAAAGGTGCAAAAAGAATATAAAGGAATAAAGTAAAAAGTACGATGCAAGAACAAATTAGCAAAATAATGCTTGCGTTACTCCGTGCGGAAATTTGTGGGGATAGCGTAGAAAAAATTGATAAAGAACTGCTAACGGAAGACGGGCTAAAAGCATTGCTTGCGCTAAGCATTAAGCACGACGTTGCGCATTTAATAGCGCATACGCTTATAAAGAATAATCTTATAGAGAAAAAGAGCGAACTTTTCTCAAAGTTTTACTTAAAAGAAATGACCGCTGTCGTTCGTCATGAAAAAAATGAGTTTGCGTTAAAAGAACTTTGCAACGTATTAGAGGCGGAAGGTAAAGATTACGTTCCGTTAAAAGGCGCGGTTATAAAGTGGTTATACCCTGAGCCTTGGATGAGAACAAGTTGTGATATTGACGTGCTTGTTGAAGAAGAAAACGCCCAAAGGCTTGCAAGAACGCTGACTAGAAAATACGGCTATGAACAGTTGTCAAACGCTACAACGCACGATATTTCTTTAAGTACGCCAAATGGTGTGCATTTAGAACTGCATTTTTCGCTTACTCAAAGTGGGAGTTTGCCTAAAACTGATAGAATATTTAAGTCAGTTTGGAATTATGCTTATACGGTGGAAGGTTTCAATCATAAATGCGCGCTCGACCCTGAAATGATTGTGTTTTACCACGTTGCACATATGGCAAAACATTTTCTTAACGGGGGGTGTGGTGTTAAGCCTTTCTTAGATTTATTTTTGATAAGAAAGAATATGCCCTACCCAGAAGAAAAACTTGTTAAACTGTTAAAGAGTGGTAAACTTATCGACTTTTATAACCAAGCGCTTGGACTTATAGGTGTATGGTTTAAGAATAATAGACATACGGAAATTACCAAACAAATGGAAAATTACGTATTGACGGGCGGTGTTTACGGCACGGTTAAAAATGCCGCAATGGTAAAAGCTGGAAAGGGTAAAAGCAAAGCGAAAACCTTTTTTGAACTGATGTTTTTATCAAGACGCAATTTAGAAGTTTTATATCCTAACCTAAGAAAACATCGTTGGATGTATCCCTTGTATCAAGTAAGGCGCTGGTTTAAGATATTCAACAAAAAGAGCCGTCAAAACGTAAAAGCACAAATAGCAGCGCGTAACTCAGTTACAGAACAAGAAAAAGACGCTATTAATAATTTACTTAAAAACCTTGGAATATAGAAAAAACACCAACCTAATTTTAGGTTGGTGTTTTAATTTGGCTAAGAGCGACCAAAAGGTGCGTAAAGTTGGGTGAGAACAACTAAAAGTACACCCGAAAGCGCTTAATAAATTGGATTTTGTAATGCTGTTAAGCGCAGTTATCTACCTAATAGTTGTTCGAGTACGGGAGTTATCGAATTTGTAAGCACCTCGTATCCTGCGGATGTTAAGTGACCGCCATCGGTCGTATATTCTGCATATATTTCACCTGTTTCAAGATTCAAAAGTGGAGAATACAGATCGACAAATTCGTATCCGTATTTTTCTGACAGGAGCTTTATTTTAACGTTGTTATAAGCTGCTTTTTGATTATTTTTGCCCCATTCCTGACTCATAGATGTAAGAGATAGCAATACTATTTTGGTATTTGGCAGATTTTCCTTAAATCCCTTCAAAATATTTTCATAGTTATCAAACATTGTATCAAAGTTGTTTGCACCTATGAGCATTACTGCCACTTTAGGCTTTAAATCATAAACCGATAC
>JAZLCK010000006.1:0-18110 GCA_045614165.1 Christensenellaceae bacterium | reverse complement strand
AGAAGCGGGCGGGCTTCACAAGTTTATGAACTGGAACAAACCCATTTTAACCGATAGTGGTGGGTTTCAAGTATTCTCACTTGCAAAACTCAACAAGATTAAAGACGACGGGGTTTACTTTAACTCTCATATAGACGGAAGTTTGCATTTTATATCGCCCGAAAAGGCAATCGATATCGAAAATAATTTAGGTGCAGATATAATAATGGCGTTCGACCAATGTAGCGAATATGGTGCTGATTATAATGCTAGCCGTGTTGCTATGGATAGAACGCTTAAATGGCTTGATAGGTGTTTTAATCATCACAAAAACGAAAACCAAGCACTATTTCCAATAGTTCAAGGCAATATATATAAAGACCTAAGAAGAATAAGTCTAAAAGAAACTTTGCCATACGTTAAATATGGTATGGGCATAGGTGGACTTTCGGTTGGCGAACCTAAGGAAATTATGTACGACGTGCTTGATGACCTATTAGAATTCTACCCAACCCACGTTCCAAGATATCTTATGGGTGTTGGTAGTCCTGACTGCTTAGTAGAAGGCGTTAAGCGTGGCATTGATATGTTCGACTGCGTGCTTTCAACAAGGATAGCGCGAAACGGCACGGCACTCACGTCTGACGGAAAGGTTGTTGTTAGAAATGCAAAATATAAAAACGACTTTTCTCCGCTAGATAAAGAATGCGATTGTTATGCTTGCAAAAACTATTCTAAGGCGTATTTAAGGCATATGATAAACGCTGGCGAAATGCTTGGCGGTATGCTTATAAGCCTTCATAACATTACCTATCTAAACAAACTAATGGCTGATATTAGAAACGCGATATTAGAAGATAGGTTTAGCGAATTTGTCGAAGAATTTTACGAAAAAACGGGAAAAACGTATAAAAGATACTAAAAAAATATAACTCACGTTAAAAAACAAAAAAACACTTGCAAAAACGTGAGAATTACTATATAATAATCAAGTAAATTAATTTTAAGGAGATAAATAAATGTTAAAATTATTATTAGAAGGCACAACTAGTAGCGGTGGCGGGCTTGGCTTAATGTTGCCATTAATTATCATCGTTGTTGGTATGTTAATTTGGTCAACTATTTCAAACAAGAAAAAAAGAAAAGAAGCACAAAATATGCTAACTAGCCTTAAAAAAGGTGATAGAGTTAAAACTATCGGTGGCATTTGTGGTTTCGTTGTAGAAATTTATGATGCAGAAAACACTTTCGTTTTAGAAACCGGCACGGCAGAAAACAAAAGTTATATCAAATTCGATAAAGCAGCAATTTATCAAACTGCTCCAAAAGAAGGTTATGCTAACCCAAAACCTAAGGCAGAAGAAGTTAAAGAAGAAGATAAACCTGTTGAAAAAGTAGAAGAAGTTAAAGCCGAAGAAGTAAAAGCAGAAACTTCTGATAAAGAATAATTAAAACAATAATAAAAACACAAAACCCCGCATATCTTAAACTAAAAGGTATCGGGGTTTTTTATGTCTAAAAACGAACAAAATAAGTATATTCTAAAACAAACTATCAAAGGCTCTCTAACGGCAACCTTTTGCACCGTTATAGGCGTGCTACTTTTTGCACTAATTCTAAAACTTACTAATCTATCCGAAACGGCAATAAAAAGCGTTAATCAGTTTATAAAAATCATATCGGTGTTTTTAGGCTGTCTATTTTCAATCAAAGAAAATAAAGGGCTTGTTAAAGGCGTTATTACGGGCGCACTATATACGCCTATCGTAAGCCTAGTGTTTAAAATACTAGGTGGCGGTTATGATAAATTTTTAAGTTTTATTATCGAACTTTTATTTACTAGTATAATCGGCGCAATATTCGGCATAATTTCAGTAAACGCCAAAAACAGATAAAATAAAAAGCCACTGACTTTCAGTGGCTTTAATTTTTTTATCTAATTAAAAACTAGAATTTAATTTTATCTTCGATATACGCTTTAAGTTCACTAATAGGAATACGAACTTGTTGCATAGTATCTCTATCACGAACGGTCACGCAACCATCGGTTTCGCTATCAAAGTCGTAAGTGATGCAAAGTGGCGTGCCGATTTCATCTTCTCTACGATAACGCTTACCAATCGAACCTGCTTCGTCAAAGTCAACAGGGAAGTATTTGATTAGTTCTTCGTAAATTTCACTTGCCTTGTCGCTTAACTTTTTAGATAGTGGTAATACCGCAGCCTTAAACGGAGCAAGAGCAGGGTGGAAGTGCATAACAACCCTAGTATCGTTTTCGCCAACGGTTTCTTCGTCGTAAGCGTTGCAGAGTACGGTAAGAACGGTTCTTTCAACGCCAAGCGAAGGTTCAACAACGTAAGGGATATATCTTTCGCCTGTTTCTTGGTCGAAGTAAGTAAGGTCTTTTTTAGAAACGTTTTGGTGTTGAGTAAGGTCGTAATCAGTTCTGTCGGCAATACCCCAAAGTTCGCCCCAACCAAATGGGAATAAATATTCAAAGTCGGTGGTTGCCTTAGAGTAAAAGCATAGTTCTTCTGGGCTGTGGTCACGAAGACGTAATCTTTCTTCTTTAATACCGATATCAAGTAGCCATTTATGGCAGAAAGAACGCCAATAACTAAACCACTCTAAATCCGTGCCGGGCTTACAGAAGAATTCAAGTTCCATTTGTTCAAATTCTCTAACTCTAAAAATAAAGTTTCCTGGGGTGATTTCGTTACGGAACGATTTACCGATTTGACCGATACCGAAAGGCATTTTCTTTCTAGTAGTTCTTTGAACGTTAGTAAAGTTAGTAAAAATACCTTGCGCAGTTTCTGGGCGAAGATATACGGTGTTTTTCGCATCTTCGGTAACGCCTTGGAAAGTTTTGAACATTAGGTTAAATTGTCTAATGTCGGTAAAATCGTGCTTGCCACAAGTAGGGCAAGGGATATTATGTTCTTCAACAAACGCTTTCATTTCAGCGTGCGTCATAGCGTCGATAGGTTTTTCTAATGTATAGTTGTTTTCAGAAACCCAGTCTTCGATAAGTTTGTCTGCTCTAAATCTTTCGTGACAACTTCTGCAATCCATAAGTGGGTCCGAAAATCCTGCAAGGTGACCAGATGCAACCCAAGTTTGAGAGTTCATAAGTATTGCTGCATCAAGACCAACGTTATATTTGTTTTCTTGCACGAACTTTTTCCACCACGCTTTTTTAACGTTGTTTTTAAGTTCTACGCCAAGTGGGCCGTAGTCCCAAGTGTTTGCAAGTCCGCCGTAAATTTCACTACCGGGGAAAATGAAGCCCCTGTTTTTGCAAAGATTTACTATTTTTTCCATAGTTGCTTTACTATTTTCCATAAAAAACCTCTAATTTGTAATCAATTAGTATTATTTTACAATAACCTAAACTTTAAGTCAAGCATTATGGGGCTATAATAAGGCAAATAAATTTATATATATATTTAAAACAAAAACGAAAATCCCTTGACTATTTTTTAGATTAGAGTTAAAATAGGCATAGGTACTAGATGTACAAAAAGTTACATTAGGAGAAAATAGAGAAATGATTACACACGGCACGATGATAGAGATTTTATCAGGCAACTCAAACAGACCATTAGCAGAGGCTGTTGCAAAAGAACTAGGTCTTCCACTTTCACAAGCAGAAGTCACCAAGTTTTCGGACGGGGAAATTAGCGTTACCCTACCACAAACCGTTAGGGGTAAGGATATATTCATTATCCAAAGCACTTCTAACCCTGTAAACGATAACTTGATGGAAATTCTTATTATGATTGACGCTTGTAGGAGAGCATCAGCAGGTAGAATTACGGCTGTTATCCCTTACTTTGGCTATGCTAGACAAGACAGAAAAGCAAGACCAAGAGACCCAATTACTGCAAAATTAGTTGCAGATATTTTAACTAGCGCAGGCGCAGATAGAGTTATGACTATGGACCTTCACGCAGCGCAAATTCAAGGTTTCTTTGATATCCCTGTGGACCACTTATATGGCGCACCACTACTTGCTAAACACTTCAAAAACAAAATGGATGAAAACTGGGTTGTAGTTTCTCCAGACGTTGGCTCTGTTGGTAGAGCAAGAAACTTCGCGTCACGCGTAAACGCATCACTTGCTATCGTTGACAAACGTCGCCCTAAGGCAAACGCTATCGAAGTTATGAACGTTATTGGTGACGTTGCTGGTAAAACTTGTCTTATGGTAGACGATATGATAGATACCGCAGGTACTATTTGCCAAGGTGCAGAAGCACTTGTTAAAAACGGCGCTAAGGAAGTTTACGCTTGTTGTACACACGGCGTATTCTCTGGTCCAGCAATGGATAGAATAACTGCTTCGCCTATCAAAAAACTCATCGTTTTAGATACTATTGATATGCCAGAAAACGTTAAGAACAATCCAAAAATTAAAATTCTTCCTGTTGCAAAAACTCTTGCAAGAGCAATCAACACGGTATTTATGGAAACGTCGCTATCAGCGGTTTACGAAGACTAATTTATTTGATAAACAAAAGCCGTTAGTTAAAAACGGCTTTTACTTTTTTTAACAATATGAAACTAATTGTAGGACTGGGCAACCCAGATAAAGAATATCTTAATACCTATCACAACCTTGGCTTTATGGCAGTGGAAAAAATCGCTGAAAAACTTGGCGTAGATTTTTCTAAAACCAAGTGTCGTGCGCTTATTGCCGAAAGTGGCGTGGGCTCAAACAAAGTATTACTAGCAAAGCCTTTAACTTATATGAATTTAAGTGGCGAAAGCGTTAGAGAGTTAGTAAACTTTTATAAAATCGACCTTAAAGACTTAGTTGTTATATACGACGATTACGACCTAAAAAAAGGCGCACTTCGTATTCGCGAAAAAGGTTCTAGTGGCACGCATAACGGTATGCGAAATATCGTAAAAGAATTAGGTTCGGAAAATTTTAGCCGTGTAAGGATAGGCTTTAAGCCGGAAGGCGACTTTAAAATTCCACTAATCAACTACGTTTTATCGGGCATTTCAAAAGAAGATAAGCCCGTTTACGAAAACGCTATAAATAAAACTGTCGATGCGCTTATTGAGTATATTAACGGCGCAGATATAATTAAAATCGGCTCTAAATACAACGGAATAAAATAACTAAATAATCTACCCCAAAAGGTATTTTATGTTAAATAAACTCAACAATTTACTTAAAGATTACGGCTCGGTAAAAGAGTTTACTGAAAGCGTCCGCCTAGGTGTTCCTACGGCGGTTTTCGGCGTTTCGGATAGTTTTAAGAATTTTTTAGTCGGCACGCTAGATTGTCCCGTTTTATACGTTGCAAAAGATACCGTTTCAGCATTTTCGGCGGTTAAAGCCATAAAGGAATTTTCGGGCAAAAACGTAGCGTATATGCCTAGTAAAGACCAAAATTTTTCGTTTGTGCGCGCCTTTTCAAAAGACGGGCTTTATTCAAGACTATCAGCACTAGAAAATCTATCAAAAACGGATATTTTAGTCGTCACGCCCGAAGCATTAACCACGCTCTATCCAAAATCAATTGAAACTCTAACGCTAAAAAAAGAGCAAGACGTTTCACTAACAAGCGTTACGAACACTCTTGCAAAAATGGGCTATAAAAGGGTAGAAACCGTAGAGAGCAAAGGTAGTTTTTCAGTTAGGGGCGATATTATAGACGTGTTTTTAGTAGACCAAGAATATCCCGTTAGAATAGATTTCTTTGGCGACCAAATCGAAAATATTAAAAAATACGATATAGAAACGCGCAAAAACCAAGGCTACTTAAATTCGATTAAAATTTTATCGCTAGTAGAGTTTGCTTTTACCGAAGAAGAAATCAAAGAGTTTTTAGGCGTAGTTAAATTAGAGTATCAAAACGCTAGTGCCGATAGGCGTGAAAAATTAAAATCCGTTTACTCTGACCTAGTTTCAGCAACTCAAATAAACGACTACGAAAGTTTGGATATTTTATATCCACTATCAAAAAATTCACTAACGATTTTTGATATTTTAGATAAAGATACCGCCATTATTTTCGACGAAGAAAAAAAGGTTAGCGAAACAATAACGCTATTAGAGAGCGAATTTTTAGAAAGATTTAAAACACTACACAAAAGTGGCGAAGCGTTTGAGTTCCAAAAGAACGCGTTTATAAAAAAAGACCAAATTATAGAGAAATTAAAAGACTATAAAAAAGCAACGCTATCTCTAATGTCGTCTTCTATAAATCTATTTTCACCACTAAAAATCGTAAACCCATCAATCGGTGGGGTAGTGAATTATAAACTAGATTTCGGGCAAATCTATCGCGATATAGATAACTGGTTAAAAACGGGCTATTCGGTGGTAGTTTGCACTAATAACCTTAAAAGGTCGGAGTATTTTTCGAGCGAATTATCTTCTCACGGCATAGCATCTAAAATAGATGGCGAACTAAAACTCACCGGTGTTGAAATACTTTCAGAGCCACTTTCTAGCGGGTTTATTTTTCACGAGAAAAAACTAGCCGTTATCGGTAGTGGCAACTTATATACAAGCAACCAAAACGCGCAGTTTAAAACCAAAAAGAAAGCAAAAGCAAACTTCTTTACCGCACCCGAAGTGGGCGACTATTGCGTGCACGAAACGCACGGCGTTGGCAAGGTTATTGGAACAAAGCGTATATCTTCTACCGAAAGCACCAAAGACTATATTGCCGTGGAATACGCTGGTAGCGATTTGCTTTACGTTCCCGTAGAGCAAATGGACCTATTGACTAGATATCTAGGTAGCGAAAAACACCCAAGGCTCTCTAAAATCGGTGGTGCAGACTTTGCTAGGGTTAAACGCCAAGCCGTTGAAAGTATTAAAAAAATGTCTTTCGACCTAAAAAAATTATACAACGAAAGAAACCAAAAAGAAGGCTTTGCTTTTTTCCCTGATGAAGAAGGCGAAAAAGCGTTTAATCTAGCATTTCCTTACGAAGAAACGCCCGACCAAATAGAAAGCGAAAAGGCTGTTAAAAAAGATATGGCAAGTAGCAAGGTTATGGATAGGCTAATTTGTGGCGACGTGGGTTTTGGCAAAACCGAAGTGGCGTTTAGGGCTGTTTTTAGGGCGGTTGCTAACGGCAAACAAGTTGCGATGCTAGCACCAACCACAATTCTTACCGAACAGCACTACAACACGGCAAAAGAAAGGTTTAAGGATTTTGGCGTTAAAATTGCTTGCCTTAATAGATTTAGAACTCCAAAAGAGCAAAAACGAATAATTGAGGACCTAAAAAACGGCAAAATAGATTTTATAATCGGCACGCATAGACTAATCAGTAAAGACGTTGGGTTTTACGATTTAGGCTTGCTTGTTTTAGACGAAGAACAACGCTTTGGCGTTGAACATAAAGAAAAAATAAAACTACTAAAAACCAACGTTGATACGCTAACGTTAACGGCAACGCCTATTCCTAGAACATTGCATATGTCGCTGTCTGGCATTCGTGAAATTAGCACGATAATAACCCCACCTAAAAAGCGTTTGCCCGTTCAAACGTATGTGACCGAAGAAAGTGACACGCTTATAATAGATGCGATTACGAGAGAAGTAAACCGTGGTGGACAAGCGTCTATTTTGTATAATCGCGTAGAAACAATTTTAAGTTTTAGAGATAAAATCCAAGCACTTATGCCATCGCTTAAAATAACGGTCGTTCACGGGCAAATGGAAGAACGCGTTATGGAAAACAACATAATGTCGTTTTACCGTGGCGAAACCAACGTTTTAATTTCTACAACGATAATTGAAAACGGTATAGATCTGCCAAAAGCAAACACGCTTATCGTTATAGATGCCGATAGGTTAGGGCTATCCACGCTTTATCAGTTAAAAGGTAGAGTGGGAAGAAGCGACAGGCTAGCATACGCATATTTTACGTTTAGACGCGATAAGATTTTAACTCAAACGGCGTTCGAT
This sequence comes from Christensenellaceae bacterium, assembly GCA_045614165.1. Lineage (GTDB taxonomy): Bacteria > Bacillota > Clostridia > Christensenellales > Borkfalkiaceae > UBA1259. Next base: position 10,186 of record JAZLCK010000006.1, on the reverse strand, counting down.
AGGCTTAACGCTATTATAGAGTTTACCGAAATGGGAAGTGGTATAAAAATTGCGATGCGCGACCTAGAAATTAGGGGCGCAGGCAACATTTTAGGCGCAGAACAGCACGGGCATATGGATAAAATCGGCTACGAACTTTACTCTAAACTTTTAAAAGAAGAACTAGACGAAAAAGTCGTAGAAGTGCCTGACCTAGACGTAAGGCTTTCGGCGTATATTCCCGAAAAATATATCGAAGGTAATTCAGCGCGCATGGATGCTTATAAAGAAATTGCCGAGATATCTTCGCCCGAAGAAGAAAGAGAGTTTATTTTAAGAACCAAAGAAAATTACGGCGAAATTCCTAGGGAAGTAATGAACTTAATTAACGTTGCGGTAGTGAAAAATATGGGCGCAACTTTTGGCGTTAGCAATATAACGATAGAAAAAGAAAGGGCGTTTTTTGAGTTTAACGATTTTAAGAGTTTTATGAAAAGTGAACTCTTAGAGGCCGTGGAAAAATCTATGGGCAAAGCGTATATTTCGATGGGAAATAAGGCAAGAATAGAGTTTAAGAGAGAGCAAGAAGACAACGCCGAAATGCTGACTTTAATGCGCGAATTTTTAGAAAGTATAAAAATATAATAATATTTTCTAAAAAAGCCAACAAAAAAATCTAAAAACGATTGCAATTTTTGCCGTTTTACGCTATACTAGTTAAGTATAATTATATAAAAACAAAAATTACTAATCAAACTGCAATTTAGCACGGAGTAAAAATGAAAAAAAGATTTGTTAAAATAATATCTCTAATAGTCGCAATGCTAATAGGCGTGGGCGCTAGTGGTTGTAATTTAATTACCACCGATACTGAAAAGGATATGAATAGAGTAGTTGCAACCGTAAACGTAACGCGTGAAGAAACTATTACTAAACGCGATATGGTAATGCAATATATGAACTACGGCTATTACTACGTAAATTACTATGGCTATACCGTAGAACAAGTTTACGAAATGATTTTAGATAGTTTACTTCAAAACAAAATTCTAACTCAATACGTTGAAAAAGAATTTAACGACAACCCTGCTAAATACGGCATTACTATCGACAACACGAAAACGGGCGTAGAAAAATTCCTTAAAGTAGATGAAGAGAACGGAATTAACGATATTATCGAAAGCGAATATGCTGCATATAAAGCCGTTAACGACTTGCTTGATTCTTTTGCGCACGACCACGAAAACGAAGAAACTAAACAAGACACCATTATCGGCGAAGTTCGTACTGTTCCAACCAATGCTGCTAATGAAGTTGTAGAATTAACACTTGCTCAAAAATCAGCATACGTTAAAAAATATGAAAAAGAGGGGTTTGACGTAAATAGCACGGCTGAAAGAAGAAAAGCGTATAACAAAGTTGTAGATTTACTTGATGGATACGCTCTACTTGGCGACTTTAATGGTGACCTTGCTAAGACAACCTATTTTAAGGACAACTTAAAAACCAACAAAGAAAACTATATGGTAAAATACCTTGAAGACTACATTAAAAATTCTATTGTAAGTTCTTTAAGTTATGAAAACGATATTAAACCACTATACGTTGATAAATACAACGCTCAAAAAGAAATGTCTAACACCGAATTCGTAACGGCGTTGGGCTCTGCAAGTGCAACCGAACCGGTGCTTGTAAGCAATAAGGGAACTTACGGATACGTTTACAACATCTTACTTGGTGCATCTACAAAGCAAACCGACGATATTGCAAAAATTAAAACTGATAACAAAAACGTAACCAACGAAAAATTTGCAGAAGAAAGAGCAAGCATTTTATCTAGCACCGTTATCAAAGATTTAAGAAGCAGTTGGATACAAAGTGGCTACGATTTCGATGGAACTAAATTCACCGGCGACTACACTCTTGTTAAAGACCCAGCAAACAGCCTACCATTTAACGGAACTGCTGTTAAGATTAAAGACGAAGTTAAAGATGAATTTGACGTTGTCACCGAAAAAGCAAAATACGGCGTTAGCAAAGTAAACGAACTAGACCTTGCAGGCTTTATTTCTATGGTAGAATCTTATATCGGTGGCACTTTTACAAATGCAAACTACACGGACGTAGAATTTAGCAATTACAACGTTCCTTATGCAAAAACACTTAGCGGAGAAGTTAGCGAATACAATGCAAAAATCGAAGAACTATTATTCGCATACTCAACCGACCCAGGTTCACTTAACAAATATAAAGGCTATCTAATTAAACCACCTGTTGATGGCGCTGATAGTGAAGAATTTGTTAAAACGTTCGGTGATGCTGGTAGAGAACTTATTTCTAAGGGTTCTGGCTACGTTGTTGTAGCATCTGACTATGGCTATCACTTAATGTTCTATTCTGAAACCTTAAACGTAAACTACGACTTTGCATCGTTAGACGATTATTTAGATACTTTATCAATCGACAAAACCGAAGCAACGTGGGCAGATTATTTTGCAAACCAACTAAAAGATTGGGACGAATTTGGCGCAGAAAACAACTACTTATTTATCCTTGCAAATAGTTTAGTTTCAAACAAAATCAACGACAAAGTAGAAACTACTAGAAACACCGTTCTTAACAAATACCTATACGAATTAGAAGACGGCGTTGTAATCAACGAAGACGTTTATGCTTCACTTATCGGCTAGTAGATAACAAAAAAAACAACAAAAGGGCAGGGCAAGAAGTCCTTGCCCTTTTCTAGTGCGAATTATGATAATTTATTTAGATACCGAAACGACTTCTTTATTCCCGGGGAATATTTGCCAACTATCATACGTTATGCAAACGGGAAAAAGCGTTATTTCTAAAAACTTCTTTTATGCAGTAGATTACGTAGAGCCAAGCGCAGAGGCCGTGCATCACTTTTCAGTAAAAACACTAAAAAAGTTATCGTGTGGCAAAAAGTTTATTGATAGCGTAGAAGAAATCGAAAAAGACTTTCTTTCGGCAAACGTGATAATCGCGCACAATACGGCGTTCGACTTTTCGTTTTTAAGAAAAGAGTTTGAAAACGCGGGCAAGATTTTTAGATGCAAAAACGAATTTTGTTCTATGAAAAAACTAACGCCCGTTATAAAACTTCCTAGAAAGAATAGTAAGGGCTATAAATATCCAAAACTCAATGAGTTAACGGCTTTTTTGGGAATAACTGACAAACTTATTGAAGAAACCACGAAAGAACTTTTTAACGAAACGCTTTTGTATCACGATGCTAGATACGATACCACGGCAGTATATCTAGCAGTTAATAAAATTATAGAAGATTTAGAGCAGTTTGCTTTTTTAAAGCAAGAAATGGTATAACAAATATTAAGGAGTATTAAAATGCAAGAAAAACAAAAGACTAACGGCTTTCAAAGCGGTATAGGTTTTATTCTCGCATCAGCGGGCTCTGCAATAGGGCTTGGCAATTTATGGAGTTTTCCATATAAAACGGCAAAATATGGTGGCGCAGCCTTCGTTTTTATGTATCTTTTAAGCACTTTGCTTATAGGTATAATCGTTATGTTTTGCGAATTTCATATAGGTAGGCGCAGTAAAGCAAATCCTATAACGGCTTATAAAAAAGTCAATAATAAATTCGGCTTTTTAGGTCTTATTGCGATTGCAATTCCATTTTTAATCGTTTGCTATTATTCTATACTAGGTGGTTATACGGTTAAATATGCCGTGTCGTCTTTTTCGGGCACGGTTGGTATAATGCAAGAATTTTCTGCAAATAGTTTTGGCGTTATACTATTTACTTTTATATTCGTTCTACTTGCGGTTTTAGTAGTAATGGGTGGCGTAAAAAAAGGTATCGAAAGCGCGTCTAAGGTTTTAATGCCTGCGCTATTTATAATACTTATCGCGCTTGCAATCTATGCCGTTTGCTTGGGGGAAGGGGTAAGAGAAGGCTTAAACTTCTTCTTAAATCCAGACTTTTCTAAACTAGGTTTCGAAGGTGTGCTTGCCGCAATGAGCCAAGCGTTCTTCTCTTTATCTCTTGGTATGGGCATAATGGTAAGTTATGGTTCATACGCTGGTAAAGAAATCAAAATTGGTCAGTCGATAGGCTTTATTTGCTTGTTTGATACAATGGTGGCAATTTTGGGCGGACTTATCATTTTCCCATCAGCCTTCCACTTTAATTCTAATATAGATACTTCAAAACTAAATGGTATGACCTTAATGTTTGAAATATTGCCAAAAATTTTCCAAAGCCTTGGTGGATTTGGCAAAGTAGTATCTTTATTTTTCTATGCAATGGTGACTATCGCTGCGCTAACTTCTGTAATCTCACTTTTCGAAGTTGTCACACAGTTCTCAATTCAAAAGTTTAAGGTTAAACGTAAAATTGCAATACTAATCGTTTCTATCGTATGCTTTGCGCTTTCAATTCCAATCAGTATGTCGCTTGGAAAAGCAATAAACGGCATTGCCGAATTGCAAGTGTTTGGGCAAAATTACCTAGACTTTTTAGACCAAATTGCAAACGTGGTTCTAATGCCTATCGGTGCGCTTGGCGCGTGCCTAATGGTAGGTTATGGCTTAACTAATAAGCAAGCGTTTAGCACGAAAGCGCTAGATGAAAAACTAAAAGAAGAAAACTTTGATTTAGGAAAATTCCAAAAAGTATTCGCATTTATGGTTAAGTTTATAACACCTGTTTTTATAGCGGTTGTAGAAGTGTTTGGGATTATAGATATAGCGTTCCCAAAAAATTCTTCGGGCGTGCGCGCGTTTAGTTCTAACGGTTTAGGATTGGTTATCGTTGCGCTAGTGATAATGATAGTTTGCATGGCAATATATTTCACGCTCTTAAAAAATGGCAACACCGGTGAAAATGCAGACGAAATTGATTTAGAAGAAAAAGCCTAAATAAGACTAAAAACTACAAAAATTTTGAAATAACCTAATAAAAACGATTGACAAAAGCATTAGGTTTTAATATACTAAATATGTAAATAATAACTAACTGCCGTAGGGTGAAGGAGGCGAAATATAATGAGTATAGTAAGAGTTGGCGAAAACGAAAATCTTGACAGCGCTTTAAGACGTTTTAAGAGAAAATGCTCTCGCGACGGAATTATTGGCGACCTTCGTAAAAAAGAATTCTATGAAAGCCCATCTATTAAACGTAAAAAGAAAGCAGAAGCAGCTAGAAAAAGAAGTATCAAAGGCTAAAAAAATTACCTACCAAAGATAAATTTGGTAGGTTTTTTCTTTCCAAAAGAAAAATGAAAAAAATTGTCGAAAAAAGGTGAAAAATGTTAGAAGAACTTAAATCGTTAAAAGATTATTGTAAAGAAGCAAAGAAAAGATTAAAAACGGGCTTTTGGGAAGAACACTATAAAAACTTAAATGAAGAACTTGCCCGCGCAAAAACACAAGGCGTTAGCCTAAGCAAAGTAAAAGAATACTATTCTAAAAAGGTTTCGCATAATATAAGAAGTGCAAAACAAAAAGAAGAAAGTTTTTACTTTAAGGTAAAAAGCATATTAGATAGTCAGGGCGAAATATCAAACGTAATAGGCGTTTTAACAGACAAGTCGTATTTTGACACGCTATCATACGAAGAGAAACAACGCTACACCCTAGAACTTTCCGAAAACTACTTAAAAGCATTAGAGCGTTATAAAAAAGAAAAAGCGTTTGAAAATTCGTAGCGCGCAAACTCTTATCGTATTGACAAACCGCCTTTGTTTTGCTAAAATGAAAAAAAGGAGCAAACTATGAAATACGAAAATTTTAACGCCCTAGCACTAGCAAGACAATCTTGTAGAGATTTTAACGACGAACTTATAGATTTAGAAAAACTAAAAACTGCAATAAGCACGGGCTTACTTGCCCCGTCTGCTTGCAATAGTCAGCCTTGGAAAATTTACTGCGCGATAAGTGATGAAAAACGCGCGCTTATCTTAGATGCGCTTACTGAGTGGGATAGAAACTTATTCCTAAAAAAAGCCAAAGCCTTTTTGGTTTTAGTCGAAACCGAAGCCGTTATGAAAGAAGACGTTAAAAAACGCTTTTCATTAGACCGTTTTACAAAATACGATATAGGTCAACTTACAGCATATCTAACGCTTGCTCTTAAAGAACAAGACCTAGATTCTTGCATAATCGGTTGGGTTAACAGCGCAAAATTAAAAAGCGTTCTATCTCTGCCTGATGGTCAAAGTTCTAGTATAGTAATCGCCGTTGGCAAAACGGATATCGAAACTAGAAAGAAAGCAAGAAAACCAGCCAACGAAACGGTAGAATACATATAAAAAATAAAACCTTTTGCAATCTAGCAAAAGGTTTTTTTATTGTAAACAAAATTTAGCCACCGATGTTTTGTTTGGTGTAATTTTCTGGCTTAAAGTCTTTAACGTTAACGTTTTTAGCAGGGATATCTAAAATAGTGCAAATATAACTTAAAACTTGTTTGCCAATTTTATCGGTTGCCTCTGGTGTGTAAAAATGCACAGCGTCTGAATGGTATTCGTCTGGGAACTTTTCGCATAGCGAATAAAGGTCGTTAACAACCGTATCAGAGCCGATTTCTTTAAGCGCGTTTATTGCCACTTCGTTATAAGCCCTAATCGTTGCGTTTTTTCTAGAAAACCAGTCTAAACACTTTTGTTCGTTAACGGGTGTAGAAGTTGCAAAAACCACCTTTGCTTTAGGGAACAATAATCTAATGCGCTTATCAATGCGTTTAACGTAATCAGCGTAAACGTTGATAGGGGTAAGCGGTTCGTCGCCATAAAGTTCGAGTACGTCCCACAAACCGAAGTTAATATGTACTAAATCAAAATCGTTATCCCACTTTTCAAATTCCATCCACTCTTGCAAGTAACGAAGAACGTAAACAGCCATTTTGCAGTTTTCTTTTGGATAGCAAACTTCTGCAACGCCATTTAACGCGTCTTTAACGTATTTGTCGTAGCCCATTCTAATTGAATCGCCGATAAGTAAAACTTTTTTCATAATTAACCGCCTTTAATCTTGAATTTAGTATGCAAACATTATACACCTATCGCTCGCAATATGTCAACCCCTATCGGCAAGTGCTTTTCAAAATTTCATTTAGTACTTGCAAAGTTTATCTATATATGTTATAATAAATAAAGTTTGCAAAAACAATAAATACACGAAACGATTATGAGAAAAAAGAACATTATTAAAAAAAGGCACTCTGCATACTTTAAACTTGCAAAACCCATAGCACAATATTATGCAATAAAGCACGGCTTTAAGTGTGAACGCTTTAAACTTAAAAAAGGCGAAGGGTATTTGATAATGGCAAACCACCAAACTCTTTTAGACCCACTTTTAATGTCTAAGAGTTTTAATAAACCATTGTATATAGTCGCAAGTGACCACATATTCAACAAATCAATTCCTTCACGCGCAATGCAATATTGCTTTGGCCCAATCAAAAAGAAAAAAGCCACGGCAGACATATCTTTTATAGTAGATTGTGTTAGCGTGGCAAAATCGGGTGGCAACGTTATGATTTATCCCGAAGGCAATAGGGCTTGGGCAGACTTTCAGTTTTTTATAGATAAATCTATCGTAAAACTAGTTCGTATGCTAAAACTACCGCTATTACTATATAATCTAAACGGTGGCTACGGCGTAAACCCAAGATGGGGCAACGGGCTGAGAAAAGGTAAGTTTACGGGAACTATCAAAAAAGTCTTTTCGTTAGAAGAAATCAAAGCGATGAGCGATGATGAACTTTATAAAGAAATTATAGACGGGTTAAGAGTAATCGATAGTGAAAGTGGCAACACCTACAAGTCAAAAGTAAGGGCTGAATATTTAGAGCGCGAATTATTCGTTTGTCCGATTTGTAAAAAAGAACACACCTTGGTTTCTAAGGGCGCATATCTAAATTGTACGTCTTGCGGACTTAAAGTGGAATATACGGAAGACTTAAAACTAAAATCGGACAACAAAGACTTTAAGTTTAATTTATTAGTCGATTGGTATAAGTTCCAACTTGACTTTATAAAGAATTACGAACTAAAAGGCGATGACGACGTGATTTATAAAGATTCGCCTATAATGGCAATCGATAAAACTACAACGGTTAGAAAAGTTTTGGCAAAAGGCGAACTAACGCTAACTAAAACCAACCTAACGCTAGACAAATTAAAAGTTTCGGTAAGCGATATAACGTCGCTCACGGTAATCGGTGGAACAAAACTCACCATAAACGTAGGGGATAAATCAATAATGCTAAAAGGTCACGAAAGATTTAACCCGATAAAATATATATTAATGTTCAACGTTTTAAGACCTGACATAAAGGAGAAGTATTATGGACTTGATATCTAATTTAATTTTATCATCTGATGCACAAGTCAACCCATCAAATTTTACGACTTTCGGCGATATGGCTGTGTGGACGGGACTAATTCAAATTTTAGTTTTAGTTTGCGCACTATTAATCGGCAACACGATAAGGCGTAAAGTAGTATTTATTAGAAAGAGTTTAATGCCAACAGCCTTAATCGGTGGCTTTATTCTTCTCTTATTAAAACTTATTCCCGCGGTAAACTCACTAATCGATAAAAACGCTATGGAAGTAATCACCTACCATTGCTTAGCAATCGGCGTTATCGCGCTAGTTCTAAAAAAAGGCAAAAAAGACGAAAAGAAAAAAGTAGGCGTTATCGTAGAAACGGGCTTAGTGACGGGTGCAACCTATATGATTCAAGCCGTATTCGGTTTAGTAATAACTGCAATACTCTTTACTGCTGGTGCAATCGCAAATGCTGGCGGTGGCGTATTGTTGGCACTTGGCTTTGGTCAAGGAACGGGGCAAGCGTTAACCTATGGTAAAATCTTCCAAGAAGACTATGGCTTTACGGGTGGCGCAACCTTTGGTCTTTCTATTGCAACAATCGGCTTTTTCGTTTCGGCAGTAGTTGGCGTTATCTATATGAACATTTTAAGAAAGAAAGGCAAACTTAAATACACCGAAGGTAGAAAGGGCATTTCTGAAAAATTAGAAGACTACGTTCATAAAAACGATATCCCTAACAACGAATCAATCGATAAACTAACAATGAACCTTTGCCTAGTGCTATTCGTTTACGGTATAGTTTACATTGTAATGAGTTTAATTAACATAAATCTCATTTGGGGCTTTAACTTCTTGCTTGGTTCATTGTTTGGCTTGATAGTTAAATTAGTGCTAGATTTCTTCCAAAAGAAAAATATTATGCACAGAAACTTAACCAACGACTATTTATTAGACCGTATAAGTGGCGTAATGTTCGACGTTATGATAATCGCCGGCGTTGCAGCAATCGATTTAACAGAGTTTTCAAATATGTGGTGGCAACTAGCAATCGTTTGCGTTGTTGGAACGATAATCACCTTTATCTACTTGCGCCTTGCTTGTAATGAACTTTATAAAGGCTACGAACAAGAAGGTTTCTTCTCTATGTTTGGTATGTTAACGGGTACGGCAAGTAATGGTATAATTCTTCTTCGTGAAATCGACCCTGCTTTTGAAACCCCAGCATCAACCAACCTAGTATTGTCTTCACTTCCGGCAATCGCGTTCGGTGGGGGACTGCTTTTGGTGCTAGGCTATTGCCCACAAGGTTTAACGCAAACCTTAATCACAATCGGCATACTATCAGTAGCGTTTATCGTGTTTACGCTTATTATATTTAGAAGAAAGATTTTCAAAAAATATAAAAAGACGGCGAGCGTGCCAACTGCTGAATAATAATTACTTAACAAAAAACGCTAAAATATAAATTCTAAACAGCAAATTATAAAACCTAAAATCGGACAACTTTTGTTGCCCGATTTTTTTGGCTCTTTTAGGCTAGTTTTTAGAATGGGCGAAACGCCACGAAAACACCCTTATTTTAAAACATTATATATATAAGTCAAAATTCGCCAAGTTTTGCACTTAACTTATTAAAAATCAAGTTCTAATATTTTAGAAAAAAATTCGTATAATATATAAAGAACGCAAATGCAATTTAAAATTAGTAAAAATATGTATTTAAGATACCCTAATACCGAACTTTTATATATAAATATATAAAATACTAAAAATTTTGGTAAAAAATAGTGAGTTTAAGCAAAAGATTTAAAACCAAAAAATAACAAAAAAAATTTTAAAAATATTTTTTGCCCATCTTTTTTAAAAAAAATTTAAAAATAT
>JAZLCK010000005.1:0-1231 GCA_045614165.1 Christensenellaceae bacterium | reverse complement strand
TTTATATTCAGGGTTATCGTTTGATGAAATAATTTTAACCACGCAAAAAACTTCGGTAGCAAAAGCCGCCAAATAAAAATACGGGACAAAGTAGCATAACGCTACAACGATTGCAACGATAGCCAATACTTCTAATATCGTAATAATTGCGGCTATAATATACCGAACGGGAATATAGTTATATTCTCGCTCTATCGTTTTATTTCCTACCTTGTATTTATGATTCCATTTCATAACATACCTGTAAAATGGTTAAAAACCCGACAGTATTTGTCGGGCTTTACCGTGATTATTTAGATTCTTGCGCTTTTCTAATGCGTTCGTCTGCTAATTCTTTTCTTTCGTTCGCTTCTTTAATTTGCTTTTCTCTTTCTTCTTGCATTTTTGCTTGGCGAGCTTTAGGACTCATTTTTGCTTCTTCCCATTGCGCCTTGCTTTCCGCTTTTACCGCAGCAAGGTTTGCCTTGTCAACTTCGTGTTGTTGTTTAGCGCTTTCTTTCATATCCGAAAATGCGTCCTTAAAAAATTTCTTGATTCCCATTGTTAAAATCTCCTTTTTTATATATTTTTCTTTTTTTTATTTATTTAATAAACTGTCAGAGAGTTCAAAAATTTGCTTTGAATATTTATTCTTTCTTTTCTTGAGCATTGCTTTGAATATAGGATAAGTGGTAAGCGTAAGTGCAATACCTACAAGACCAATGCCAATACCAAGCGCCATACTATTGCCGATTACCTTCATGGCTAAACACATCCCCGTGCCAAGAACGAGCGATGAAATAGAGCCGTAAACGCAAGCAAAAATTTGTGCAGGGCGTTTTACCTTTTTGTCAAGAGTCTTTAATTCGTCTAATTTGCTAATTTCTTTTTCTTCATAACTTGCACGGATTTTTTGAATCATTTTAATTTCTGTTGTCATAATTTATCTCCTTGTTTCATTTAACTTTGTACCCAAATTATACAAAAAGGATGTTTAACTTTCGCTAAAATACTGTAGGCGGTTTGATAATGTTTTGTAAAGGTTTTGTAAAAATAGACCTTTTATCAAAAATCGGACGTTTTTACGCCCGATTTCTTTTATACTAAACTTGTTTTCTTTAATATTACGTTGCTGATTGCACCCATACCTACGGCAAAGCCTGCACTACCTACCAAACAAAGAAGTATATGGATAATCCCTGCATCCAAAGGACTTGCGATAGAAATAATCATAAACAAGAACATTCCAACG
>JAZLCK010000004.1:0-72348 GCA_045614165.1 Christensenellaceae bacterium | reverse complement strand
CTTTCGAAAGTGATATGCAAAATAAATTTTGCGTGATATGTTAAACTACGTTTAACGTGATATTTTATAAATCCAAACTCGCCGTAAGGCGAATAACACTGCTTAGGCAATAACACTCGGCGATAGCCGAATAACACAAATCTATAAGATTTATAAAACTGGTCGCCTTTCACAAGAAAGACGACCAATGGCACCCCCACGGAGACTCGAACTCCGGATTTAGCCTTGAGAGGGCTACGTCTTAACCGCTTGACCATGAGGGCGTGTTTATATTTAATTTTAGCGTTATTATTTTATCATAAAGTTTTCGTTTTAGCAACAAAATTCTTTATTCTTTAAAAAAATAACCTGCATTAGCCGACGGAAATCAAAATAATAACCCGTTTGTCAACAGGCGAATACCGCGCGTGGCTTATCTGCATCTCTTTATCGCGCCCAAGAATACTTAAAGGCAAGAGCACCGCTCCAAGCCAATTCGACAACGGCTTCTTTTACTTATTTTTGTGGATTTTTTTTGTATTTCCTATCGCACTATGAAGGCTAATTTTATTTTAACAAAAATTTGATATTTTGGCAAATAAATACTACATTTTTTTTACCTATGAAAAACTTGTTTAATCTTCGTTCTTTACTATTTATAGCGCTCTCGCTTTTGCTCGGTATATGTATCGGGTATTTTGTTTTTATCGGTAAAATCCTAGGGCTAATTATATCTGTTTCTATTTTATTACTGCTATTTTTGGCAGTATTTTTATTTAACTCACAATTCGCCATAAAAACTAGGTCGGTTATAGCGATTATTATGGCGTTGTTTTGTGCGTTTGGGGCTACAAATTTTACGCTAAGGCTAAACAATTTTGAAAACGAAAACCTTATTGGTGGGCGCACTATGTCGGTTAAGGGTAAAATTGTTGAAAGCGTTGTTTACTCTAACTATCAAGTTTACACCTTAAAAGAGTTAGAGTTTCTTGGTGCAAATAGTTTCGAAACGAATTACAGGCTAAAACTTAGCGTTTATAACACTCAAAAAGATAAATCGTATGGCGTAGGGGATATCGTTGCTTTTTCTTGCAACGTTTTCGATATGCCTGTAATCTATAACTCCAAATTTTCGGCGAATAATATAGTAAACAAAATAAAATACACGGCTAGCGTTAATTTTGAAGAAATAGCAAAACAAGGCTTTTATCAAAATATTTTTGAGTGTTGGGCTTTTAACGTTAAAAGCGAACTAAGTTCTGGGCTTGGTGAAAATGAGTGCGCTTTGGCAACTGCACTTTTGCTAGGCGACACAAGTTTGATTAGTTCTGACGTTTTGTCTAATTTTAGGGCAAGTGGTGTGGCGCACGTTTTTGCCGTTTCGGGCTTGCATATCGGCTTTTTAACGGCTATGCTATTATTCATATTAAAGCGTATTAAATTAAACGGCTTAATTAAAACGCTTATTATATCCGTTGTGATTTTCTTGTATTCGGGCACGTGTGGGTTTTCGCCGTCTTCTATAAGGGCGTGCATAACTTGTTCTATAATGCTTTTTGCTCGCCATTTTGCGCTTAAATACGATGGGCTTTCGGCATTATCCTTTTCGGCAATCGTATTGCTTATTATTTCGCCTTTTAATTTATTCGACGTAGGCTTTCTTTTATCCTATATAACGGTGTTCGGCATACTTATATTATATAATCCTTTTAATCGTTTATTTGTCCGTGTAAAGCCCTTAAAACTTAAAAACGCTTTATCTCTAACGTTATCGGCTTTTCTGTCTTCAACGCCTATTGTGGCTTATTATTTTAGTAATTTCTCATTGCTAGGGATACTAACCAACCTAATTTTCGTGCCGATTGTTAGCGTGGTGTTTACAATTTTATTCTTCTTTGTGATTTTGGCGCTAATATTTGGCGCACAATCGGTGTTTTTGTTTACTCCAAGCATTCTTATAAAAGCGCTCATTTGGGTTTTTAGCACGGTTGATTTTAGTGTCTTTGTGCTGTCCTTAAACGGGCTTAACGGCAGTATATTCCTTTATTATTTCGCGCTTATACTTGCTGGCGATTTAGTTAATATTAGCCGTAGAACCAAGATTTTAGGCGCTTTATTGCTTGTGGGGCTTTGTGTGGCGTGTGTTTTTATCTTTAATAACCTTTCTAAAAATCAAAACAAGGCGTATTTTACTGAAAATTCGGGGTTTGGCGCAGTTTTATTTACTAGCGGTGATAACGCTAGTTTGGTGTTAGTTGGTGAAGAAAATAAAAGCGCGTATAAAACTATTTCTAACCTTTTAGAAGTTAGTGGCGTTAACGAAATTAACGAACTTATAGTATGCCTAAAATCAAGCACGGGGCTAATATATAGCACCTACGATTTAACGAACTTTAAGGAACTTTTACTGCTTGATGAGAGCGAAATTGACGTTAAGGTTTTAGAAAACTATCTAGGCGTGCAAACTAGCCTTATAATTAACGGGCAAACGTATAGTTTTTCTATGATTTCTCTTTGCTACGATAGCGCGCTTAAAGAGTTAAAAATCAATGCTTTTGATAGGGAATTAGGGCTTTTTTATCAAAGTTTAAGTTCGGGAATATTCGATGGTTTTGTACCTAACGAAAACGCCGGAGTTTTTAAATATATTTTTGCAAAATAACACTAAAAATTTTCATAATTTGTTGCTAAAATTTGATTAAAGTGCTAAAATGTTATTTAGGGGAGTTTGGTTTTGAATTTTACAGAGTTTAAAAATGAACTTAATAACGGCAAAGAGTATTTTTGTTATCTTTTGGCTGGGGAAGACGCGTTTTTTAGAAATCGCGCCATTTCGCTTATTAAAGATGCTTTTTTAACTGAGCCCGAACTTAATTTGGCTAATTTCGACGGTGACGATTTCGATATAAATCACTTGGTTTCTTCGGTTAATTCGTTCCCGTTTATGAGCAAAAAAAGGGTGACGGTGATTACCGAATTTTACCCAGACCAACGCGAATTAAAAACCTTTAAAGAACTTCTAAAATCGCCTAGCGAAAACTCGGTTATCATTATTTCTAACACCAAGAATTTCGACGGGTTTAAAAGCCTTCCAGAAACTTGCCAAGTTTCTTGCGCAAAAGCCGATATAGGAACGCTTGTTAAGTGGATAAAGGCTTCGCTTTCTAATCACGAAATTTTTATCGATGGGCAAAACGCTAAACTGCTTGCTGAATTTTGTCTTTTAGATATGCAACGCATTGAAAACGAAACCAACAAACTTATCGACTATTTGGGGCGTGGCGCACAAGTTTTAGAAGACGATATTAAAGAAATCGTTTATAAAGACGCCGACTATAAAGTGTACGATATGACCGATTTTGTGGCGCAAAAGAAGTTTAAGCAAGCATACGCCGTGATTTTGGAAATGCTATCGCGTGGCGAAGCACCAAACGTGATTTTATCGGCGATTTCAAGATATTTTAGGCGCTTGTTTTTCGTGAGTATTACCGAAAAGAGCGTTCAAGAGTTTATGGAAATCTTTCAAATGAAAGAGTATCCTGTGACTAAAATGATAAATCTATCAAAAAAATTCAAAAAAATGTCGCTTAAAAAAGCAGTCGACCTGTTAAACGAAGCAGAATATAACGTTAAATGCGGAAACGTTAATCCAGACGAAAGTTTGTGGATTTCAGTTTTTAAGATTATGAGCGAATAGGGGGTAAAAATGAATTTAGCACAAAAATTTAGTGATTTATGGGCGCGTTTATCGGCTTCGCCTAGCGAAATTATTGCGATTTTAATTAGCATTATCGTATTTACGGTGCTCTATTACTACTTTATGTCGTTTATGAATAGAAACGGGTCTAGCGGGCTTGTGTTCGTGTTTACGATTATTATGATTGTTTCTGCCGTCACTACTTTAATTATTGATAAAATTGACGGGCAATTCTTCTTAATTGTTCCTGCCGTTTGCATCTTGCTTATAGCATCTTTATATAGCGTTGAACTTAAAAGAGTTATTTGGGCTAAAAAAAATATGAAGTTTATTGATTCGCATCACAGCGGTCAAAAATCTTACGACAAAGAAAAAATCGATAACTGCATTAACGAAATTTGCAAGGCGCTTATGAACCTTTCTAAAAACGATATCGGTGCGATTTTAGTGCTATCATCTGGCAATATTCCATCGCAAGTTATAGATAGTGGTGTTAAACTAGATAGCGATATTTCTAGTGCGCTTATAGAAAGTGTGTTTTTCCCAAAAACTCCACTTCACGATGGGGCAATGATTATCAACGATACTAAAATCGTTGCTGCGGGTTGTTTCCTTCCTATGTCGCAAAACCCAGACGCTATTCCAAAAGACCTAGGTTCAAGGCACCGTGCCGGCATTGGTATTACCGAAACGATAGACGTTGTTTCGATAATCGTTTCAGAAGAAACGGGTATTATTTCAGTTGCGCTTGGTGGTAAAATCACTAGGTATGCAGACGTGGATATGTTAAAGAAAGTTCTTAACAAATACTACTGGCAAAAAATTGACAGTATTTAAGGGGGCTTAAAATGAAGATTGAAGATTTAGAAAATCAATTTAACGAAGAAAAAGAACATCGCGTTGGAAAGAAAATTGGCTTAATCGGTCTTGCGTTTTTACTTGCATTAATTACTACATTGGTTATATTTTTATGAGAAATTTTAATAACGGACTTGTATCAAAAGATTTATTATTACCAAACACCCAAGACTATTCTTCTTGGGCTGTTGTCGCGTGTGACCAGTTTACTAGCGAAATAGAATACTGGAACGAACTTGAAGGTTTAGTTAAAGGCAAACTTTCTACTCTAAACTTAGTTCTTCCTGAAATTTACTTAAACGACGGGGTAGACGCGCGCATCGAAAAAATCAACGAAAACATACAAAGTTATATTGATAACGGCGTTTTCAAAACGCTTTCGGGTGGCTTTATTTTAACCGTTAGAAAAACTCCGTTCGTAGAGCGTAGGATAGGGCTAGTGGGCGCTGTTGACCTAGAAGAATACGACTTTAAGGTTGGCTCTAAAACAAAAATTAGGGCGACCGAAGGCACTATAACAGAGCGTATTCCACCACGCCTAAAAATCCGTAAAGACGCGAAGGCAGAGTTCACGCATATAATGATTTTGTTTGATGACGAAAAAAGACAAATCAACGAAAAACTCTACGAAAACAAAAATTCATACGAAAAAGTGTATGATTTTACGCTCAATATGGGCGGTGGCAGTATCGAAGGGTATTTTATCCCTGATACCGACGAAATTTTAAACGGGTTTAACGAATTAGGCAACGCTGAGAGGCTTATTAAAAAATACGGCACGTTAGATGAGTTTATTTTTGCAGTAGGCGATGGCAACCACTCATTAGCAACGGCAAAAACACATTGGGAAAACGTTAAGAAAACTCTTACCGAACAAGAAAAACTAACTCACCCAGCAAGATACGCTATTTGTGAGTTTGTAAATATTTACGACGAAGGTATTTATTTTGAGCCTATACATAGATTTGTTAAAGGCGTTAACGTAGAAAACTTCGTTAACGGCTTAACCGAAAACTTTAACGGCAGTATAACCGTGTTCGACGGAAAGTGCGACAAGGCTGTTAAGGGCGACAAATCGTTGCCTGACACCATTAAAGAACTTGACGCGTATATTAAAGAGTTTATCGACCAAAGTGGTGGCGAAATAGACTACGTTCACGGCGAAGAAAACGTTAGGAATTTAGTTAAAGCAAACAACGGCGTGGGAATATTTTTAGATAAACTTGACAAGAGCGAACTATTTAAATACGTTTCTAAAAACGGCGCGCTACCTAGAAAAACCTTTTCTATGGGCGAAAATATAGAGAAAAGATATTACCTTGAAGGAAGTAAAATAGCAAATGATTAAAGTATGTAAATTTGGTGGCACGTCTATGGCAGACGCTAGTGCTATCAGCAAAGTAAGAGATATAATTTTAAGTGACAAAGATAGAAAATTTATAGTAGTTTCAGCCCCAGGTAAAAGGAATAAATCGGACATTAAAATCACCGATACGCTTTTTGCTTGCTACGATGAAGTAATTAAAACGGGCACTTGCAAAAATAGTTTTTCTATCATAAGAGATAGATTTATAGGCATTTGTAAAGACCTAAATTTAACTCTTGACATCAATGCAATTTTAGATAAAACCGAACGCGAAATCGACCAAAATCGTAGCGTAGAATTCACTACTTCTAGGGGCGAATATTTAAGCGCAATCGTAATGGCAGACTATCTTGGTTTTGAATTTGTCGATGCTGTTGATATGATTAGATTTGACAGCGAAGGCGAACTTAACAAAGACTACACCGACGATAGAGTTAAAAATCGCTTAAAAGGCAAAGATAAGGTTGTTATCCCAGGTTTTTACGGCAAGAGTTATGAAGGGGCGGTTAAAACGTTTAGTAGGGGTGGTAGCGATATAACGGGTTCTATAATTGCCCGTGGCGTTAAAGCCGACCTATACGAAAACTGGACGGACGTTAGTGGCTTTTTAATTTGCGACCCAAGGATTGTTCCAGAAGCGCAAACCATCGAAGCATTATCGTATAAAGAACTTCGCGAATTATCTTATATGGGCGCATCAGTTTTACACTCAGAAGCAATTTTCCCTGTAATGAAAGAGAAAATTCCAATCAATATTAAAAACACCTTTAAGCCCGAAGATAAAGGAACGATGATTGTTCCAAACGAAATGCTAATTAAGGATAAAAACGCCGTAATCACGGGTATAGCAGGCAAAAAAGACTTTACCGTAATCTTTATCGAAAAGTCTATGATGAACTCAGAAGTTGGCTTTATTCGCCGTGTACTATCGGTTATCGAAAACCATAGACTATGCGTCGAGCAAGTTCCATCAGGCGTTGACACGTTGTCACTTGTAATCGCATCTGAACAACTTAAAGATGGTATGCTATCGGATATAGTAAACGAAATTCGTGAAAGCGTTAGCCCAGACTACGTTCACGTTATCGAAAATATTTCACTTATTGCAACCGTTGGTCATAATATGGCAAGAAGACCGGGTACTGCTGCTACCTTGTTTGGCGCACTTGCAAAAGAAGGCATAAACATCCAAATGATAGACCAAGGTTCAAGCGAACTTAACATTATCGTGGGCGTTGCAAATTCTGACTACGAAAAATGTATTCGCAGTATTTATAAAGCGTTTTTTAACGCGTAAACTAGTGCTAAACATAAAATAGGGTAAAAAATAATTTATATAAATGGAGTAAATAAAAATGGACTACGCAAAAGAATCTCTTAAACTCCACGCCGAGAAACGTGGCAAAATAGAAGTAATTTCTAAGGTAAAAGTAGAAAACAAAGAAGACTTATCACTAGCATACACCCCAGGTGTTGCAACCCCGTGTTTAGAAATTCAAAAAGATTACAATAAATCCTTCGAATTAACCGCAAGGGGCAATATCGTTGCCGTTATAACCGATGGTACGGCTGTTTTAGGTCTTGGTGACATCGGCCCAGAAGCAGGTATGCCTGTTATGGAAGGCAAATGTGTTTTATTCAAATCGTTTGGTGGGGTAGATGCTATTCCACTATGCGTTAGAAGTAAAAACGTTGATGAAATCGTGCAAACCATCAAACTTTTAGCAGGCTCTTTCGGTGGCGTAAACCTAGAAGATATCTCTGCTCCAAGATGTTTTGAAATCGAAAAAAGATTAAAAGAAGACCCAGAAGTAGATATTCCTATCTTCCACGACGACCAACACGGCACGGCAGTTGTTTGTGTTGCTGCTTGTATTAACGCTCTTAAACTTGTTAAAAAGAATTGGGAAGACGTTAGCATAGTATTTAGTGGTGCAGGTGCCGCAGGCGTAGCGATAGCAAAACTTATGATTGCAATGGGCGCAAAAGACGTTGTGATGTGCGACAGACACGGCATTATTTATAAAGGCAGAACGGAAGGTATGAATGCTTCTAAAGAAGAAATTGCTGAATTTAGTAATAAACTTGGCAAAAAAGGTTCTCTTAAAGAAGCACTTGTTGGCGCTGATATTTTCGTTGGCGTATCATCACCGGGCGTTCTTACCGAAGAAATGGTTAAAACAATGAACAAGGGCGCAATCGTAATGCCTATGGCAAACCCAATTCCAGAAATTATGCCAGACCTTGCTATTAAAGCAGGCGCAGCAGTTGTTGGAACGGGCAGAAGCGACTTCCCTAACCAAATCAACAACGTTTTAGCGTTCCCTGGTATTTTCCGTGGCGCGTTAGATTGTAGAGCAACCGATATTAACGAAGATATGAAGATTGCAGCAGCAAAAGCAATCGCATCATTAGTTAGTGAAGAAGAACTTAAAGCCGACTACATTATTCCTGCACCATTTGATAAAAGGGTTGCAGAAACCGTTGCAAAAGCAGTTAAAGAAGCAGCAATTAAGAGTGGTTTAAATAGAATTTAACAAAAGAAATTAGGGTGGCGAAAATGGATATTAAAAATTTAGATAAGAATTTTGCATTTGATAACGCAGTAAAAAAGGGTAGGCATAAAGTTTATACTATTCCATCAAATCCGTTCGATTTATACGGCGTTTATTATAATAACGAAGAAGGCAGATTTGAAAGAATACCACTTTCGGTTTGTAAAAATGCAAACCCTGCTATGCAAATTTTATATAAGCATACTTCTGGTGGTAGAATTCGTTTCGCAACTGATTCATCGTTTATAGGCATCAACGCTAAGTGGAACGATAGATGGAGTATGTGCCATATGCCACTTACGGGTGAGGCAGGTTTTTACCTTTTTGAAGAAACCAAAAAAGGCAAAAAACTTATCGCAGGTTTTAGACCAGACCCACACGAAGAAAAAGGCTTTTTTAAGAGCGTTAAACGCCCAAGAAAAATGACTTATTACGAACTCTATATGCCACTTTATAACGAAGTGCTTTCTCTTGAAATCGAACTAACCGAAAAAGCAACCGTAAAACACGGTCTTCCTTATAAAAACGTTAAACCTATCCTTTACTATGGTTCATCTATAACCCAAGGGGGTTGCGCTAGTAGACCTGACAATAGTTATCAAGCGTTCATTGAAAAATGGAACAATATAGACTTTATTAACTATGGTTTTAGTGGCGCTGCAAAAGGCGAGCAAGCAGTTATCGAATATATGGCAAAAACTGATTGTAGCGTTTTCGTTTGCGACTACGACCATAATTCTGATACGCCTGAACTTATTGAAAGGCACTTTAAGGTTTACGAAACTTATAGGAAATATCACCCAACCACACCATTTGTTATCGTGACTAGACCAGACTATTATACTCCAACCAACAAAGCGGCGATAAAATGGGCAAGAACTGCATTTGCAGTTATAAAAGAAACGTACGATAAAGCCGTTGCAATGGGTGATAAAAACGTTTATTTTATCGATGGTAGAACGTTCTTTAATAAACAAGATAGAGAATCTTGCACGGTAGATGGCGTTCACCCTAACGACCTTGGCTTTTACAAAATGGCAAAAGGTATTTATAAAAAACTAGTCGAAATAGATGAAATTTTTAAGTAAATCCTAAAATTAAAACAAAACAATAAAGAACGGCTTTTTGCCGTTCTTTGTATTGTTTGTGATGATGTCTTTTTTAGGTGTAGCGCCTTGGGTGCTACCTGTGTAGTAAATTCTACGAGATAAAATTAAATAATTAACGGCATTTTGCCGATTACGAGGTGTAGCGCAGTTGGTAGCGCGTATGGTTCGGGACCATAAGGTCGCAAGTTCAAATCTTGTCACCTCGACCAAAAATAAGAAAGGATAACGAAAAGTTGTCCTTTTTTGTTTTATTTCGTAAGTATAATATGTTTAATAAAATCGTAAAAACATAAAATATTAAGACAAAATATTAAATTAATGTCTTAAAAATCTATTGAAATATTAGCCGTAATAATATATAATTGACATATAGGCGGGGAGCAAAATGATAAAATTATTATCACCAAAAAACAATTCAGTTGTAAACGTTTACACTAAAATTCAGCGCGAATTTTTAAGGCTTATAAGAGAACAAGGCACAAATTGTGCGCTTGATTTTTTGGCTAAAACAAAGTGTGATAAAGAGCGCTCTTTTCCTAAATACACAACGTTTTGTTGGCAAGATAACGGCTCTAAAAAGTTCACCCTAAAAATAAGTGAAACACTAGATTTTGCTAATTTTATCAAGATTAGCACGGCAAAAAATTGTGCAAGAGTGGGCAACTTAAAAATTGGAACGCAATATTATTGGCGCGTTAATAACAGCGAAATTTATTCTTTTAAAACCAATGATTTAGGGTATAGATTTATAAAAATAAACGGTGCAATTAACGTTCGCGACCTTGGTGGAAAAGGTATAAGACAAGGCGTTATTTTTCGCGGAAGTGAGATAGAAGAAGAATTTAAGTTAACAAAAAAGGGTGCAAGCATTTTTGCAAAAACGCTTAACGTTAAAAGTGAAATTTCTATGCGTGAAGAAGTTAATAAAAATCACGCGTGGTCTAGGGTTTGTCCTAGCGTAAGGCGTGCAAGACTACCATACCGCCCGTATATGGAAGTTTTCGAAGAAAAGAGAAAGCAAAACCTTAAAGACATTTTTGAGTTTTTAGAAAACGAAAACAACTATCCCGTATATTTTCATTGTAAGGGCGGGGCAGACCGAACGGGTATGTTAGCCATATATTTAAGGGCGCTTGCGGGCGAAACCGAAGACCAAATTTTTACCGATTTCGAACTTACTTCTCTATCTACGTACGGGGCAGTTTTAGATAAAATGTATGGCGTGATAATAACCGAAACAACGGGTTTTAGACGCAGAACGGACTGGTATTTCGTTGAATTTATATCCGCCTTGAAAAATACCTATAAAGCCCAAACCTTTAACGAAAATATTAAATTGTTTTTACTAGATTGTGGCATAAAAGAACTAACCTTAGAAAAGGTATTAAAAAATATAAAAGCATAAAAATCTAATAAAAAAGAAAAACACGATTGCAAAAACTGCAATCGTGTTTTTCTTTTGTTTTTAAGTCTTACGCTTCTTCGGTAAATTGGTCCTTAGAAACGCCACAAAGTGGGCAAACGAAATCATCACCAAGGTCTTGCCAAGTAGTGTTTGGAGCAATGCCAAATTCTGCATCGCCAACTGCTTCGTCGTAAGTGTAGCCACAAACGTCACAAATATATTTCATAATTTTCTCTCCTTTAATTTTTATATTACAGCCAAACGGCTAAATTTTAACCAACAAAAAAGTCAAACACAAGCATAACTATAAAGCCTAATAACAAGCAGTAAGTTGCAAGTCTTTCGTGCCCGTGCGTGTGAGTTTCTGGTATCACTTCGTCTGAAATAACGTATAGCATCGTTCCACCAGCAAAGGCAAGCATAAACGGTAGGATTACCTTAGAAATACCAACGGCAAAATAACCTATAAACGTGCCAACAACTTCTATAATACCCGTTATCATTGCTATAAAGAAAGTTCTCTTTTTAGAAATTCCACTAGATAGCATAGGTGTAATAATAATCATACCTTCGGGGATATTTTGTAGTGCAATGCCACCTGCAACGACTGCGCCTTGGGCAATATTGCCTGTTCCGAAACTAACGCCTGCAGCAAGCCCTTCTGGAAGATTATGTATAGCAATCGCAATAACGAACAATAAAATTTTATTTAGGTGAGAAGTCTTTTCAACGTTTCCATTTTCTAGTTCTACACCCGAAAGTTTATGTAAGTGGGGGACAATCTTATCGATAAGGCTTATAAAAAACGCTCCACAAAAAACGCCAAGTGCCGTTATCAAAATACTTAATTTATCGTCAGGGTTGAAAGATGGAATAATCAAACTTACAATCGCCGCGGATAGCATAACGCCACCAGCAAACGCCAAAAGCGCATCGTTTAGTTTGTGCGATTCTTTTTTAATTAAAAACCCGATTAGCGCGCCTATAACGGTGGCAAGCCCAACGCCAAGCGCAGTTAAAACAACAACTAACATAATTTTAACCTATAATCTCTTTTGCAAGATTTTCTAATTTTTTTTCGTCTTCTTCGTTCATAGAAGAAAGAATACTAACGTTATTTTCAGTAAACGTAATGTTTTTAGAATTTTCAAACGCTTCTTTTATCTTTTTGATAACCATAGGCGCCCAACTGCCGTTTTCGATAATTCCTATCGTGCGGTTTTTATAGCCACGCTCAGTTAGTTCATTAATAAACTCGCGCATAAAGGGGAATAGTTCGCCGTTATAAGTAGTGGTTGCAAGCACGATTTTGCCGTATCTAAACGCGTCTTCAACGCACTCTGCCATATCGCTTCTAGCAAGGTCAATAACGTTAACTTTATCATAACCAAGCGCCTTAAACTTGCTGTCTAGCGCAAGAACTGCCTTTTTAGTGTTTCCGTAAACCGAAGTGTAAAAAATGGCAACCCCGTCGCTTTCCACGCCGTAAGAAGACCAAGTATCGTATAGCGAAATATAATATTCAAGATTGTCTAAAAGCACGGGCCCGTGTAGTGGTAAAATGCCTTTAACGGTAATCCCGTTCAACTTTTTAAGTAAATTTTGCACTTGCGCGCCGTATTTACCAACAATGCCAAAATAGTATCGCCTTGCTTCGCACGCCCATTCTTCTTCTACGTCTAGCGCGCCGAATTTTCCAAACCCGTCGGCAGAGAATAAAAGTTTATCATACGCATCGTAGGTGACGATAACTTCTGGCCAATGCACCATAGGTGCACCTATAAACGTAAAGGTGTGCTTGCCCGTATTTAAAACGTCGTTTTCCTTTACGATAATTCTTCTATCAGCGTATTCGTTTTTATAAAAATTCTTCATCATAGCAAACGCCTTAGAAGAAGAAACGATAGTAGCGTTTTTAAATTCACTCATAAAAAGATTGATGTTAGAAGAATGGTCAGGTTCCATATGTTGAATAACAATATAGTCAGGCTCTTTGCCATTTAAAACTGCCTTAATATTGTCTATCCAAGCCTTTCCAAACCTAGCATCAACCGTGTCGAAAACCGTTATTTTATCATCTAGCACAACGTATGAGTTGTAAGCCATACCATTTTCAACAACGTATTGTCCTTCAAAAAGGTCTATTTCGTGGTCGTTAACGCCAACATATTTAACTGAATCGGAAATTTTCATAAATGCTCCTTAAAAAGTACGTTTTCCAGTAGGATATTATAGCACGAAAAAAGTAAATAATTCAAGTGCTTTTAATAAAAATTCGCTTTGTGTAAAAATTTTAGTAAAATTTCAATAAAATCGATAAAAAATTTATTATTTCTCTTAATAATTGTTGGCGTTTTTCAAAATTTGTGTTAAAATAGGAAAAATAAAAAAATATACACAATTTTTGGTTAAGGAGAGCAGTAAAATGGCTAAATACATAAACGAACCATCGCGTACTTTTAGCGAATATCTTTTAATCCCAGGCTATTCTTCAAGTGAATGTTTACCAGCAAACGTAAGTCTTAAAACCCCACTTGTTAGATTTAAAAAAGGCGAAACTTCAAGTATTACAATGAACATACCAATGGTTTCGGCTATAATGCAATCTGTATCGGGTGATAGGCTTGCAATAGCGCTAGCAACCGAAGGTGGCGTTTCGTTTATATACGGTTCACAATCAATCGAATCACAAGCAAAAATGGTTGCAAGGGCAAAAAATCATAAAGCAGGTTTTGTAAAAAGCGATTCTAACGTTTCGCCAGAAAGCACCCTTAAAGACATTTTAGAACTCAAAGAAAAAACCGGCCACTCAACCGTAGCCGTTACCGAAGACGGAACGGAAGACGGAAAACTTTTAGGTATCGTAACGGGTAGAGATTATCGCGTTAGCCGTATGAGTTTGGATGAAAAAGTTAAAAACTTTATGACGCCTTTTGATAAACTTATAACCGCCTACGAAGGCACTACCTTAAAAGAAGCAAACGATATTATCTGGGATAATAAACTAAACTCTCTACCAATAATCACCAAAGACCAAAAACTTTTATATTTCGTGTTTAGAAAAGACTACGACACACACAAACAAAACCCTAACGAACTTTTAGACGCTTCTAAAAGATACGTTGTTGGCGCAGGTATCAATACTAGGGACTACGCTGAACGTGTTCCTGCATTAGTAAATGCCGGTGTTGACGTGCTTTGTATCGACTCTTCAGAAGGTTTTTCGGAATGGCAATCAAGAACTATCGCTTGGATAAGAGAAAAGTATGGTGAAAAAGTTAAAGTTGGCGCAGGCAACGTTGTAGACGCTGATGGATTTAGATTTTTAGCAGACGCTGGTGCGGACTTCGTTAAAGTAGGTATCGGTGGCGGTTCTATCTGTATCACCAGAGAAACCAAAGGTATAGGTCGTGGCCAAGCAACTGCACTTATCGAAGTGTGTAAAGAAAGAGATAAATATTTCGAAGAAACGGGCGTGTACGTTCCCGTTTGTTCAGACGGCGGTATCGTTTACGACTATCATATAACGCTTGCGCTTGCAATGGGTGCAGATTTCGTTATGCTAGGTAGATATTTTGCTAGATTTGATGAAAGCCCTACGAACAAAGTTAACATAAACGGCAACTATTATAAAGAATATTGGGGCGAAGGTTCTCAAAGGGCAAGGAACTGGCAAAGATACGACCTTGGTGGCGATAAAAAATTATCGTTCGAAGAAGGCGTTGATTCTTACGTTCCATACGCAGGTAAACTAAAAGATAACGTTGCAATGACCTTGTCTAAGGTAAAATCGACAATGTGCAACTGCGGTTCTATGACCATTAAAGAACTACAAGAAAAAGCAAAACTCACCGTAGTTTCAGCAACTAGTATAGTAGAAGGTGGCGCGCACGACGTTATTCAAAAAGAAAAAACACAAGTAATGAAATAATAATTTGGTGCTAAAATAAAGCCAAAAAAACAAAATTATAAACCCGAAAGATTTAACAAAACGCTAAATCGATTAGGGTTTTATTTTTTTAAAAATTTTTAGAAAAAAACTAGAAAAAATCTATAAAAAATTTCAAAAAAGGTCTTTCATAAAAAGATAATATGTGATATAATAAATAACGTATAGAATATAATGGGGTGTAGTATGAAAGTTTTTACGTTTAAACCAACTAAAAACAACATGCACGAACTTTTTGATAAGGCAAAAGCCATATTCGAAAAGGAAACAGACGTTGAAATTACTTTTCTATTTTCAAGCGGAAGATATAACGTAGAAAAGTTTATTGACTTTGATTTTAAGAATTGTAATGGTAAAAAGAGCATTAGGCTTTTTGGTGTTTCTAACAAAAAAACTATTATAGAATCAACCAAGAAATTTGGCGCTGAACACTTTGTTAAAGACGGGGAGTTTAGTTATTATCAACTTCCAAAAGATGAAAACGGGCTATACCCAAAAGTCGGCTCTTTCTTCGTGGGTGATAAACTAATTCCCGTTGCCGAAAGTAAAGCGCACGTTATTGCGCCTTATTATATGAACGATAACGGCGAAGTTGTAGAAGCAACCTATGGTAAGTGGGGAAACAGAAACAAGTTTTATCTAGACGTTGAAAGTGTAAACGCGCTAGCACTTGATAAACATAAAGGCGTGTTGTTCCGTGCTTGGATAGAGTGGCACTATAACGAATTCCATTTAGATAGAGTGGATTTAAACGATACCTTTGTCACAAAAGACGGAAAGACTATCGTAGCAGTTTACGTTAATCCAGAAGAAAAGATTGTGACGAACCAAAGTTTAACTCTTGCAAATCGTAGAATTAGAATTTGCAACTGCTTATCAGTTCTTAAACTTTACGGTGGCTACGTTTATAATAGAGAAGACGGAAAATTAATCGTTAGAACACAAGATTTAGACTACGCTAAAAAATATGAAATAGGGCTTATGTCTAGAATGTTTAATTTAGAAGGCTTTGAAAAAATAGAAATCAAAGGTATTTGCTTTACTAAATTTAACGACTACTTAAAAGAGCACCTTTCTTATTGGGACGGAAGTCAAGGCGGTTCTAGTGACCTATATAATAAAACGTTTAACAGCAGAAGATTGTTCCCTAAATACTCAGTAATAAACGCCGGCACGATAAACGGGCTTACTATTACCGATTGTGCTTTTAAAGAACTTTCTTGTGGCGCAATTTCATTAGACGCTAAATGCAAAAACGTTGATATTCTAAATAACGACTTTATCAATATCGGTGGTTCAGCAATGCGCTTTGGCGAACCAAACCCAGATATTCAAGAAGATAAATATTTAACCAACGTTAACATTTTAGATAACTACATAAAAGGCACGGGCGTTAAATACTGCGAAAACTGTGCGATACTTCTAACTAGGGGTATAAACGTTAAGATAGCATACAACACCATTTTATCTTCGGCGTATACGGCTATTTCAGTAGGTTGGTATTGGATGCCGGGCGTTAGTGAATACGGCGAAAAAATAAACCTACTCAACTGCGACGTTTCGCATAACTACATTAAGTCTTATATGTGCAATATGCTAGATGGTGGCGCGATTTATATGCTTGGTGGCAACGCATTGCCATCTTATACGGGCGCAATCAACTTCGTTCATAATAACTATATCGAAGAAGATAAATACACTTGCCCAGAAAACAAATTCTTCTCTGGTCTTTATCACGACGGGGCATCATCTAACTGGCACGATGCCGACAACGTTGTCGTTCACGATAGAAGTATAGATGGATACGGCGCAAGAATGTTCGTTCAATATTGGACGGCAGACGGAAACAGTTTTAACTGCGCTAGAAAAGACGGGGCTGCAAGTTGGAACATATACATTAAAAGCAATCACTACGTTGGTTGCCAAGTTATAGAAGAAATTTACACGCCAAACCTTGCACACGTTATGATAGACAACACGCGCAATATTTTCGAAGAAGATATGCACCTCTATAAAAATATAAAAGACGCGATGAAA
Source organism: Christensenellaceae bacterium (assembly GCA_045614165.1). Classification (GTDB taxonomy): domain Bacteria; phylum Bacillota; class Clostridia; order Christensenellales; family Borkfalkiaceae; genus UBA1259. The sequence goes on along the minus strand of JAZLCK010000004.1, from coordinate 55,393 downwards.
AATCCAAATGTCGTTGCAATTAAAAACAACGCTGGTTGTAGGCGATAAAAAGGAAATGGTATGAAAGTTGTAGCAATAAAAGCGAACAAAAACAATTACCTAGACGCTGTAGAAAAGGTAAAAGCAATTCTTTTAAAAGACGGCGACGTGGAAGTGACCTTAAACTTCGCGCGTGGTAGGTATAATTTTACAAAAGAGAACGTTTTTGATTTAGAAGGCACAAAAGGCAAAAAGAAATTAAGAGTGCTTGGCGCTGATAAAAAGAACACTATTTTCTCATCAGTATCAACACTTTTAGAAAAAGATTTCATTTCTTGTGGCGAACTATCATACGTTCAATTTTCTAAGGACGAAAACGGAAACTATCCACGCATCGGCTCACTTTATAAGGGTGACGTTAAAGTGCCTATTGCAAAAAGCAAAAGATACCGCATTTCGCCATATTTTATGGATGCGAATGGGAATTTCGCAAAATGGGGCTACGGACATCACGATGAATGGGTAAACAGGCACAAATTCTATCTAGCGCTAGAAAGCGTTAAAGAACTAGGGCTAGAAGAAAAATGCAACGTAGAACTACAAGTTTTCGTTGAGTGGGAGTTTAAGATATGTCACGCTATTGGCGTTGACTTAAACGATAAAATCGTAGATGAAAAGGGTAAGACTTTCGTTGCCGTTTTAATCAACCCAGAAGAAAAGGTAATGGGGCACAACAAACTAACCTTTGCAAACAGACCTATGTACGTTTGCAATAGCATCGCAAACCTTAAAGAAAATGGTGGCTACGTTTATAATCAGCGTGAAGGCAAACTTTACGTTAGAACCAAAGGCCTTGATTTTAGCAAAACATATTCAATAGGTAAAGCATCTAGAATATTCGTTCTAAACGGACTAGAAAGCGTGGAGTTTGAAGGCATTACCATTACTAAGACTAACGACTTTATCAAAGATAAATTCGACTATTGGTGTTCTGGTCAAGCCGGTGCATCGGGTATGTCGGAACAACTAGGTCTTAAAGGTGAATTTGTTCCTTATAGTGCAATTTATGCAACCAAACTAAACGGCTTAACCGTAAAAGATTGTATTTTCAAAATGTTGCCTTGTGGCGCTATTTCTGGTAATTATTCACTTAAAAACGTAAATATATTAGATAACGATTTTATCGATTTAGGCGCGTCTGCCGTAAGACTTGGTTCTCCTGTCCCAGCCGACGTCACTAAGAAAGAAGATAATTACTATCTAGAAAACGTTAAAATTATCAATAACTATATAAACGTTACGGGTGCGTATTATAATGAAAACTGCGCAATCACCGTAACGCGTGTTAAGGGGTTAAGACTACAATACAACACCATACTTAACTCAGGGTATTCGGCAATTTCGGTTGGTTGGCGTTGGCTCTGCCCAGACTACGATTACGGCGAAAGGGTAAACGTTATCGATGCTGACGTTTCGCATAACTACATTAAAACGTTTATGATTTACACGTCTGATGGTGGCGCGATTTATATGCTAGGTGGCAATGCAAAACACGAAAACGACGCTATAATGAACTACGTTCACGAAAACTATATCGTAGAAACGCCAAAAACGGCACTTCAAAGAAGGTTTTTCTCTTGCCTATATCACGATGGTTCTTGCACAAGTTGGTATAACGGCAACAACGTTATAGTGCACCACCCAGACAAGCACAATATTTATAGTTCAAGAGTGTTTATTCAATACTGGTCGCCAACCAAACAATCGTTTAATATCGCAAACGAAGAAGGGCAAAACGCTTGGAATATATTTATTAAAAACAACCACTACATCGGTTGTAGAGATGTTTTCGACGTATATCACCGCTATCTTGCACACGTTATGGAAGATAATACACGCAACATACGCGAATCGGATAGACATTTCTATAAAGACTTAAACGAAGCAATAATAAACCCCGTTGTTAAAGGCGTAATCGATAACGCGGGTGCAAAAAGATAAATAAAACAATTCAAGGAGAAGAAAATGAAAACTGTAGTAATAAAAGCAGGTAAAAACAACTATTTAGAAGCAGTAGAAAAGGCCAAAGCCGTTTTAGCAAAAGACGGCGACGTTGAAGTGACTTTAAACTTCGCTAGTGGCAGATTTAACTTTGACAAAGAAAATCACTTTAACTTTGTAGGCGCAAAAGGCAAAAAGAAATTAAGAGTTTTAGGCGCAGGAAAGAACAATACAATCTTCACTTCTGTAAAAAGCCTTGACAAAAGCGATTTTATAAACGATGGCGAACTATCATACGTTCAATTCGCTAAGGACGAAAACGGAAATTATCCACGTATCGGTTCGTTCTATAAAGGGGATAAGTTAGTTCCTATTGCACAAAGCAAAATGTATAAAATTTCTCCTTACTTTATGAATAAAGAAGGCAAAATGGTACAATTCGGCTATGGCGTTTCAGTATCAGACTGGGAAAATAGACATAAATTTTATCTAGATATCAACGCTGTTAAAGCACTTGACCTTGACAACCAAAACGGCGTAGAACTTCACGTTTTCGTTGAATGGGAATTTAAGATTTGCCACACCGAAAAGGTTGATTTAAACGATACCTATACCGACGCTAAGGGCAAAACTTTCGTAGCAGTTTACGTTAACCCTAACGAAAGAATTATTGGCAACCCAAATCTTTGCTTTACCAATAGACCTATGATTGTTTGCAACAATATCGCGTCTTTAATCCAAAACGGTGGCTACGTATATAAACAAGAAGAAGGCAAACTTTACGTTAGAACCAAAGACCTTAACTTTAATAAACCATACGCTGTTGGCAACGCATCAAGAATTTTCGTGTTAGATGGTCTTGAAAGCGTAGAGTTCGACGGCATTACCTTTACAAAAGTAAACGACTATATTAAAGAAAACTACAACTACTGGTGTTCTAGCCAAGCAGGTTGCTCAGTTATGATTGCGGAAGGCGTTCATAAACTAGAAGGTTCTAGGGGCTTCCCACCATATAGCCTATTATACGCTGAAAACCTAAACGGCTTAACCGTTAAAAACTGCGCGTTTAAGGATATTCCTTGCGGTGCAATTTCTGGTAGACACACTCTTAAAAACGTTAAAATTATTGATAACGACTTTACTAATATCGGTGCATCTGCGGTTAGACTTGGCACGGCAGTAACCCCTGATTCTGACGAAGGCAACGAATTCTTCCTAGAAAACGTTGATATTATCAACAACTACATCAACGTGACGGGTGCATACTATAACGAAAACTGCGCACTAACCGTAACTAGGGTAAATGGATTAAGAATTCAATACAACACCATACTAAATTCTGGCTATTCAGCAATTTCAGTTGGTTGGTTGTGGCAATGTCCTAAGTTCGCTTACGGCGAAAGAATAAACGTTCTCAACGCGGATATTTCACACAACTTCATTAAAACGTTTATGATTTACACGGCAGACGGTGGCGCAATTTATATGCTTGGTGGAAACGTTAGCCACGATAACGATAGCATTATCAACTACGTTCACGAAAACTATATCGTAGAAACTCCAAGAACTGCACTTCAAAGAAGATACTTCTCTTGCTTATACCACGATGGCTCTTGCTCTAACTGGTATAACGGCAACAACGTTATTATTCACCACCCAGACAAACACAACATTTATAGTTCAAGACTATTCCTTCAATACTGGTCACCATCAGGCAATTCGTTTAACGTTGCTAACGAAGAAGGTCAATGTTCTTGGCATATCTTTATTAAAAACAACCACTATATCGGTTGTAGAGATATCTTCGACCAATACCATCGTTATCTTGCTCACGTTATGGAAGACCACTCTCGTGACCTTCACGAAATTGAAAGACATTTCTATAAAGACCTAGACGAAGCAATGAACAACGCCGTTGTTAGAGGCGTTATCGGTAGCGCAGGTTGCAAAAGATAATAAATTAATAGGTAGGAATAAATATGATTAAATCAATGAATAATGCACTTCACTTCGACTTTCATACAATGCCGGGAATTAAAGACCTTTTTAGGGATTTTAACGCCGAAGAATTTGCAAAAAGTTTAAGCGAGGCAAAGGTTAGATACATTAACTTTTTCGCACGCTGTAATATAGGTTTTAGTTATTACAACACTAAAATCGGCATTAAATACCCAGGGTTAGAACGCGATATTCTCAAAGAAGTTTTAGATGCCTGTCATAAATACGATATCGGCGTTACAGCATATTTTAACGCGGGGCTTAACCACGAACACACCTATCTTCATCAAGACTGGATGGTTGTTGATAAACAAGGTCAAGTTCTTCGTGGCGACAGAACGGCAAACTTTTTTAGAATGCCTTGCTACAACACGGGTTTTGCAGACCACCTAAGAGCAGAAGTTTTAGAAGTTGTAGAAAATTACGACGTTGATGGTATCTTCCTTGATTGTATGGGGCCAAGACCTTGCTACTGCCATAACTGCTTAGATAAAATGGCAAAGGAAGGCGTTAACGTTGATGACGACAACGAAGTTTTAGCATATAGTCGTAGGGTTATTCAAAGTGTAGAAAAGAGCATTAGAGAACTTATCAAAAAAGATATTCGTTTATTCTTTAACACCGAAAGACCTGACAATATGCCAAACCTAGCATCTCACGCCGAAGTAGAATGCTTGCCAGCAGGGCATTGGGGCTACGATTTCTTGTATCCACACGCTGCCTATTTTAGAACTAAATACGAAGATTTAGTTTATATGACGGGTAGATTTGCTGATTCTTGGGGCGACTTTGGTGGTATTAGACCACAAGTTGCTTTCGAAAACGACATGTTCGACGCGTTATGTAATGGCTACCAACTCTCTTTTGGCGACCACTTGCACCCAGTAGAAGGTCTTTCTAAAACGGTTATAGAAAGAGCAGGAAAAGTATTTAAGAAAATGGACGAATATGCACCGTTTGTAAACGGTACTAAGTTCGTTAACGACGTTGCTATTCTTTATCCACACACGGCAAACCTATTCTTCGAAAAAGTTAGGGGTTTATCAAGAATTTTATGTGAACTAAAAGTTCCATACAACGTGCACGATGAATATGGCGATTTTTCTAAGGAAAAAGTGATAATCGTTCCGGGTGAGTGCCACGAATTTGATGAAGTAGTTAAAGAAAAACTTATATCTTTTGCTAAAAATGGTGGCAAAATTATGTTCGTTGGCACGGCTTGTGATTTTGCAAAAGAACTAGGGCTTGCTGATTTTGCCGAAATCACACCTGACACTACTGACAACGCTTACTTCATTTTAGAAGAAAACGGCGAAAAGTGGTCTATGTATAACCCCTCAGTTCTTCTTAAAAACAAGTCTGGTGAAGAACTTGCTAGATACGTTAAAGGCATTTTCCCAAATAAAGTATGGGACGGAAGACACGGATACTTCTATCGTCCACAAGGCGAAGTGACGGATTATTCGGCAGTATTAGTTAAAGAAAATATCGCGCTCATTTGCTTTGATTTATGCACGGCATACTCTAATAGTTTCTTAATTGAACAACGCGATTTATTTGAAAAAGCATTAAACAAACTATTAACTGAAAGGTCGTTTAACACTTGTGGATTTAATGGTGGCACAATCATCACAATGACGGCTAATGAAGATAGAAAAATTATCCACGTTAAAGCAACCGTTCCAGAACTAAGAAACGGCAAAGGCGTGACCGAAGACCATACCATAATCAAAGGGGGCAAGATTAGCGTTAACGGCGAATATAAAGTATTTGCTATCCCAAGCAATAAAGAAATATGCGCTACAATCGAAAAAGGAAAAACCACCTTTGAAACGGGCGAAATAATCGGCTATTCAGCATTTATGCTTAAATAGAAAAATCACAAAACAAAAAACGCAGAGCGATTTGCTCTGCGTTTATTTTTTTAGAAAGACAAAAGTAAACATAAAACGGGTGAAATAAAATGGCGCGAAGAAGATGAGAATAATAAAAAATGCAGTACAAACGTACTGCATTATTATTTTAGAATTAAACTACGCCTTAGCACCGTTTTTTCTAATAGTTTTAAGACATCTAGCGCAAACATAACCTTTAACGGTAGTTCCGTCTTTTAAGGTTACTTCGGTTTTTTGAAGGTTTGCTTCAAAAAGAGTAGGTGCTTTTCTGTTAGAGTGGCTAACGGTATTGCCTGAAAGTTTACCTTTACCGCAAATGCTACATACTTTACTCATATAATTTATCCTCCGGACCTAATTTATAACTTTATAACAACAAATACTTTAACATATAATTAAAAAAAATGCAAGGTTTTTAAGGGATAATATTAAAAAAATAATTTAAAAAATTTAACCTAGCATAAAAAAATTGAATTATTTACATTAAAAGGTTGCAAAAAGGCAAGAAATATTGTAAAATATCAGTAATAATATTAAAAGAGGTAAGTATGTCTGTAAAAACAAACAACGTTTACGGTAAAATCGTTATTTCCGATAAGACAATAGAAAGGTTTGTTTCGCACGTTGCACTAGATTCATACGGTATAGTAGAATTTGTGCCACTTAACTTGTGGAACTCTATAATCAGTTTCTTTAAATTCGGTTCTGACGTAAAGGGCGTAAAAGTAATTACGTCTGGCGACAGGATTACTATAAACGTTGCAATAATAGTAAAATACGGCGTGTCTATCAAAGCAGTAGTAGAGGCGCTTAAAGAATCTATTAAGTATAAAGTAGAAAAATTTACAGGTATGATAGTCGAAACTATGAACGTGACCGTTATGGGCGTTCAAAGATAATTTTAAAATCAATCAGCAAAATTTTTGGGGTAAAATATAATCATGGTTAAAACTATAAACGGGCAAATGTTTAGGAATATGATGCTTACGGCGTCTAAAATGCTTGAAGTAAACAGAGTTAAAGTAGACGCGTTAAATGTATTCCCTGTTCCAGACGGAGATACCGGTACTAATATGTCCTTAACAATTCAATCTTCTGTTAAAGAAGTTATGAATTGTAATAGCAATAAACTTTCAGAACTTGCAAGCGCAGCGTCTAAGGGCGCGCTTCGTGGTGCAAGGGGGAACTCTGGCGTTATCCTTTCACAAATCATTAGGGGTATATGTTCAGTTTTAGTTAAAGATGAAGAGGCAGACGTAAAGACTTTCTGCCGTGCAATTTTAACGGGTGCTGAAATTGCATATTCAGCAGTTAGTAAACCAAAAGAAGGTACTATTCTAACCGTTATTAGAATGATTGCAGAACACCTACAATCAGTTAAAAATAAACATAAAGATTTCGAAGGCATTTTCACCGAAATTATCACTTCTGGTCAAAATGCAGTAGCACTCACGCCAGACCTACTTCCTGTTCTTAAAAAAGCAGGCGTTGTAGATGCCGGTGGTGAAGGGCTTATGTGCATATTCCTTGGTATGCAAAAAGCAATTCTTGGCGAAACCGTAACGGGTGCAACCGTTGTTCCTGATACAAAGTCAAGCGAAACCGTAATGGAACACGCTGACATTATGAGCCTTGGAAATATCGAATTTGCATACTGCACCGAATTCTTTATTATAAACCTTAAAAAGAAAACCACGATGGCAGACATCGAAAGATTAAAAGAAACTCTAATGACGATTGGCGACTGCGTTATCGTTATTGGTGACTTAGAGTTTGTAAAAGTTCACGTTCACACCAACGAACCGGGTAAAGCGCTAACCGAAGCACTTGCACTTGGCGAACTTGATAAACTTAAAATCGAAAATATGTTAGAGCAAAATCGTGCTCTAGTTAAAAAATACGAAGAAGAAAAGAAAGTTATGGGTATGCTTGCAATTACTGCGGGAACGGGTATTACTAGCATATTCAAAGACATTATGGTAGACGGTGTTGTAGAAGGTGGACAATCAATGAACCCATCTGCAAGCGATATAGCCGATGCAGTAATGAGAATTAACGCCGAAAACGTGTTTGTATTCCCTAACAACAAGAACATAATTCTTGCGGCAGAACAAGCAAAATCGCTTGTAGAAAACAAACGAATTCACGTTATACCAACCAAAAATATCCCACAAGGTTTTGCCGCTGCATTAGCGTTCAACCCAGACCTTTCGGTAGACGAAAATAAGGCTAATATGATTCACGCGCTAGACTCTGTGACGGTTGGGCAAGTGACTTATGCTGTTAGAAACACTAACGTAAACGGCATAGAAATTAAAAAAGACGACATTATAGGTTTAGACAACAAGAAAATTATTTCTTCGGGCTCTGACCTTGGACTTGTGACAATAGACTTAATTGAAAAACTCCGTAGCGATGAATGTATGATAACCTTGTACTACGGCAAAGACGTAAAAGAGGCAGACGCGCTTGCGGTTCAAAAGATTATCCAAGAAAGATACCCTGATTGTGACGTAGAAGTTCATTTCGGTGGTCAACCTATTTACTATTATTATATTGCACTAGAATAAACATAAAAAACAAAGCGGGGAAAGAACAAATCTTTCCCTTTCTTTATAATGAGTATGGAACTATATAAAATTCGCGGAATAAACGATAAGCGTAATGCTGAACTTAATAAAATTGGCATCAATGATACGGCAGATTTAATGCGCTGTTTTCCTAAAAACTATCTAGATTTAAGGGAAAAGCGTATGCTTAACCACGCCTATCATAACGATATCGTTTTAACCGTTGCAAAAGTTATAATTCTTCCACCGATAAGATACTATAAGCACGGCGCAGGCACCGTAAAAGCCGTTTGTGAACAAGATGGCTTAACCTTTAATATAATCTGGTTTAATCAGCCTTACGTGGCGCAAAAACTAAAAGAAGGCGAAGAATATTTGTTCTATGGTAGGGTAAGGCGCGAAGGCGATGCTATTATGCTTGTAAATCCAACTTTTGAGCCGTGCGACAAAGCGTTTAGATTAAAGGGGATAGTTCCGCATTACGCCATAAAAGGTGGTATTCCACAAAAGGTGCTTAGAGATGCAGTAAGACTTTCGGTTGACTTAGAAAAACCACAAAGTATGGTGCCACTATCACTTCAAAGAAAATACGGACTTATAGACCTTTATCACGCCTATAAAACGGTGCATAACCCCACCGATTTTAAGAGCCTAGAAGAAGCGTCTAATAGAATAGCAATCGAAGAATATTTTGCACTAATTTCAGCGTATAAAACGCTATATGGTGGCAACCAAACGGCAAGAACTAATAAATATTCTTGCACGGCAAAAGATTTAGTTGATTTTATAAAAAACAACTTTCCGTTTGAGTTTACCGATGGACAAAAGAAAGCCGTTAACGAAATTTTTGCAGACCTAAAAGGCGAATACGTTATGAATAGGCTATTGCAAGGCGACGTTGGTAGTGGTAAAACGGCAGTATCTAGCGTTGCAATTTATATCGCGCTTTCATCTTCTTATCAAGTTTCTATGCTTGCTCCAACCGAAGTTTTGGCAAAACAAAACTACACGGTGCTTAAAAACTTGTTTAAGGATAAAAGTGTTGAACTTTTAGTCGGTTCACTAACGGCAAAAGAGAAAAAATCTATCAAAGAACGCCTAAAAAATGGCGAAATAGACGTTTTGGTTGGCACTCATGCATTACTTACCGAAGACGTAGAATTTAAGAACCTATCGTTATGTATATGCGACGAACAGCAACGTTTTGGCGTCGCGCAACGTAGTGCAATGCTCAATAAAGGAATAACCCCAGACATTTTGGTAATGAGTGCAACACCTATTCCAAGAACGCTAGCCTTAATTTTTTACGGCGACTTACAAATAACCACCATCGCCGATAAGCCAAAAAATAGGCAAGAAATACAAACGAATATCGTTCCACTAGAAAAGTACGTAGATATGCTTGGTTTTATTAAAAAAGAAGTTCTTTCAGGCAGGCAAGCCTATTTCGTTTGTCCACGAATAGAAGGCGATGAAGAAGGGGAAACCGAAAGCGCAAAAGAAATTTATGAAAGTTTAAAAGCAAAAATGCCCGATATAAAAATCGGTTTACTACACGGCAAACTAAAAGAAAAAGAAAAGACTGCCGTTATGCAAGACTTTAAGAATAACGAATATCAAATTTTGGTTTCGACAACGGTAATAGAAGTCGGTGTAGACGTGCCAAACGCTAGCGTAATGGTAATCTATAACGCCGAAAGATTTGGGCTTTCGCAACTGCATCAACTACGTGGTAGGGTAGGGCGCTCTGATATAAAAAGTTATTGCTTTTTACTAACAAACGCTAATACCGAAACTGCAATCGAAAGACTAAAAGTTATAAAATCTAATACAGACGGATTTAAGATTTCAGAAGCCGATTATAAACTTCGTGGTTCAGGCGATTTTATGGGCGTTAGACAAAGTGGTAAAATGCCCACCGATTTAGGTTTTTTGAACTTTAAAACGGAAAGTATTTTCCTTGCCAAAAAAATAAGTGACGAAGCATTTGAAAGGGGCGAAAATTTAGATAAGATTAAAGCCTATGCAAGAGCAAAATACGAAAAATTAAAAGATATAGCACTTAACTAAAAAACGCGTAAACCGACAGGGTTTACGCGTTTATATTTTGTTTTATTTATCTAACTCTCTTAAAGGTGTACCAAAAAACTAGCAACAACTGAACGGGTATGCCTATTAAAAATATCAGCCAAATATTAGGCGTGGTTGTTGGGCTTAAAACTCTAAACGATAAAAACACCGAAAGAATAATAGTCCAAACAAGTAAAGAAAGAATAATCAAGTTTCCTAACGACTTTTTCCACACCGAAAAGAAAATACAAAGAATAAATAGGGTAAGTGGCACGGCGTAGATAAACGATAACCACGCAACAGAAAACCCAGCGTCTGTTAAAGAAGTGATTGCAAAAGATAAAATTGCAAGTAGCCAAACAAAAGACGCGCCTATCAAACACACGATAGAGCGCTTTTTGGTAGACATTCTAGTGCGTTTAACCTTAACTTCTTGTGGGTTAGAAATAAGTTTATCAATGGTTGTGCCGTAGAAAACTGCTATTTCGTGAAGCACCGAAAGGTCGGGCGTAGATTCGCCACGTTCCCACTTAGAAACGGCTTTATCCGAATAATTGAGTTTTTTAGCAAGTTCTGCTTGGGTTAAATTGTTGGCTTTTCTAAAATTTATTAAGTTTGTAGCCAAGTTTTCTTTTATATCCATATAACACAATATATCACAAAAACCAACAAAAAGCAAACAAAAAAGCATAAAAAATTACACTTTCTACTGTCGGTAGAGTGTGAAAAACAAAATGTAGAAGTCAAAACCGACAAAGTAGGTTGCTAAAAGCGTTGCGATAAAATATAATAAAACACGTTGGTTAATAAATTTTTTCTAAAACAAGGAGTAGTTATGAAAATAGCAATTTCAGTAGAAACGGCATCAGACCTATCTAAAGAACTCATTAAAGAAAACGATATAAAAGTAGTGCCTTTTACCGTGTTTTTAGGGGATAAAGATTATAAAGACGGCGATATCACTTGCGACGAAATAATAAAGTTTGTAGACGATAATAAAATTCTTCCTAAAACGGGCGCTGTTAATCGCATTACTTACGAAGAACATTTTACCGAAATATTAAAAGAATACGACGGCATAATTCACATTTCATTATCGTCAGAACTATCAAGTGCATATGAAAACGCCCTTGCCGTATCAAAAGAACTAAAAAACGTTTACGTAATAGATTCGCGCTCTCTTTCAACAGGTATAGCGCTACTAGCACTCTACGCTACTAAACTTGCAAAAGAAAACGTGTCAATAGAACAAATATATAAAAAGGTGCAAGCAAGGGCGGCAAGCGTTTCGGCAAGTTTTATTCTTAAACGCGTTGACTACCTTTATAAAGGTGGAAGATGCAACGCGCTCGTATACCTTGGTGCAAACCTACTAAAAATTCGCCCGCAAATAGTGCTTAAAGATGGAAAGATGGTTTCGGGTAAAAAATATCGTGGCAATTTTGAACACGGCGTTAATACTTATTGTAAAGACGTTTTAGAAGAATTTTCTTCGCCTGACCTTAGCGTTGGTTTCGTCACTTACACCACGGCAAGCCCAGAAGCAATCGAAACGGCTAAAAACCACCTAATAAATCGTGGCTTTAAAAACGTATATATAACGCGCGCAGGTGGAACTATTACTAGCCATTGTGGCGAAAACTGCCTAGGTATTCTCTTTATAAACGACGGGGATAAGGCGGAATAACAAAACAATATGAATATTATATGCTAATACACACAAACAAAACCCGCTATAAAAGGCGGGTTTTTCTTTTTTTGTTAAAAATATTCATTAAATTTGTAATTATTCACTAAATTATTCAAAAATATAAATAAATTTTCAAAAAAAATGAAAAATTTTCAAAATTATACATAAAAATAGTTGACAAACATAGTTTTGGGGTGTATAGTAATAAACGTAAAATGAAAACACGCCTATCTTGGCGAACATAAAAGGAGAATAAAAAATGAAAAAACTTATTACTTTATTGCTCACTTGCGTTTTAGCCTTAACGTTTTCAATCGGCTTAACAGCATGTGGCGGAAAAGGTGACTACGTAGCAAATGCTATCGAAGGTATTGAAGGTGAAGAATTCGGTTTTGCTATTGGTAAAAATTCAAGCAAAAAAGCACAAATTCTTGAAGCGATGAACGACGTTATCTCTGATACCGACGTTGCAGGTTTAATCGAATACTATACTGCGATTTACGAAGACCAAACCCCAACCGGAACTTTTGAATTACCTGACCTTTCAGATAACACCGCAGGAGTTCTTAACGTATATACCGAATCTGGTTTCGCTCCATTTGAGTTCATCGACGAAAACAACGAAGTTATTGGTGTTGATATGCACTTAATGGCTTTGGTTTGCGAAGAACTTAATATGAAACTCAACGTAACCGATATGTTATTCGATGGTATTTGTGGTAAAGTTGCTACCGAAGACAATGCAATCGGTGCAGCAGGTATCACTATTAACGACGAAAGAAAAGCAACCCTAGATTTCTCTGAACCATATGTAAGTTCAATTCAATACATCATTTCTGCAAAAGATAAAGCGTTCACTAAATTAGAACAACTTGCAGGCGCAAAAATCGGTGTTCAAAAAGGTACTACTGGTTCATTCCTTGTAGAAGAAGCAATTAATAGTGGCGTACTTAAAGATACTGGTGCAACCCTAGTAGAATACGATAGTGGTCCAGTTGCTTTCACCGCTCTTAAAACTGGTAAAATTGATTTCATCGTATTAGATAAACTTCCAGCATTAAGTTTAGTAGGTTAATTAAAATAAATCAAAATACGTCTAAAAAGGTAGACCAAATTAGGCCTACCTTTTAGCGTGAATAAAGGGATAAATATGTTTTACAGCACATTAATTAAAGATAATCGTTGGCTATGGTATGTAGAAGGGGTAGGAAGAACAGTTCTTATTTCTTTATGTGCAATCGCTATCGGTGTAATAATCGGCGTTATCGTAGCGCTAATAAAATACGTAAACAAGAAATTTGGCAACTTTAAGATTGGCGCGAAAATATGCGATTTTTACTTAACCATATTCCGTGGAACTCCCGTGTACGTTCAATTACTCATAATGTATTTTATCGTATTAGTTGCCTTGCCAACACTACCTATTGCAATGCTTACCTTTGGTATCAACTCAGGTGCATACGTTGCAGAAATAATTCGTGGTGGCTTAGAATCAGTTGACGACGGGCAAATAGAAGCCGGCGCATCACTTGGGCTCTCTAAATTCAAAATTATGGTTAATATCGTTTTGCCACAAGGTTTTAGAAGGGCGCTTCCAGCGTTATTTAATGAATTTATCGCACTCATTAAAGAAACCTCTATTGTGGGCACTATCGGTGTTAAAGATATCACGAAAATTGCCGCAAACATTACAGCAAAAACGTTAGACCCGTTTATGCCATATATCGTTTCGGCTGTGTTATATCTAATAATCGTAATAGGGCTAACACAAATTCTAAAAGTATTAGAAAAGAAATTCGCTAAAAGTGATAGGACGTAATTATGAGTGAAAATAAAATAATATTAAACGTAAAAAACCTTTGCAAAAACTTTGGCGATAACAAAGTTCTAAAAGGTATTAACACCGAAATTAAAAAAGGCGACGTTGTTGCAATTATCGGCCCATCAGGTTGTGGTAAATCCACCTTTTTAAGGTGTCTTAATATGCTAGAAAACCCAACTGCTGGCGAAATTTTGTTTGAAGACGAACTAATTTTTAAAACTTACAGCGTTTATACGCTAGAAAAAATTAACGAACTTAAAGCAAAACTAAAAACTGCAAGTGTAGAAGAAAAAGTAAAACTAGATAATGAAATTCAAAACCTAAAAGCAGAGTATAACGCCCAAAAAACCGAAGAAAAAGCAATTAAAAAGGTTCTTGATAAATCTATAACGGTGCATCGCCAAAAAATCGGTATGGTGTTCCAACAATTCAACTTGTTCCCACACCTAACCATTTTAGACAACATAACGCTTGCGCCCGTTAAACTTAAAAAGTTAACAGAAGAACAAGCAGTTTCTAAGGCGCTTGAACTACTTGACAAAGTAGGCCTAAAAGATAGGGCAAAAGACTATCCATCGGCATTATCTGGCGGGCAAAAACAACGTGTTGCAATCGTTAGAGCGCTTGCTATGGAACCAGACGTAATGCTCTTTGACGAACCTACTTCTGCGTTAGACCCAGAAATGGTTGGCGAAGTTCTAAACGTTATGACTGCTCTTGCAAAAGAAGGTATGACGATGGTCGTTGTCACACACGAAATGGGCTTTGCGAAAGAAGTAGCATCTAGGATAATGTTTATGGACGACGGCGTTATAAAAGAAGAAAATTCGCCAAAAGAATTTTTCGAAAGCCCTAAAGACGAAAGACTTAAAGAATTTTTGTCTAAGGTGCTATAATAAGTGCTAAATTTTTAATGATATATAAAGGTTTAAAGCGAAAGCGCAAAAGGTGCTTTCGCTTTTAAGTTTAAATAAAAATTTCTAGTAGTTTATACGCGCCAAGCGCTATTAAAATAACGGGCGAAATAAAGTTGTATCGCATAATTTTTGCCCATAATTTAACGTTAGAAAGTATTATTCCTAACAGCACCATAATAGCGTGCATAACTGCAATAATTATAGGCACGTAAAACGAATTTATGCCCATAAGCGAAAGGGATAGGTTAGCCATTGCGCCGTCTAAACCAACGGCAAAACCCGCTAGTATAAAAGCTTTAGAAGCTATCTTTTCGCTCTGGTTGTTCGTGGTGAAAAATAGGTTATAAATTCCAACTAAAATGAGAATAATAGCGCCTATAACCGAAGTGTAAACGGGGTTTACGTTTTTAAGTAGTAAAGCCGAATAATTAGTAAAAAAACACATAAGTAAAACCGTTAAGAAAACACAAGCGATTATTTGGCGTTTTTTATTAGAAGTTTTTGCAAGCGAAAATCCGCAAATAAACGAATCCACGCTCACGGTAAAAGCAGTAAGTAGTAAAAAGTACATCATAATTTTTTCATTAGTCCTACTTTATTATATTTAACAAAGGGTGGGCTTTGTTAACCGCGTCTAAAAAACGTGTCTAAAAAAGGCTATATTATATATATTTTTAATAATAATTAAAAAAAGAGTTAAAAGTGAATTGACAAAACGCCAAAATTTGTGTAAAATACAATAAGGCATAAAATAAGATATGGCATAATGCAATAAATAGGAGTTTTTGCTTATATGAATAAGGCTAAATCTTTTAAGTTAATATTTTTATCAGTAGCGTTTTGTTTTGCGCTACTATTAGGCGCTATTTTTAGTAATTTTGGCGCACAAAACGTAGTTAGGGCAAGTTATAAAGAAGACGTTTCAAATTACTTCGATACCACTTCAAGTATAGAGTATAAAAACGACAACCTAGTTATTTCTGCTAAAAACGATGAAAAGTTATCTATCGTTAATCCTTTGGTAGTTAACGACTTTGCGATTAAACTACAAGTTCCAAACGGCGCAAAATCACTTTTAGTAGAATTTAGGTCTAATTCTTACGTTTTGCACGGCAACGAAAATGCTGATGGCGAATTCGACGATAAAATTATTAACAAAGTTTATATCAATATCGAAAATGGCACAGCAAAATTTAACGACGGGGCAGAAAGTGCTTTCGCTGTTAGTGATTACGTTATCGTTAGCACAACCGTTGCAAACAATAAATTATCAGTAAAATTAAATTCTACGTCTAGCGAAGTAGTTCTAAACGAAAGTGATGACTATTATAAAATCGCAGGCGTTAAAAGTTCTACCGCATACGTTTCTTTAACTTTCGGCGTTGATGGTAGCGATGCAAAAGAATTTGCAATTAACTATATCGACCAAAAAGCAACCCTTGGCGGTGCATATAAGCAAACCTTTGTTTTAGAAAACGAAGACGTTGTGCCTTGCTTACCAATGGTTGCCTTAGAAGAAGACGTTTATACTTCTAACGGCGAAATCGTTGTTAAAGATGGTAAGGAAGATGGCGTTGCAGTAAATCTTTATTCTGTTTATGCTAACGTTGAAGAAGAAGATATCTATCTCAAAAAATCTACCACCGATGATAATGCAGACATAATTGATATGTTCATCGGCGAAAAATCAAAATCATTTATCCTTAACAAAAAAGCATCTATCACAGGTGACGGCGTAAAGGATATCGAAACTTTCGTTCTTACCGATGGAACTAATGATTTTGGCACTATTGAAATCGAAGTGTTAGACGAAGGGTTTGTTCCAACCGTTGCTCCTAAATACGAAGCAAGTGAAGAAGCGATTAAATCTTTCAAAAACGCGCTTATAAAAGCAACGATGATTGGCGACCACTATATCTCTCTTGGAAAATCAATCGAAATTCCATCACTTAAAGATTTAGTTAAATACGACTACGCTACTTACGACCAATTAAAATACACCGTATACGTAAACTCACCAACCGATGAAAATAAAACGGCAACTACTATGAGCATTAGAGTTGACGTTCCGGGCGAATACAAATTCTTTATAATGTTCAAAGATGGCGACAACTCAATGGAAAGTCCTATCGATAATGAAAACATTTTGAAAGGCGAAGACGCTTTTACAAAAGATTTCGTATTCTCTTTCAAAATCGAAGATAACGCTCCACTAGTTGTAGAAGCAAACAAAGAAACTGCTGGAACTAACGGCTACGTTGGTGTAAGATACAGCGCAGTTCCATTTAAAATCGAAGCGGAAAATTACACCCCTGTTTATACGCTATGGTATAATGCAGACGTAAATGCAACGATTGATAGCGAAGGCTGGATTAAAGTCTTTAAGAAATCAGAAGTGACTTCTACTTATAGTGAAGAAGTATTCACCAAAGACGACATCGACACTATTAACTATAACGGCAAGTTAGAGTTTACCCCTGTAAAGGCAGGTGCTTATAGAATAGACTGTGAAGTTTCTTCTGGTCTTACTGTAAATGCTTCTGGTGACAGATACTTAATTAAAGTGACCGAACCAAAACTTAAAGTTAAACCAGAAAACCAATGGCTCAAAAACAATATGGTTTCAGTTGTTTTCTTGTGTGTTGGAACTTTATGCTTAGCAGGTATTTTGGTGTTGTTATTTATTAAACCGAAAGAACAAACCAAAAAATCAACCAACGAAGATTAATAAAGAATAAAAGACTTCGGTTTTCCGAAGTCTTTTTTAACTATAATAAATAAAAAAATTTTTATAAATTATGATTAGTTATATTGCAAAAAAAGATGCAAAACTTACAAAATCCGTCTTAAAAGAATACCCGTTAATTTCATACACTATTTTAATGAAATTGATTAGAAAAAGCGACGTAAAAGTTAACGGGAAAAGGGTTAATAAAGACGTGGACTTAACAATCGGGGACAAGGTGGAATTATACTATAATCTTCCCGAAAAGTCTTTCTATGCCCAAATTTATTGCGATGAAAACGTGCTAATTATAAACAAACAATCGGGCATTACCGCAGAAGAAATTTTTGACAAAATAAAACAAGAATATAAGGGCGCAAAATTTATTCATCGCCTTGATAGAAACACGTCGGGCTTAATGGTTTTTGCGCTTAATTCTAGTGCCGAAAAAGAACTGCTTTTAGGCTTTAAAAATCACCTTTTCGATAAACGCTACACTTGTGTTGTTAAAGGATTACCTAGCCCCAAAAAAGCCGTTTTAACGGCCTATTTAGTAAAGGATAAAGAGCAAAGTTTAGTTAAAATTTTCGACAAAAAAGTAGTGGGTAGCGTTATGATTAAAACGGGCTACGAAGTAATAGAAGAAAGCCAAGAAACGTCTACGTTAAAGGTTAGATTATTTACGGGAAAAACCCACCAAATTAGAGCACATTTGGCGCATATCGGCTACCCGATTTTAGGCGACGAAAAGTATGGCGATAGCGCGTTTAACAAAAAGTATAACGCAAAAAAACAAAACCTAGTTTCTAGCAGTTTAACCTTTTATTTTGATAAAAATAGCCCACTTTACTACTTAAACGAACAAACCTTTTCATTGGAGAAATAACGTGCCACAAGACGCTTTTACGCTAAAATATATAGCAAAAGAACTTAATAATATGCTTATCGGCGGAAAGATAAATAAAATCGTTCAGCCAAACACGGATAGCGTTATTTTTACCATTTATAAAGGTAAAATTTATAGGCTATTTGTTTCGGCAGACCCGTCTAGCCCAAGAATAAACTTGCTTGATAGCGAACAGGAAGCGCCACTAACAGCGCCAAATTTTTGCATGCTACTTAGAAAGCACTTATCAATGGCAACAATCCAAAAAATAGAACTAGTTGGCTTTGATAGAATAGTTAAAATCACACTATCCTGTTCGCAAGAATTTTTCGATGCAAAAGAGAAGATTTTATACGTTGAACTAATGGGTAGATATAGCAACGTTATACTAACCGAAGACGGCAAAGTTTTAGGTGCAAATAGGGGTGTAAACGTGTTTGATAACGGGATTAGACCACTTATCGTAAACAAGCAATACACCTTGCCACCAAAAGGCGATAAAAAAGAGCCTGATAACGACTTGCTTATAGATATTTTCAATGAATTTTTTAATACTAAAAGCACTAATTTGGGCGAATTTATTTTTGCAAACGTATTAGGTCTTGCGCAGTCTACTGCAAACGAAATTGCATATCAATTTACGACTATTAACGCCAAAAAAAACTTGCAAAATTCGGGCAAAGAATTGTTTGATTTTATAAACGATTTTATAGAAAATACAAAGGCTAATCCTTGCCTTGTAAAAGTCGGTGAAACGATAAAAGACGTGCTAGTTTTCGACTACCTAACTATTAAGGGTGAAAGGGAATTTTTTGATAGCGTTTGCACGGCTGATAATGAGTATTTTTCCAAAAAATCCTATCAAAAAAATATAAGTGCAAAAAGGGATAGGCTAAACAGCATAGTATCTAATCAAATCAAAAAAATTAAAAAGCGATTAGGTGCAGTTTTATCAAGGAAAAAAGATGCCGAAAATTTAGAAGAAAACAAACTAAAAGGCGAATTAATTTTAGCAAATGTTTACCTAATAAAAAAGGGCGATAAAACGCTAGTTGCAAATAATTATTACGACGGAAGCACTATCGAAATTTCACTTAATCCCGACATTTCGCCAAGCCAAAACGCTAACAACTATTACAAAAAATATAACAAGCAAAAACGTTCTTTAACCGCGCTAGAAAGCCAAGAAAAAATTGCGCAAGAAGAACTAGACTATTTAACTAACGTAAGCGAAGAAATTGCCTTGTGCGAAACGATAAAAGACCTTGCTTTTATAGAAGAAGAAATTAAGGCTTACGGGCTAATTAAAGATAACGCTCCAAAAGGCAAAAAGAAAGAAGACCAAAAACCAAAATTATACGTCATTAACGGCTACGAAGTCTTGGCGGGAAGAAACAATATCGAAAATGATAAAATTACCTTTTCGGCAAAGCCAAACGACGTATGGCTACACGCTAAACTTTATCACTCGTCACACGTCGTTATCAAAAACCCAGCCGATAAAGTCGTACCCGATAGCGTTATAAAAATTTCGGCGGAAATTTGTGGCTACTATTCAAAAGCAAGAGAAGGCGGAAACACCGAAATCGTGTACACAAAAAAGCGCTACGTTAAAAAAATTCCAAAGTCTAAACCGGGCGCGTGCATTTATACGGATTTTAGTTCTTTGGTGGTTAAACCTGAAAAACACGACGAATTTTTAAAAAAGTAATTATAAGTATAAAAAAGGCGTAAAAAAGTTGCGTTTTTAAATTACTTGTGATAAAATATGTTAGAATTTAAATAATTAGGAGATTATTATGAAATACACTTTTGAAAAAGGCGAAAAAAGTACCGTTAAATTCGTAATCAACGTGACTGCAAAAGAGTGGAGCGAGGCTATCGACCTAGCATACGAAAAAACCAAAGGCAAATATAGCCTACCTGGTTTCAGAAAAGGCAAAGTGCCTAAAAAAGTTTTAGAAAGCGCATACGGCGAAGGCATTTTCTATGATGATGCTATTAACGGCGCATATCAAAAATATTTTACTGAAATTTTAGATAAAGAAAAAGACATCGAAATGATTTCTCATCCAGACGTTAGCGTTAAAGATTTAAACGCTAAGGGTCTTGTTTTAGAAGTTATCGTACCTGTTAAACCTGAGGTAAAAATCAGCGCTTACAAAGGTATAAAGATGGAAAAAATAGAGTATAATGTAAAAGACGAAGACGTAGATGCTGATATCGAACGCGTTAGAGAAAGAAATTCACGTTTAATCGACGTAGAAGATAGAGCAGTTCAAGATGGTGACACCGTTGTTATCGACTACTCTGGTTCAGTAGACGGCGTTAAATTCGATGGTGGCACGGCAACCAAACAAAACCTTGTTATCGGTAGCAAATCTTTCATCCCAGGTTTTGAAGACCAAATCGTTGGTATGAAGAAAGGCGAAGAAAAAGACATCAACGTCAAATTCCCAGAAGAATACCACGCTGAAAACCTAAAAGGTAAAGATGCTGTTTTCGCTATTAAACTTCACGAAATCAAAGTTAAAGAACTTCCAGAACTTAACGATGAATTCATTAAAGAAGCAACCGGCGTAGCAACCGTAGCAGAATACAAAGCGCAAGTTAAAGAAAAATTAGAAAAACAAAACGCTGAAAGAGCAGCACGCGAATTCGAAAACGCACTTCTCAAAAAGATTTGTGAAGGCGCAGAAGTAGAAATTCCAGATGCGCTTGTTGAAAACCAAATCGACAATATGGTTCGCGATATGGAATATAGGCTTTCATACCAAGGCATTAAACTTGACGACTACTTAAAATATTTAGGTAAGTCTATGAAAGATTTTAGAAAAGAATACGAAGAACAAGCAAAAGATATGGTTAAATCTCAACTTGTTATCGATAAAATTATAACCGAAGAAAAAATCGAAGCAACCGAAGAAGAAGTTGAAAAGAGATTTGAAGAAATGGCTAAGGCTCAAAACAAACCTGTGCCAGACGTTAAAAAGTATATGAACGCTCGTCAACTTGACTACATTAAAGACGATATCATTATCAAAAAATTATTCGATATGCTCAAAAAGGAAAACCCAGTAGGCTAATAACTTGCCAAACGGGTAGGAGGATAATATGGAAATAAAAAACACCGTTGTCCCATACGTTGTAGAACAAACGGGAAAAGGCGAAAGAAGTTATGATATTTATTCTAGACTTTTAGAAGATAGAATAATCTTCCTTACCGGAGAAATTAACGACGCTGTTGCAGACGCAGTAGTTGCTCAACTTATCTACCTAGAAGGTAAAGACCCAAATAAAGACATTTGTTTATATATCAATAGCCCAGGTGGTAGCGTGACTGCCGGCCTTGCTATCTACGATACTATGAACTATATTAAATGCGACGTAAGCACTATTTGTATAGGTCTTGCGGCAAGTATGGGTGCGTTCTTACTTTCAAGTGGCGCAAAGGGCAAAAGATTTGCTCTCCCAAACAGCGAAATTATGATTCACCAACCATTAGGTGGTGCACAAGGTCAAGCAAGCGACATTAAAATTCAAGCCGACCATATTATTAAAACCAAACATCGTTTAAACACTATTTTGGCGAAAAATAGTGGTAAACCATACGAAGTTATCGAAAAAGATACCGATAGAGATAATTATTTATCGGCAGAAGATGCAAAAGAGTACGGACTTATCGACGAAATTTTCGTTAAAAGACCATAGTTTATAGGAGATATATGAGAACTGAAAAAGATACGCTCTTTTGTTCTTTTTGTGGTAAAAGCAAAGAACTTGCAAAACGCTTGATAGCAGGTCCAACAGGCATATATATTTGCGATGAATGTGTAGAAATTTGTCGCGACGTTATTAGCGAAGAAGACCGTAAAGTTCAAGTGGGCGGAGATATACAACTTCTAAAACCAAGCGAAATCAAGAAAAAGTTAGATGAATTCGTTGTGGGACAAGAAGAAGCGAAAAAAGTATTATCCGTTGCAGTTTATAACCATTATAAAAGGATTACTTCTGCCAAAAGCACAGACGTAGAGATTGATAAAAGCAACATCTTGCTTTTAGGTCCAACGGGTAGTGGTAAAACCTTGCTTGCCAAAACTCTTGCTAAAATTTTAGACGTTCCGTTTGCCGTTGCCGATGCAACCACACTTACAGAAGCGGGCTATGTTGGTGAAGACGTTGAGAATATTTTATTAAAACTTATTCAAAATGCAGACTTTGATATAGAAAAAGCCCAAAAAGGCATAATTTATATCGACGAAATTGATAAAATAGCAAGAAAAAGCGAAAACGTTTCTATCACAAGGGACGTTTCGGGCGAAGGCGTGCAACAAGCACTTCTAAAAATTATAGAAAGCACGGTTGCAAACGTTCCACCACAAGGCGGAAGAAAACACCCACAACAAGAGTGCATTAGAATAGATACTACTAATATATTGTTTATACTAGGTGGCGCATTCGTTGGGTTATCCGACATCGTTTCAAAACGTAAAGAAGTTTCTTCGTTAGGTTTTGGCGCTGGCGTTAAGTCTAACAAGGCTAGTGAAGAATTTATTAAAGATATTCAACCACAAGACCTTATTAAATACGGCTTAATTCCAGAATTTGTGGGCAGAGTTCCTATCACGGTTGGCTTGCACGCGCTAGATGAAGATGCGCTAGTTAATATAATGACTGCTCCTAAAAACGCTCTTGTTAAACAATATAAAGCACTAATCGGGCTTGACAACGTTGAACTTGAAATAACCGACGGGGCTGTGCTAGAAGTTGCTAAAAAAGCAATCGCGCTAAAAACGGGCGCTAGGGGACTTAGAACGATTTTCGAAAACATTATGATAGAAACTATGTATGATTTACCATCAATGGAAGGCGTAGTTAAGGTAATAGTAGACGAAAACGTGGTTGTAAACGGTGCAAAACCTTTAATAATTAAAGAAGAAATCGCTTAAAAACTCAAAAAAATCATTCCGAAAATTGATTAAAATTTTCGGAATTTTTTTTGAAAAAAGGTATGAAAATCGTTTGACAATAATAAATAATTAGGTTATAATAACTAGGCTGTGTAATCTGGGATGAAGCGGGAAGTTACTTAAAATCGCTCGGCGAAAGATAATTTCCGTGGACAAGTGTGGGGGCTAGACCCCTGCGACTAACTTCAAATCGAATTAGTTTTGTCATCTTCAGCGACTTAAAAATTTAAGTATCGGTAGATGATTTTTTTATAAACGAAATTCGACACACACGGACAAGTTTACACAAACACAAAAAAAGTTAGGAAAACAAGGAGAAAACAAAAATGGCAAGTCAAAAAATCAGAATTAAACTAATGTCTTACGACGTTGAGATGTTAGACCAAGCCGCATCTAAAATCGTAGAAACGATGCAAAAAGCGGGCGCTAAAATTTCAGGCCCAATTCCACTACCAACAGAAAAAGAAATCATTACTATTTTGCGTTCACCACACAAATATAAAGATTCAAGAGAACAATTTGAAATCAGAACGCATAAAAGACTAATCGATATCTATTCGCCAAACGTAAAACTATTAGATAGTATCCACTTACCAGCAGGCGTTGATATCAAAATCAAACTCTAAAAACTTAAAACATTATATATATGGAGGTGAACTTTATCTATGAATAAAGCAATCATTGGAAGAAAGTTGGGTATGACTCAACTATTTAAAGAAGACGGAAAAGTAATTCCCGTAACCGTAATCGAGGCTGGTCCATGTCCAGTAGTTCAAATCAAAACCGTTGAAAGAGACGGCTACTCGGCAGTAAAACTCGGTTTTTCGGAAGTAGCAGAAAAGAACTTGAATAAACCAGAAAACGGCTTATTCAAAAAAACCGGCGTAAAACCTGTAAAAGTTCTCAAAGAATTTAGACTTGACAGCGTGAAAGAAGAAGTTGGTTCAATCGTAACTTGCGACATCTTCGCAGAAGGCGACAAAATCGACGTTTCTGGTATCTCTAAGGGTCATGGTTTCACCGGTGTAATTAAAAGATGGAACAATCACAGACTTAAAGAAACTCACGGTGTAGGCCCTGTTCACAGAGAAGTAGGTTCTATGGGTGCAAACAGCTCTCCATCAAGAGTATTCAAAGGCAAAAAGATGGCTGGACAATATGGTAACGAAAAAGTGACCGTATTAAACCTCGAAGTCGTTAAAGTGGACAAAGAAAGAAATCTTCTTCTTGTTAAGGGCGCAGTTCCTGGTCCAGTTAAAGGCATCGTAACTATTAGAAATAGCGTTAAAGCGTAAGGAGAAAGAATATGCCAAAAGTTAATTTATACGATATGAGTAAAAACATCGTGGGCGAACTTCAATTATCCGATGTTTTGTTTAATGCAGAATACAACGAATCGGTTATTCACCAATCAGTTGTGACTAGACTTGCAAACGAAAGACAAGGAACGAAAAGCACTCTAACCCGTAGCGAAGTTCGTGGTGGTGGTGCAAAACCTTGGAGACAAAAAGGTACCGGTAGAGCAAGACAAGGTTCTATCAGAAGTCCACAATGGGTAAAAGGTGGCGTAGTATTCGCACCAAAATCAAGAGATTTCTCAAAGAAGATGAATGCAAAAGCAAAAGAAGTTGCACTTTTCTCATCTCTTTCTGAAAAAGTTAGAAACGGCCAAGCGTTCTTTATTGATGAAATTAAAGTTAACGCTCCAAAAACGAAAGAAATGGTTGCTTTCCTTAAAGCGTTCAATTTTGACAAAACCGTGCTTTTAGTTCTTGACAATGCAGACGATGCAGTTTTAAGAGCAAGTGCAAACCTTAAAAAAGTATCAACCATTCCCGTAGAACTTTTAAACACTTACGAAGTTGTTAAAAACGCTGTAATCGTAATGTCTAAGAGTGCCGTAAATAAAATTGAGGAGGTCTATGGAGAATAATGGACTCACGCAACGTTATAATTAAACCCCTACTTACCGAAAAAAGTTATGCGGGTATAAAAGATAAAAAATACTACTTTGTAGTAGCAAAAGACGCAAACAAAACTCAAATCAGAATTGCAGTTGAAGAAATCTTCGGTGTAAAAGTTGATAAAGTTAATACGGCGATTGTAAGAGGCAAACTTAAAAGACAAGGCAAGTATGAAGGATACACCCCTGATTTTAAGAAAGCAGCAGTCACCTTAAAGAAAGATAGCAAATCAATCGAATTCTTTGATTCGTTATCTTAATCGGGAGGAAAAGAATAATGGCTATTAAAAGATATAAACCGACATCTGCAGCACGTCGTTTTATGACGGTAAGTGCTTACGATGAAATCACGGCTGTTAAACCTGAAAAATCTTTACTTGAAGATATGAGAAAGAGCGGTGGTAGAAACGCTCAAGGTAAAATAACCGTACGTCATATCGGTGGCGGAAACAGAAGAAAATATCGTATCATAGACTTCAAAAGGAACAAAGACGGCGTTCCTGCAAAAGTTAAATCTATCGAATACGATCCAAACCGTAGCGCAAACATCGCATTACTTATGTATGCAGACGGCGTAAAGAAATATATTCTTGCTCCTGTTGGCTTAAAAGTAGGCGACACCGTATTATCAGGTGCAACCGCAGATATCAAAGCAGGCAACGCTTTAATGCTTAAAGATATCCCTGTTGGTACTATGGTTCACAACATCGAAATGCAACCTGGAAAAGGTGGTCAAATCGCTAGGGCGGCTGGTATGAGCGCTCAAATCATGGCAAGAGACGAAAAATACGTAACTCTTAAAATGCCAAGTGGCGAAATGAGATATATCCTTGCAACCTGCAAAGCAACTATCGGTCAAGTTGGTAATCTAGAACACGAAATTATCAGAATCGGTAAAGCAGGTAAAACCAGACATTTAGGTATCCGTCCATCAGTACGTGGTGTTGTAATGAACCCATGTGACCACCCACACGGTGGTGGTGAAGGTAAATCACCTGTTGGTATGCCAGGACCTGTTACTCCTTGGGGTAAACCTGCTCTTGGTTACAAGACTAGAAAGCACAAAAAGGCTTCTGACAAACTTATCATTACCAGGATAAATTAAGGAGGACGACAATGAGTAGAAGTGTTAAAAAAGGTCCTTACGTAGAACCTAAACTCTTAAAGAGAATAGAAGAATTAAACGAAAAAAATGAAAAGAAAGTTTTAAAAACTTGGTCAAGAGCATCAACGATATTCCCACAAATGGTAGGACATACCATCGCGGTATATGATGGAAGAAAACACGTTCCTGTATATGTAACCGAAGATATGGTTGGTAGCAAATTAGGCGAATTCGCGCCTACTAGAACGTTCAAAGGCCACGCAGGCTCTGAAAAGAGTTCTTCGGGTAGATAATAGGAGGAAATATAAATGGCTAAATCAGTTAATAATTACACTAACGGCGCTAAAGCAGTTGCCAGATATATTAGAATTTCTCCATACAAAGTAAGAATCGTTCTAAATATCATTAGAGGCAAAAGTTATAAAGACGCTCTTGCAATCCTAGAAAACACGCCAAAATCTGCATCATTACCTATCAAAAAAGTATTGATGAGTGCTGGTGCAAACGCTGAAAACAACGTTGGTTTAAGCAAAGACGATCTTTTTGTAGCAGCATGTTTTGCTGACCAAGGTCCAACCCTTAAAAGAGTAAGACCAAGAGCACAAGGCAGAGCATTTAGAATATTAAAGAGAACCAGCCACATTACAGTGGTTCTTGGTGCAAAGGCTTAAGGAGGACGGTATGGGACAAAAAGTTAATCCACACGGTTTAAGAGTCGGAGTAAATAAAGATTGGGATTCTCATTGGTTCGTTGATAAGAAAGAATTTTCTGCAAACATCAAAGAAGATAATGAAATTCGTAAAATATTAAAGAAAAAATACTATCAAGCAGCAATTTCTAAAATTGTTATCGAAAAAGCGGCTTCTAAGGTATTAATCAACATTTTCACTGCACGTCCAGGTGTACTTATCGGTAAACAAGGTGCAGAAATCGAAGTAATCAAACAAACTGTTGCAAAAGTATGCAAAGGCAAACAAATTTCAGTAAACATTACCGAAGTTAAAAAACCTGATGCAGACGCGCAATTAGTTGCAGAAGGTATCGCTGCTCAATTAGAAAAACGTGCATCTTTCAGAAGAGCAATGAAACAAGCAATTTCTAGGTCAATGAGAGCCGGCATCAAAGGTATTAAAGTTATGGTTAGCGGAAGACTTGATGGTGCTGAAATTGCTCGTAGCGAAAGTTATCACGAAGGTTCAATTCCACTACAAACGTTGAGAGCGGATATAGAATACGGCTTTGCTGAAGCACTAACCACCTTTGGTATTATCGGTATTAAATGCTGGATTTACAAAGGCGAAATCATTGGTCAAAGCAAAACCAAGTCTAGTAAAGGAGGCGAAGCTTAATTATGTTAATGCCAAAACGTGTTAAAAGAAGAAGAGTTCATCGTGGCAGAATGACCGGTAAATGTACCAAAGGTAATAAAATCGCTTACGGTGAATACGGTTTAGTTGCTACCGAACCAGGTTGGATTAAATCAAATCAAATCGAAGCAGCCCGTGTTGCAATGACGAGATTTATTAAAAGAGGTGGTAAAGTATGGATTGACATATTCCCACACAAACCTGTAACTAAAAAACCTGCCGATAGCCGTATGGGTAGTGGTAAAGGTTCAGTAGAATTCTGGGTAGCAGTAGTAAAACCAGGCAGAGTATTATTTGAAATGTCAGGTATTCCTGAAAATATTGCAAAAGAGGCTATGAGACTTGCAGGACACAAACTTCCTGTTAAGACTAAATTCGTTAAGAAGGAAACCGTAGCAGAACAAATTAAAGAAGAAGGCGGTGAAGGTTAATGAAAGCAAAAGATTTAAGAGAATTGACCGTAGAAGAACTAAATACGAAACTTAAAGAACTTTCTGAAGAATTGTTCAACCTTCGTTTCCGTCACGCTATCGGCCAACTAGAAAACCCCGCAGCACTTGCAAACTGCAAAAAAGACATTGCAAGAGTTAAAACGATTTTAAGAAGCAAAGAAATCGAGGCTTCAAAGTAAGGCGGAGGAGTAGAAGATTATGGAAAGAAATTTAAGAAAAGAAAGAGTCGGCGTAGTAGTTTCCGACAAAATGGATAAAACGGTAGTTGTTGCTATCGAAGAAAGATATAAACATCCATTATACAAGAAGACTATTAAAAAAACTCACAAATTCAAGGCGCATGACGAAGCAAATTCTTGTGGCGTAGGCGATAAAGTTCTTATCGTAGAAACAAGAAAACTCTCTAAGGACAAAAATTGGAGAGTAGCAGAAATCATCGAAAAGGCTAAGTAAGGAGGCGCGCAATGATACAACCATTTTCAAGATTAAAAGCAGCAGAC
Source organism: Christensenellaceae bacterium (assembly GCA_045614165.1). Classification (GTDB taxonomy): domain Bacteria; phylum Bacillota; class Clostridia; order Christensenellales; family Borkfalkiaceae; genus UBA1259. Next base: position 26,482 of record JAZLCK010000004.1, on the reverse strand, counting down.
AACTCTGGTGCAAAAGAATTGATGTGCATTAAAGTTCTCGGTGGTTCATTTAGAAGAACCGGCAACGTTGGCGACGTTATCGTAGCAAGCGTTAAAACCGCTACCCCAGGTGGTGCAGTTAAAAAAGGTGACGTTGTTAAAGCAGTTATCGTAAGAAGCACCAACGGCGTTAGAAGAAAAGACGGAACTTACGTTAGATTTGACGAAAATGCAGCAGTTATTATTGATGCTCAAAAACAACCTAAAGGTACTCGTATTTTTGGACCTATAGCAAGAGAATTAAGGGATAAAGACTATATGCGTATAATTTCCCTTGCGCCCGAAGTTTTATAAGGAGAAGATAAAATGAAAATCAAGAAAAATGATACTGTTTTGCTTCTAACTGGTAAGGGCTCAATCAACAACCAAAGAGGCGAAAGCAAAAAAGATGCTAAAACCGGTAAAGTTCTTGCTGTATATCCAAAAACCAACAAAGTTTTAGTTGACGGCATGAATATTCAAACCAAACACAAAAAAGCAAGAAGCGCACAAGACGTTAGCGAAATCAAAAAACAAGCAGGTCCTATCGACGCTTCAAACTTAATGGTAATTTGCCCAACTTGTGGCAAACCTACTAGGGTAGGCTACAAAGTAGTTGGCGACAAAAAAGTTCGTATCTGCAAAAAATGTGACGCTGTTTTAGATGCAGCAAAAGAAGTTAAAACTGCAAAAAAAGCAACTGCAAAAAAAGCAGACGAAACTAAAACCACAACCAAAAAGGCTACTAAAAAATCAACCAAAAAAGTAGCACCTGCAGAACCAACTGCAGAAGATAAATAATCGGAGGGCATAACAAATGGCAGAGAACAGAATTAAAACTTTGTATAAAGAAACAGTTATACCCGCTTTAATCAAAAGATTCGGTTATAAAAACGTAAATCAAGTTCCAAAACTTGTAAAAATCACTATTAACTCAGGCCTTGGCGACGTTAAAGACAATAGTAAGAGCGTTCAAACTGCAGTTGAAGAATTAAGACTTATTTCTGGTCAAAAGCCTGTACTAACGGCTGCTAAGAAATCAGTTGCAAACTTCAAAATCAGAGAAGGACAAAACGTTGGTATGAAGGTTACTTTAAGAGGCGTTAGAATGTATGAATTCTTTGATAAATACGTTTCAATCGCACTTCCAAGAGTAAGAGACTTCAAAGGCGTTCCTACTAAATCTTTCGACGGAAGAGGAAACTACGCAATGGGCGTTAAAGAACAACTTGTTTTCCCTGAAATTTCTTACGACCAAGTAGAAAAAATCAGAGGATTCGACATTTGTTTCACCACAACTGCAAAAACTGACGAAGAAGCAAGAGAACTTCTAGCGCTTCTCGGAATGCCTTTTGCAAGTAAGTAAGGTAAAGGAGTTATAAAATGGCTAAAAAAGCAATGATAAACAAGCAGCAAAAACCTGCTAAATTTTCCACCAGAGCCTATACGAGATGCAGCATCTGTGGTCGTCCACACGCTGTTCTAAGAAAATACGGTATTTGCCGTATATGCTTTAGAAATCTTGCATATAAAGGCGAGATTCCTGGCGTTAAAAAGGCAAGTTGGTAAAGGAGGATATTAAAATGACAGACGTTATTGCAGATATGCTTACAAGAATTAGAAACGCAGTTTCAGCAAAACACGAAACCGTAGAAATTCCTGCGTCTAACACTAAAAAGGCTATTGCTAACATTCTTCTAAACGAAGGTTATATTTCAGCAGTAGATTACGTAGAAGGCGTTCAAGGAACTATCAAAATTACTCTTAAATACGATGGTAATAAGGGAGTAATTACCGGTCTTAAAAGAATTAGTAAACCAGGTCTTAGAGTATACGTTGGTGCAGAAGAAATCCCATCAGTTTTAGGTGGTCTTGGCGTTGCAATCATCTCTACTTCTAAGGGTATTATGACTGGTAAAGAAGCAAAAAAATCACATCAAGGTGGCGAAGTTCTCGCTTACGTATGGTAGGAGGTATATAATATGTCAAGAATAGGTAAAGCAGTTATAAATGTTCCAGCCGGCGTAACCGTAGATTTTTCTAACGCAGTAATCACCGTAAAAGGCCCAAAAGGTACTTTAACCCAAGCCTACGATACGGCTATTGTTGCAAACTTAGAAAACAACGTAATTAGTTTCGCTATTAAAGATGAAAAGAACGCAACCGGCCCAATCAGAGCAAAACACGGTTTATATAGAGCACTTACTGCTAACATGATTAAAGGTGTTTCAGAAGGCTTTAAAAAATCACTCATCGTTAACGGTGTAGGTTGGAAAGTTGCAAAACAAGGCAAAAAAGTAGTTCTTAACATTGGTTTCTCTCATCCAGTAGAAATCGAAGAAATCGAAGGTATTACTTTGGACTGCCCATCAATAACTGAAATTGTTGGTAGTGGTATCGAGAAAGAAAAAGTTGGTCAATTCACAGCAATGATTAGAAGTTTAAGAGAGCCAGAACCATACCACGGCTACGGAATCCGTTATAGCGACGAAGTAATCGAAAGAAAAGTTGGTAAGGCAGCAGGCGGTAAAGGCTAAGATTAATTGGCTTTTAGTGATTGGCTTAAAAGTTTGGCCAAATTGCAGAGTGTGTTATTAAACACGAAAAGTAGTTAAAAGGAAGTAAAACTAATATGATTACAAAAATCAATAAAAACAATGACAGATTAAAAAGACATAAGAGAGTAAGGGCAAAAATCAAAGGCACAGCCGATATGCCAAGACTTTCTGTATACAGAAGCCTTAACCACATTTACGCTCAAATTATTGACGACGTAAAAGGTGTAACCTTGGTTACAGCATCTACGCTTGATAAAGAAATTAAAGGAACTTTTGATGGCAAAGACAAAAAGGCGCAAGCATTTGCAGTTGGCGAACTTCTTGCAAAAAAAGCGTTAGCAAAAAACATCACTACGATTGTTTTTGATAGAGGTGGTTATCTCTATACCGGTCGTGTAATGAATCTTGCTGACGGTGCAAGAAAGGGTGGACTTCAATTCTAATAATCAAGGAGAAATAAAATGGCAAGAGATAATAACAGAGCGCCAAGAAAGGCGGAAGAAAACGACGGTTTAGTTAAAAAACTTATTTGTGTAAACCGTGTAACTAAAACTGTTAAAGGTGGTAGAAACATGAGATTTGCTGCGCTTGTAGTAGTAGGCGACGGCGCTGGCAAAATCGGTTGCGCTATTGGTAAAGCAAAAGAAGTTCCAGAAGCAATTGATAAAGCAACTGCAAGAGCAAAGAGAGATATGTTCAAGGTATCTTTACTTGGAACTAGTATCCCACACGAAGTTATCGGTAAATTTGGCAGAGGTTCAGTATTAATGCTCCCTGCATCAGAAGGTACCGGTGTTATCGCAGGTGGTCCTGTTCGTGCAATTATGGAAGCAGTTGGTATCACCAACATTAGAACCAAATCACACGGAACTAACAACCCTATTAACTGTGTAAAAGCAGCAATAGAAGGCTTAAAGAGTTTGAGAACTGCAGAAGAAATCGCGGCTATCCGTGGTAAATCTGTAGAAGAAATCAACGGTTAGGAGGCAAAAAATGGCAAAAGCAAAAAAAGCCGAAACCGGCAAAATTAAGGTTACGCTAGTAAAATCTACTATTTCAGCGTTGCCAAACCATAAAAAAATCGTAGCAGCTTTAGGACTTAAAAAAATCAACTCTTTCAAAATTCATGACGAAAATGCAGTAATTCTCGGTATGATAGAAAAAGTTTCGTATCTACTTAAAGTAGAAAAGATTTAAGTTCACAGTATTAAGGAGATATAAAATGAGATTAGGTGATTTAAGACCCACACAGGGTTCAGTGACTGCACCAAAAAGACTTGGTAGAGGTATCGGTTCAGGTCTTGGTAAAACCAGTGGTAAAGGTCATAAAGGTCAATGGGCAAGAAGCGGCGGTGGCGTTCGTCCAGGATTCGAAGGCGGTCAAATGCCTTTAATAAGACGTATTCCAAAACGTGGCTTTAATAACTATTTCAAAAAATCATACAGCATTGTTAATCTTTCTGTTCTTGATTCTTTTGAAGCAAATTCAGTTATCGACATTAACGCTCTTATCGAAAAAAATCTTATCAAGGTTATTAAAAACGCTGTTGGTCTAAAAGTTTTAGCAACCGGCGCTATTACTAAACCTGTAACGGTAAAAGCAAACGCTTTCTCTAAGGCAGCAAAAGAAGCCATTGAAAAAGCAGGTGGTAAGGTAGAACAAATCTAAACCCCGTAAAGGAGGGCAATGATGCTTAAAACAATAGTAAACGCGTTTAAGATTAAGGAGATTAGAAGAAAAATCCTTATAACGATAGCACTTTTATTCGTTTACAGAATCGGTTGTTATATTCCGGTTCCGGGCGTAAACGTGTTCGACGTTTCAGAATATTCTTATCTTCAAATCATGAGTGCCGTATCAGGTGGCGCATTAGGTCAAGGTACCTTCTTCGCTATGGGTATTGGTCCTTACATTAACGCATCTATTATTATTCAACTATTAACAGTTGCTATACCACGTCTTCAAGACTTGTCTAAACAAGGCGAAGAAGGCAGAAAGAGAATAACCGTTTATACCAGAATTTGTACTTTAATTCTTGCAGTAGTTCAATCAATCGGTATTATTATGGCGTTCAAGTCACAAATCAATACCAAAGCCATTTTTGGTGATTCGGGCTTTATGCAATTTTTAAGTTATTTCTTCTTAGTAATCGTTTATACGGCAGGGGCATGTTTAACTATGTGGCTTGGCGAAAGAATAACCGATTACGGCGTATCAAATGGTATTTCGCTTCTAATTTTTGCGGGTATCTTATCAACCGCAGGTATTGCAATCGTTAATATTATTGGTCAATTCTTTAATCCAGAAACGTCAACCAGAGCAATTTGGACGTTTATAGGATTCATCGTTGTTGCAATCGTAATTTTTGCAGCAATCGTTACTGTGGAAAGCGCAGAAAGAAAAATTCCTGTTCAATATGCAAAACAAGTTAAAGGCAGAAAGATGTATGGTGGTCAATCTACTCACATTCCTATCAAGGTTAACTCATCAGGTGTTATGCCTCTAATCTTCTCTTTTGCAATTTTGAGTTTACCAGATTTAGTTCTTAACCTTATCGGTAAAGACAGCACTAACTGGTGGTCAAGAAATATGGGAACAGGCACAATTCCATACATGATTATTCTTTGTGTATTGATTTTATTCTTTGCATATTTCTACAATCAAATTCAATTCAACCCAACAGATATCAGTAAGAGTATTCAAGGCAATGGTGGTTTTATCCCTGGTATTAGACCGGGCGCGCCAACTGCTGACTATCTAAAACGTATATCAAACAGAATCACTTTATTCGGGGCAATTTTCCTTGCAATATTAGCATTAGTTCCATCTTTGATATTCAGTTTTATAGACGCAAGTTTAGTTAACGTGTTTAGTGCAACGGGTTTACTAATTATAGTTTCCGTAGCGCTTGAATTCAACCAAGCACTTCAATCACAAATTATGATGAAAATGATGGGTAATAGAGGCTTTACAAAATAATGAAAATAGTATTGTTAGGGGCGCCTGGTAGCGGGAAGGGCACACAAGCGGCGTTCATATCGGAAAAATACGGCTTAAAACACATATCTACGGGCGATATTTTTAGAGATAATATCGCTAGAAAAACGCCCGTTGGTATCAAAATTAAGGACATAATCGATTCTGGCAATCTTTGTCCAGATGAATTAACGATAGAAATCGTTAGAAACAGATTAGCAGAAGACGACGTTAAAAACGGATACTTACTAGATGGTTTTCCAAGAAACCTAAATCAAGCAGAAAGTCTTGAAAAAGACAATGCGCCTGATTTAGTTCTTAACATCGACGTAGACCTAGATTTAGTTCAAAAACGTATTTCTTCTAGAAGATTTTGCGAAAAATGTAAAGGCACGTTCAACGCGTTGCTTATCGAAAACGCAAATGTCTGTCCAAAATGTGGCGCACCATTAGTAATTCGTAAAGACGACGAAGAATCTGCCGTTAAGGAAAGATTGGTCGTTTATAAAAAATCTACCGAGCCTTTAATAAACTACTATAAAAATCTTAACAAACTTGTTTCTGTTGATGGTAATAAATCAATTGAAGAAGTATTTAGTGAGATTATAAAGGTTTTAGACAAACAATGATTAAAATTAAAACTGACGCGCAGATACAATTAATGCGTGAAAGTGGAAAACTGACGAAAGACGTTTTAGACTATCTAGAAAAAAACATCAAAGTTGGTATCACGACAAAACAACTTGACAAAATGGCATACGACTTTATAACGTCGCACGGTGGCTATCCATCGTTTCTAGGTTATAACGGCTATCCAGCGTCAACTTGCATATCAATAGACGATATGGTTGTTCACGGTATACCATCAGACGATGTGTTTATAAAAGAAGGTCAACTAGTCAGTATAGACGTTGGCGTTGTCCTAAACGGTTGGCAGGGCGACGCAGCAAGAACGTTTATGGTTGGAAAAGTATCTCCGGAAAAAGAGAAACTCCTTCGCGTAACGAAAGAGTGCTTTTATAAGGCAATAGAACATTTAAGAGATGGTTCGCCAATAGGAGATATCGGATACTATATCCAAACTCACGCCGAAAGCAATGGTTATTCTGTTGTTAGGGCGCTTACCGGACACGGAATAGGCCAAGAAATGCACGAAGACCCAAGCGTTCCAAACTATGGTCGTAAAGGCACGGGCATTAGGCTTAAAGCGGGTATGGTAATAGCAATTGAGCCTATGATAAATGCGGGAACTTTTAAGGTTAAGTTTTTATCAGATGGTTGGGGCGTTGCAACACTCGACGGTAAACCTTCGGCACATTATGAGAACACGGTTCTCATTACCGAAGACGGAGTAGAAATACTCACAAAAAATTAAAAACCAAACAAGGAGGACGGTTTTTGTGTCTAAAGAAGATGTAATAGAAACAGAAGGCGTGATTGTAGAAACATTACCAAACGCGATGTTTAAAGTAAAACTTTCTAACGGTCACATTATCACTGCTCATATATCGGGCAAACTTCGTCAACATTATATCAAAATAATAATAGGCGATAGCGTAAAACTTGAAATGAGTCCTTACGACTTAACCAAAGGCAGAATTACTTGGCGTAGTAAATCATAAACACGAAACTTTATTAAAGGAGAAAATAAAATGAAAGTTAGACCTTCAGTAAAACCTATGTGCGATAAGTGCAAAGTTATTAAAAGAAACGGAAAAGTAATGGTAATTTGTTCAAAAGACAAGAGCCATAAACAAAGACAAGGTTAATAACCTAATTGCTGGCCGTTTGGTCAGAACGAAAAAAAGAGCCAAAAAAACAGCGTTAAACATTCCAATAACAAGTTTTTAGGCATTTATATATACAAAAAAATAAAAATAAGAAAAAATACGGAGGTATTTAATGGCACGTATTGCCGGCGTTGATTTGCCAAACAACAAGAGAGTTGAAATCGGTCTTACCTACATCTATGGTATCGGTTTAACAACTTCTAAAAAAATCATCAATGACACTGGTATTAACCCAGACACTAGAGTAAAAGACCTAAGTGAAGCAGACGTAGCAAAACTTAGAGAGTATATCGAACACAACCTACGCATCGAAGGTGACCTTAGAAGCGAAGTTAGTATGTCTATTAAAAGACTTATCGAAATAGGCTGCTATCGTGGTGTTCGTCACAGAAAGAGCCTTCCCGTTCGCGGACAAAGTTCAAAGAGAAATGCGAGAACTAGAAAAGGTCCTCGCCGTACCGTTGCTAAAAAGAAAACGGCAACTAGATAAGGGAGGTAGTTAAAAATGGCAGCAGCAAAAAAAGTAGTTAAAAAACGTAAAGATGCCAGAAAAGTTGACAAAGGTCAAGTTCATATTCAAGCATCTTTCAACAACACGTTAGTAACCATTACTGATATGCAAGGAAACACTATTTCTTGGTCAAGTGCAGGTAGCCTTGGTTTCAAAGGTTCAAGAAAGAGCACTCCATTTGCAGCGCAAATGGCAACCGAAGCAGCTGGTAAAGTTGCAAGAGAAATGGGTGTTAGACAAGTAGAAGTTTACGTTAAAGGTCCTGGCGCTGGTAGAGAATCAGCAATCAGAGCAATTGCAAACTGTGATATTGAAGTAACTCTTATCCAAGACGTATCTCCAATCCCACATAACGGTTGCAGACCACCTAAAAAACGTAGAGTATAACGGAGGAAGTAAAAAATGGCTAAATATACAGAATCAAAATGTCGTTTATGCAGACGTGAAGGCGCTAAATTATTCCTAAAAGGCGAAAGATGCTTTAAGGGTGTATGTGCTTTCGAAAAAAGACCCGTTGCTCCTGGTCAACACGGTATGGCTAGAAAGAAAATTTCTGAATACGGTTTACAACTTCGTGAAAAACAAAAATGTAAAAGAATTTACGGTGTTTTAGAAGGTCAATTCAGAAAATACTATGAAAAAGCCGACAGAATGAAAGGTATCACCGGTGAAAACATGCTATCATTACTCGAAAGAAGATTTGATAACGTTATTTTCAGAATGGGTATCGGTTCATCAAGGTCACAAGCACGTCAATTAGTAACACACGCACACTTCACCATCAATGGTAAGAACGTAAACATCGCATCTTACTGTGTAAAAGTTGGCGACGTTATTAAGGTAAAAGACAGCAAAAAAGACAACAAATATTTTACCGAAATCAAAACGATGAAAATCGGCGCTATGCCAAAATGGTTAGAATTCAACCCTGAAACGTTAGAAGGCAAAATTATTGCTCTTCCAACCAGAGAAGATATCGACATCACCATTAAAGAGCATATGATTGTCGAATTATATTCAAAATAAGGATAAAATAAATAAAATTATTCGATGGGTCTTAAAAGGGGACAAGTCGGAAATCCACGCCGAAATAAGAATTCTTTTAAGACCTATATCGAAACTATTTTTTAAGGAGGATATTTTCTTATGATGGAAATTGAAATGCCAAAAATAGCAGTGGAAGAAAACGAAGACAGAAGTTATGCAAAAGTAACGGTAGAACCACTTGAAAAAGGGTTCGGATTAACTCTTGGTAATGCTTTAAGAAGAATTTTATTATCGGCTTTACCAGGTGTTGCAATTCAAAACATTAAGTTTAGTGAAGAACTCGGTATTAAACACGAATTCTCATCTATTCCAAAAGTTAAAGAAGACGTTACCGAAATCATACTTAATCTTAAATGCGTAGCAATCAAATCTTCTGTTCTTGATAAAGATTACAAAAAGAACGTAAGATTAGTTAAAGAAGGTCCTTGCGTAGTAAAAGCAGGCGACATTTCGGGCGATGCTGAAATTGAGATATTAAACCCAGACCAATACATTTGTACTATTGATGAGGGTGGAATTATCGACGTAGAACTTACCGTTGGACGTGGCAGAGGTTATCAAGGCGCTGACGAACATAAAGTTGACGTTATCGATAATATCGCAATCGACAGCATTTATACCCCAGTTAAAAAAGTAAGTTATAACGTATCTGCAACTCGTGTAGGACAAAGCGTTGACTTCGACAAACTTGTATTAGAAGTTTGGACGAACGGTGCTTTCTCTGGAAAGGATATCGTAAGTCTTGCGGCAAAAATTATGGAAGAACACATCAAAATGTTCGTAGCATTATCAGAAGTTGGTAATATTGGAATACTAGTACCACCAGAAGAAGATAAGAAAACGAAGATTTTAGAAATGACCATTGAAGAAATGGATTTATCTGTTCGTTCATACAACTGCTTAAAGAGAGCAAATATTCACACGGTTGAAGATTTAACCAAAAAAACCGAAGACGATATGCTTAAAGTTCGTAATTTAGGTAAGAAATCTCTTGATGAAGTTATTCTTAAACTTGAGAGTTATGGCCTTAAACTTATGGACAAGGAGGATTAATAAAAATGGCAAGAAAATTAGGAATGAACGCTACTAAAAGAATGGCGCTTATTAAAAACCAAGCATCTGCGCTTTTATGGCACGGCAGAATTGAAACTACTGACGCGAGAGCAAAAGAAGTTGCATCTTACGTTGCAAAAATCATCACTCTTGCAGTAAATACTTACACCGATACTATCGAAACCGAAGTTAAGGTTGTTGATAGCAAGGGTAAAGAAACCACCAAAACCCTAATTAAAGACGGCGTTAAAAAATTAAATGCTAGAAGAAAAATTATGAATTTAGTTAACGACCTTCAAGAAGTTAAAGGATTTAAAGAAAGCAAACCAGACTTCAAGAAAAGAGTTAGAGCAATTAAGAGTCCTTTAATCGAAAAGATTTTTGACGAATATGCTCCTAAATTCGCCGCTCGTAAAGAAGAAAACAACAATAACGGCGGTGGTTATACCAGAATTTACAAATTAGGACCAAGAAAGGGTGACGCAGCAGAAGCAGCAATCATCGAAATGATTAAAGACTAATTTATAAACCCGTTGCAATAGCAACGGGTTTTTTCTTTCTTTTTTATTGGTGTTAAGCATTTTGTTGCAATTTTTAACAATAATTGCTATAATGTATTCGTAAAAACAAAAAAGGATATAAAATATGCCACAAAACCACAAAACACAATACGATTATATGCGCGAAGCAGACTTTAAGGAAGAAGATGCCTTTTACCCAGAAGAATGGGAAGAACTTCGTAATAAATCTAAAAAAGAAGAATATTTTGAGTTTTACGACGATATTAAACTAACTCCAAAAGACGATTGGTGATTATAAAGCAATAACGCCACGGTTATCCGTGGCGTATTTTATTTTTATTATTTTTTATATATTGCAGTAATGTCTTGCGCGGTTTTTAACACCTTGTCTTTAAGAATTTCGGGGGAAATAACTTTAATTCCGTTTCCAAACCCTAAAATCTTGCTAACAAGTCCGTTGTCGATAGGAAGTTTTGCTTTGGCGTAAAATTCATCGTTAATAGTTTCTATTGTTTCTATTCCAAGCCACTCCTCAACGTCGGATAGAACTGATTTTTCGACCTTTAACGTGACGTCTACAACTTCTTTAACAGTGTTCCAGTAATCTAATGGTACGTCTAGTTTGTCAACGTTTTGTTTAATGAATTTGGTCTTTAATATAGTAGCAGAGTGAATACGTCCCGTTTTAAATAATCTAAATTCTTTTCTTAAATTGCAGTATGCAAAAACGTACCAAAGCCCTTGCTTAAAAACAATAACGTGTGGCTCAATTACTCGTTCAGTTATTTCGCCGTTTCTATCGTGGTATTTTATAAGTAGTTGATTGCACCCTTCAATACTTTTTTGTACGATTAGTAGTTTAGATTTGTACCCCAAAGAATCGCCCCAAGAACCACCATCGATAATAAGACTACCACCGTTTACGTTAAAACTAGTGTATTCGTTTTTCATACTTGCGCGTAATTTATTTATAGCGCTTTCTAAAACCTTGTCGCTAATTCCATCGGCGATAGCAGACATAGCGTTTATTGCGCTGTTAAACTCATCAACAGTCATAAAGGTTGAGTTAAGTTTATAAGTGTCAACTAGCGCAAAACCACCGCCTTTGCCACGATTAGTGTAAATTGGCACGCCTGCAAGTTCTAGGGAGTTAATGTATCTATAAATACTGCGCAAAGACACTTCGTATTTATAAGCAAGATATTTTGCGGTCACACATTTGTTCGACAATAAATCGAATAAAATGCCAAGCATAATTTCAAATTTCATAATTTTATCTCCTAATAAATACATAATATAATAATAATCAAAATCTGTCAAACGTTTGAATAAAATTTTTAATTGTTGACAAGCGTATGGCAAAATAAAATGCTATTATGTAGAAAAAGGGGAATACGTTATGAAAAAACTTATAAGCACGATATTAGCAAAATTAAGAAAAAGAAATAAAACCTTAACGATAATAAGAAAAGAAGGCTATGAAAACACAAAGTTCGTAGCCCTAAATAAAACGACGACTGAAAGTTATTGCATAGAAAGAGAAAGAAAACTCTCTGCTATGTTTTCTGCTTTAAGTCTGCAATAATCTTAACAATTTTAGAAGACGCGTCTAAAATATTTTTTTCTTTTAGGTTTCTTTTAAGATTAAACCTATTAGCGTAAACGGCGCTTAAATAAAGGGCTAAACTTTGCCTTGTAGCCTTGTTTTGCTCTAAAACGTAAACTAGCCCAAGCCGTTCAAAATATTCGGCATTATCCACTTGGTCGCCCCTAGAAACGCCTTTGGGAAGCGGGATAAGAAGGCAAGGAATATTTAGTGACAATAATTCAAACACGGTATTAGAACCTGCGCGTGAAAGCGCGAGCGAACAAATCGCGTAAGCCTTTTCTATATTGGATAAATATTCACATTCATAGTAGCCCGTTCTTTTAATGTTTTTTAGGTTGTTTTTGCCAACCATATGAATAATATCGAAATTAGGCAATAATTCGTCTAACGAAGCGACTAAAAGGTCGTTGATAAACGTTGCACCGCTAGAACCACCAAGCACGAATAAAACGGGTTTTTCGCCCTTAAAACCGAAAGTCTTAAAAGCATCTTCTTTATTTGCTACACTAAAATTTCTAATCGGAGAGCCAACAAACTCTCCGTTTTTTATTTCTTTTGCCGTTTCGGGAAAAGACGTTAAAACGCGCGCGCAGTATTTAGAAGAAATTTTGTTTGCGAGCCCAACGCTATAATCGCTTTCGTGGCAAACGATAGGTATGCGCCTTTTCTTGCCGGCAATAACAACGGGCAAAGCCACGAACCCACCCTTAGAAAAAATAATATCGGGTTTTAGTTTGTCTAGAATTTTGCCACTTTCTTTTATGCCTTTTATAAGTTTAGAAGGAATAGTGAAATTCTCTAAACATAGTTTACGCCTAAGTTTAACGGTAGAAACGCCAAAATATTCGATGCCTGCTTTTTCTATAATGTCTTTTTCAATGCCGTTATAACTGCCAATATAATAAATTTTATCAAATTCTTTTTGAAGATGGGGTAGTAGAGCAAGGTGTGGGGTGCAATGCCCAGCCGTTCCACCGCCCGTTAATACGATTGTAGACATATAATATATATATGCGTAAAGATAAATAAATGTATGCAAAAAACGGCCTTGCTTATGCAAGACCGTTTTGGTTTTAATTAGAAACTAACTATTTGTTTTCGTTATTTTCGGTATCGGTGTTTTCAACCGTAAAGTCTTCAATAACGTCGCCGTAAACGTAGCCGTTGTCTTCTTCAACAACTTCGGTGGTTTCTTCGGTTGTTTCAGTTTCGGTTTCTACTTGGGTTTCGGTAGTGGTTTCTTCTACGTTAGTTTCAGTAGTTTCGGTAGTTTCTTCCTTAACTTCTACTTTAACGTCTTCTTTGGTTTCTACTTTAACGTCAGTAGCAGGTTTACGAGAAATTCTGCTAGTCACTTTGTAGTGAGATTTAGCATCGCTAGCGTTTGCTTTGCGTTTTCTAATAACGTTTTTAACGATAAGTGCGATAAACGCAAGAGCAAGAGCAACAACTAAAATAATCGTAGAGAACGATAACCAGAAGGTAGATGGGTCAGTAGTTGCAGCACAACCTGATGAAGTTTCTTCTTCTTCGATTGAATCGTAAGGGTTAGTGATTTCTTTTGTGTTTTCAAGCGTGCTGTAATCAGCGAATACGCTGTAATCGTTTTTAGCCCAAACGTAAGTGGTGTAGTATTCAACTGCTTGGTCTGGGTATTCAGCGTTAAATTTAAGTTCGTCTTCGGTAAGAGTTCTCTTGTAAGCGTAAAGTTCGCCATTATCGTAAGATGCTAAGGTTTGTTCGTATAATGGGTTGCCTGCAACGCTAAACGTTTCGTTCCATTTTTCGCTCTTGGTAAACGCCGAAGAAGCAGTAATCGAAACGTCGTTAAAGAATACGATACCGTGTGAAGCAAGATTATCATCGTATCTACTACCGTTCCAAAGTTCTAAACGAACTTGTCTATCGTTTTTACCATTAACTATATAGAAACTTACGGTAGCCCAACCATCTTCGTTGCACATATCAGGGGTGACCATAATTTCGAACAATCTTTCGCTACCAACGATTTCGTCGTTAACGTTAACGCCCTTAACAACGTCAGTATTAACGGTAAAGTCGTCGAAAGTTAAAATTTCTTTGCTAGTAATTTCAGAGTTAGCAAGATAAATAAACGCTTTGGCATTGCCTAAAACTCTAACTTTAACAGAGAAACTTGCAATAGCGTTAGCAGAAATGGTTGTTGATTGTTTAGCAACGAAACCATAACGGCTAGCAGTAGTGTTGTTAATCATTAAAGGTTGAATATCTTCTTCTGGGTTGCCAAGGTCGTCTAGTGTAATTCCGTATTCTGCTCTATCATCTAGAGGGATGTTTTCTCTAATATATTTGCTGTTTACAAGACCAGCAGTTCCGTTTTTGCCTGACCTAGTATTGATAGCAGTTTCAACGTCCGTGCCTTCGGCAACGTAAGCGTGATTATAAACAACACCATCGTAGCCCGCTGGGTTAGTAGGATATAGCGCAATTTCACCAATGTTGCCAGGGGCAGAAGTGAAAGAGTATTTTTCAGTATCCGTACTATCATCGAAATCAGCGCCGTAGCCAGCGTATAGGCTAACAGTTGCACTTGGTTCTGCTAAAATTAAATCCCTTAAATCTTCATTGTTTTCGCTTTCAATAGTATCTTGTTGATATCTTAAATTTTTAATAACAACTTCGCCCGTAGCAAAATCGTTAGCACGTTCAACGCTTGCAACCTTGCTTGGTCCTAGAACTAATTCGATTTCGAATTTTCTATTAACGCCTTCAAAGTTGTTTTTAACGTATAGCGTGCAATCAACAAAATCATCAGATGGGGTAGAGAATGTAGCAACCGCAGGTTGTTTAACCCTAGCGTCATCTAAAACGTCGTAAACGTCAACAGCAATGTCGGTAGAACCAAAGTTGCTTAAACCATTTTTAATCTTAAAGTTTACAATGGTGTAAGATTCACCCGCAACGCTGATAGAATTTAGTGCAGGGATTTCAATTAGTTTAACGGTAGCAGATGCTTTTGTAAGGTTTAATTTAAGTTCGCTATTCGTTTTAGTCACGTTGATTATACTTGAATCGCCACATAAGGTTTTGCTTGTAATGTAATCAGTTGGGTCTTGTGGGTTAGATAAAGCCTTAGTAAAGAATGCATCACCGCTTTGGCTAAGAGTGGTAAAATCAACGTCGGTATAGAAACTATTAAGCGCCGTGTCTAATTCCATATTATATAAATATAGGTTGTTTGCGCTGTTTTTGTCTTTATTGATAACAAGTTTGTCGTTTTCGCCAAATACGATTGTTTTTGAAACAACGTCTTTGTTTTCTATTTCTTTATTATATTCAGTTTCGTTTCCAATTTTTTCAAAAGTAATATCATCAAAATAAACGGTGCCTTCAACGTAATTTTTCGTAAGGTTTGTAGCACCACTGCCATAACCAAGACCTAATACAAGGTTAAGGGTACAGTTATAAGTTTCATCTGCTTTAATTAAGAAAGTATATCTTTCCCAGCCGTTAGTTTTTATATTGTTAATAACAACGTCGCCTTGTGAAGTGCCGTTAACGGTATTTACTAATCTAATGTTAGCACCGGCACCATCTTCAATGTCAGGGTTCATACTTCTTAAATTGTAAGTGTTAACTAAAACGCTTAATTTGTAGTAGTTGTCTTTTTCAAGAGATACAACGTTAGAAGAAACAACCTTTTGAGCAGTACCAACTCCGTAATAAGTGCTTTCACGATAGTTGTTAATCATATAAACGAAATTATCGGTAGCGCCATCTCTAACGGGTGCAACGAAATATCCGTCTTTGTTAAGTCTTGCCTTAGTCGTTTCGTCGGTGTCGTTAGGTTCGCCAACGTCTTTTTTAACGTAGTCTAAAAACTCTCTGTCTTCGCCAAGCGCATCGATAACCTTTTTCCAACCTTCTTCCGAAGTGTTTACAACACCTGAACTAACAGAAGACGACGTTGCAGAATTATCAGTCGATAAAGACCAAGAAGTCGCACTAGAAGGGAAAGTTGCCGTATCTAGAACGATATCATCAGCAAAGTTAACGTTGCCTATTTCAGAAGTCGAAGTCGTGCTATCCGTGTAAGAATAGGTAGGGTCTTGTTCGGTGTTATCAGTTCCGCAAGCAACAAGGCCAAGGGCACAAGTAGAAACAAGACAAAGAACTAATAAAACCGTTAAGAGTTTGTTTTTAAGTTTTTTGAAAAAATTGTTTGTCATAATTCACCTATAATTCGGGTCCAAAAATCCACGCTATATTAGATTATAGAGATATTATATATTATATAGGAACAAAAAGTCAATCCTAAAACACAAGATAATCAAAGAAACATCATATTTATTTTAAAAATTTTCAAGTAGAACATAATAATAGAGTGAAAGAAATCAAAAATTGTCAATTACCTTGTCCAAAAACTCTGCAACCTACCGAAGAAGAAAAGATTTTTAAAGACGAAAAAGTTAAAATAAATCCTTTAGTGGTTGTGCTTTTAGGCGCACTTGTCGGGCTTATTAGCGGGCTTTTTGGCGGTGGCGGTGGTATGGTTGCCGTGCCCGTTTTAACGTCGATACTTAAAAAGCCACAAAAGATAGCCCACGCTACTGCAATATTAGTTATTCTTCCCGTAACGATAGTTAGTGGAGTGCTGTATAGCGTAATAGGGAACTTTGACGTTAAAGTAGTGTTGCCAACGTCTATCGGTGTTATAATCGGTGGCGTGCTTGGAGCAATTTGTCTTAAAAAATTTTCGAACGACTTTATTAAAATATTATTTTCTTTGGTTATGCTTTTCTTTGGCGTAAAACTTCTATTTTTCAGGTAGGTACTATGAATTTTTTACTATTCGTTTTAGTTGGTATAGCAGGTGGCGTGCTTGGTGGTATGGGTATGGGTGGCGGAACGGCGCTAATTCCACTACTGATACTCTTGCTTTCCGTAGAACAAAAAGTGGCGCAAGCAACAAACGTGATATCTTTTATCCCAATGGCAATAATTACGCTAGTGCTACATTTTAAAAATAAACTAGTTAGTACGGAGCATATTTTTCTAATTATTATCCCTGCGCTTGTGTCTTGTGTGGGTGGGTGTCTTCTTGCAAAAATCATCGAAACGGGGCTTTTAACAAAGATTTTCGGTGGCTTTTTAGTGCTACTTTCGGTGCTACAAATTGTGTGCAATAGTAAGAAAAAAAGTAAATTTATTTGTGCAAACAGCACAAAACATACAGATAAAAAAATTATCGAAAAAACAATAAAAAAGTCAAATAAAATATAATAAAAACGCGTGTTTAGAGCGATAAATGTAAAAGTGGATAGAAAAATTAAAAAAAATCGAAAAAAATTGCACAAAAATTCAAAATAGGTCTATACAAAGTTGACTGCTTGTGTTATAATGTGTTCGAATAAGAAATGTTTTTTGTTTTTTTAACTAAAAATAAATGAAAACTAATCTTAAACAAAAGCAAAAAATAAATTTTTATAAGAGATGGTGAACGACTTGGAAAAAATTGCAATTATTGATTTAGGCTCAAATACAGCTAGGTTGTTGCTAATTGACGTAATGCCTAACGGGCATTTTCAAATAGTAGACCAATTAAAAGAAGCCCCACGTTTAGGTGAGGGTATGGAAAAGGACGGGTTTTTAAAACCCCAACGTATTCACGAAACTATCAAAACCTTAAAAATGTTTAGAAAACTATGCGACGTTAATGGGGTTGATAGAATTATAGCCGTAGCAACTGCGGCTGTTCGTCGTGCAAAAAATCAACGTAGTTTTTTAGACGAAGTTTCTGCAACTTGTGGCATTAAACTTCGTGTTTTAAGCGCGGAAGAAGAAGCGATGTACGTTTATAAAGGTGTTGTTAACACTATGGACGTGCCAAAGGGTTTAATTTTAGAAATCGGTGGTGGTAGCACCAAACTAGTTTACTATAATAGAAGAAACCTTTTAAACTTCGAAACTTTACCTTTCGGCGCAATTACTTTAACCGAAATGTTTGCTGGTGAAGGTTTAACTTCATCAGAACAAGCAAAGAAAATTGAAGAATTCTTTACCGAACAATTAGGCAAGATAGAGTGGTTAAAATCAATCGACCCAGAAACACAACTAATCGGTGTTGGCGGTTCGTTTAGAAACCTTTGCAGAATGACTAAGATTATGAGAAAGTATCCACTTTCTTTAATTCACAACTATATCGTTAAAGACGAAGATTTTGAACACGTTTACGACCTTCTTAAAGGTTTAGACCTTGACAGAAAGAAAAAGATTAAAGGCTTGTCAAGTGGTAGGGCAGATATCTTCCCAAGCGCACTTGCAGCGATATCGGCGTTCAAAAAATACACTAATTTAGACAATATCGTTATTAGCGGTAGCGGTTTAAGAACGGGTATAATGTTCAACTATGCCGTTCCTATGACGGTTGATAAACCTATTTCAGACGTTTTGACGTTTAGTCTTAACACTATAACTGATTTTTACGGTCTAGACCAAAAACATATCGACCACGTTGTTGGTTTATCAGTTCAACTCTTTAAGCAACTACGCGTATTGCATAAATTCCCAAGACAATACTTAAAGATATTGAAGGTTGCAACGCACTTATACGAAACGGGTAAAAAAGTTGCTTTCCACAACTTTGAAAAGCACAGCGCATACGTTATTATGAACGCTAACATCTATGGTTTGAGTCATAGAGATACGGTAATGGCATCTTTTGTTTCGGCTTGCACGGGTATAGACGATATCAATCAATACGAGTGGGCAAAATGCAAAGAACTTTTAACTGATGAAGACGTAGACGTTGTTAGAAAAATGGGTATTATGCTCAGAATAGCAACCTGTCTTGATAGAAGTTTATCAGGCGTTGTTAAAGGTATTAATTGCGATATTTTGGGCGACTCTGTAATAATGAAAACTGAAATTGACGGAGATGCAACGCTAGAAATTGCATCGGCGCTTGAAGTTGGAGCAGATTTTAGAAAAATATTCAAAAAGAATTTAGAAATACTATAAAATAAAAACAAAAAGGGCGTCTAGAATAAATAGGCGTCTAATTTGTATTAAGGGTAAATTATGGCATCAAACAAATTTGCTGTCGATTTTGACAGCGCTTACACAAACGTCTTTAAGTTAGGTTGGGGTATGGTTTTAAGCGAACCAACCGTTGCCGTTGTGACTGATGAAAGTAAGGTTAAAGTTAAATATATCGGGCAAGATGCAAGCAAGTTAATCGGCAAAACCGTAAAGAATAGCAAGGTAGTTTTTCCTGTGTTCGAAGGTGAGATTGTAAACGAAAAAGTTGCGTCTGGATTGCTTGAAGGTTTTTTAGAAAAGTCGGGCTTTAAAAGCAAGGTTTTTTCTGGCGATTCGTTGCTTTTCGGCGTGCCTTGTGGAAGCACTTACGATATGCTTAAAAAGTATTACAACGTGGCTAAAAATTGTGGCGCGTCTAAGGTGTATTTTGTAGAAACTCCAATACTTTCAGCGCTTGGCCAAAGAATACCTTTTACCGAAAGTAAGCCTTGCTTTGTTATCGATATGGCGGGTGGCACTACTAATATCGGCGCCGTTTCATTAGACGGGGTGATTGCCGGTGTTTCAGTAAACTTTGGCGGAAACAAAATTAGTGCCGACGTTATTGACGAAATCGAAAGTAGATACGGGCTTCAAATCGGTTTGCAATCAGCCGAAAAACTCAAAAAAGAAATCGGTAGCCTAGATAAAGAAGACCTTTTATCAGCGCCTGTTAACGGCAGAGATATAAAAACGGGTTCTCCAAGGTCTATTTCTATAAAGGCAAGCGATATTTACGAACCTATTTCTAAATATTTTGATAAAATTGCCGAAATTGCAAACTCAGTTTTAACAAAACTTCCACCCGAAGTTTCAGCAGAAATTCGCCGTTCGGGAATATATATTTCAGGTGGCGCATCTAACATTTACGGGCTAGAAAAATACTATCAAGATAAGTTCGATATGAAAATTAACGTCGCAAAAGACGGGCTTTATAGCGTAGCGCTTGGCGGTGGAATCGTGCTTGGAGATAATAGTTTACTTAAAAAGGTTAAAATTGATTTTTCGTAAAACTTAATAAATTTTATAATTATTCGACTAAAACTTGCTTTTTTTTGTATAAGTATGCAAAATTAGCAAGTTTTTTTATTTATCATTTATCTAGGGGAACAAAATGGCGCGAAAAATCGTAATCACGTCGGGTAAAGGTGGCGTGGGCAAAACTACAATAACAGCAAACCTAGGCACTTTTTTAGCAAAGCGTTATAAAAGCGTTTTGCTTGTTGACCTTGATTTTGGACTTAATAATCTAGACGTGGTTATGGGGGTAGAAAACAAAACGGGTTTCGACCTTAAAGACGTTTTTGACGGAAGATGTAGGATAAAACAGGCACTTATTCAAGACGTGCGCCAAAAAAATTTATATATATTGCCGTCTGGAAAACTCAAAGGGAATTTGATAACGGGTGCAGAGATAAAACTTCTTATTTCTAGCCTAGACAAAGTGTTTGATTACGTAATAATAGATTGCCCTGCGGGTATAGACGTAGGCTTTCATAGGGCGGTATCGGTCGCTGATGAAGGGCTTATAGTCACCACGCCAACCCTTTCAAGTCTAAAAGATGCCGACGTGGTTTTATCCATACTAAAAAGTTATAAATTAAAAGATTTAGGGCTAATAATCAATAGGGCGCGTGGCGACCTTATTATGAGCCAAAAGATGATGTCGCCAATAGATATAAGGGAATTTTTGTCCGTTAATCTTGCGGGAATTATACCCGAAGAAGACCATTTATTTTTGTCTTATGGTGGCAGTCTGCCACGGCTTACCGATTCGTATAAAGCATTTAAAACGCTAGCCGAAAACGTCGATAAAAAGCAACAAAAAACCTTTGACGTGACTAAAAAATATAGTGGCTTTTTCGGCAGTATTAGAAGGGGGCTAAAAAAGGGGATATGAAAGAAAGTAAAAAGCAATTAAAGCGAATAGAAAGTTTGATAAATAGCAGTAAAAACGACTATCAAGACGATTTTAAAACGCTATTTTTCGTTGACCTAAAAAACTTGTTAAACGAATTTTTCGTGCTTTCATCAAGCCCTACGATAGACATAGAAAAAGCGCAAAAAGGCAGTAAAATAAAAATAGAGTTTTCGGTGAGTGCAATAAAAACCTTTTCGTTCGTTCATCGCGAAGAAATAAATTAACAAAAAGACTAAAAAACACAAAATATATGAAAAATCGAACTACATTTATACTAAATGTAGTTTTTTTGCGTTGACAATTAGCCCTATATTGTTTTATAATATATAAGTAATAATATATACATAAACGCTTTTTGGAGGAGTTATGCAAAACAAATATTTTCTTGCAATCGATATAGGCGCATCTAGTGGTAGGCATATTTTAGGTAGTATTGAACACGGCAAACTAGTGCTAGAAGAAATTTATAGATTTAAAAACGGCGCAGTTGAAAAAAACGGCAAATTAGTATGGGACGATAAGGCGCTATTTTCAAGCATAATTGAAGGCTTAAAAAAATGTAAAGAAATCGGCAAAATACCTGTTTCGGTTGGTATTGATACCTGGGGCGTTGACTATGCACTGTTAGACGAAAATGATGAACTTATTAGTGAAGTATTTTCGTATAGAGATGCTAGAACGCAAGCCGTTATGGATGAAGTTCATAGCATAATTCCCGAAACCGAATTGTATGCAAGAACGGGCATTGCAAAACAAGTTTATAACAGCATTTATCAACTATACGCTGATAAAAAATCGGGCAAGTTGGATAAGGCTAAAACAATGCTATTCGTTCCGGACTATTTGCATTTCTTATTAACGGGCAAAAAGACCAACGAATACACGATAGCGTCAACTTCGGGGCTACTTAATGCTCAAAACAAAACTTGGGATTATGAAATTATCGAAAAACTAGGCTTTAATAAATCGCTTTTTGGCGAACTTTCTTTGCCGGGCACTTCGTTAGGCGAAATCAAGCCTGAAATTGCAAAAGAAATCGGTTTTGCAACAACCGTTTCAGCACCTTGCTGTCACGATACGGGTAGCGCAGTTCTTGCAGTTCCTACTAGCGATAGCCCACTTTATATTTCAAGTGGAACTTGGTCGCTTATCGGTATCGAAACCAAAAACCCAATAACCACCATTCAAGTTAAAAACGAAGGTTTTACCAACGAAGGCGGATATGATAAAACCATTAGGCTACTTAAAAACATAATGGGGCTATGGATGATTCAATGCGTTAAAAAGGAATATAACGATAAATATTCTTTCGTTGACTTTGTTGACGAAGCCAAAAAGGTGACAGAAAGTCCATCGATTGTAGAAGTAAACGATATGTCTTTCTTTGCACCAAAGAGTATGATTAGCGCGATTAAAGACTATTGCAAAAAAACCAACCAAAAAGTTCCAGAAAGCGTTGGCGAAATAGTTTTAACCATATATGCAAGTTTAGCAAAATGCTACAACGAAGCAGTTTTAGGTATAGAACAAATTTCGGGCAAAACTTTTAACGAAATTCACATCGTTGGTGGTGGTTGCCAAAACACACTACTTAACGAATTAACGGCAAAATATACCGGAAAGAAGGTAATTGCAGGTCCGGTAGAAGCCACGGCAATAGGCAATATCGTTAGCCAAATGCTTGCAAAAGCCGAAATTAAAGACGTTAAAACGGCAAAAGAAATAATAAAGAAATCGTTTGATATCAAAGAAATACAAGGTTAAAGGCAGGAAATAAATATGAAAAACGTATTCGACGTATTAAAAGAAAGAGGATTTATAAAGCAAACAATTTACGAAGAAGATTTATATAAAATGCTAGGCGAAGAAAGCGTATCTTTCTACGTTGGTTTCGACCCAACGGCAGATAGTCTTCATATCGGGCACTATATTCCAATAATGGCAATGGCTTGGATGCAAAAATACGGCCATAGACCTATCGCGCTTTTTGGTGGCGGTACGGGTATGATAGGCGACCCTTCTGGCAGAAGTGATATGCGCCAAATGATGACTAGGGAAATTATCGAACACAATATCGATTGCTTTAAGTCGCAAATGTCAAGATTTATCAGTTTCGAAGGCGAAAACGGTGCAATAATCGCAAACAACGCCGACTGGTTATTAAATCTTAACTACGTTGACTTTTTAAGAGATATCGGCGTTCATTTTTCAGTAAATAAAATGCTTACTGCTGAATGCTTTAAGCAAAGAATGGAAAAAGGTTTAACCTTTTTAGAGTTTAACTATATGCTAATGCAAGGCTACGACTTTTTATATCTCAACCAAAAATACGGCTGTGCATTAGAAGTCGGTGGCGACGACCAATGGAGCAATATGCTTGCGGGCGTTGACCTCATTCGTAGAAAAGAAAAGAAAAACGCGTTCTGTTTAACTTGCACGCTTTTACTTAACAGCGAAGGCAAAAAGATGGGTAAAATCCAAAAAGGCGCTTTGTGGCTCGATGAAAACAAATGCTCTGTTTACGATTTCTATCAATATTTTAGAAACGTAGAAGACGTTAAAGTTAAAGAGTGTATGTGCCTACTAACCTTTATGGATATGGCTGAAATCGAAGAACTTACTAAATATAACGACGAAAGAATGAACGTTGCAAAAGAAAGACTTGCCTTTGAAGTGACTAAACTTGTTCACGGCGAAGCAAAAGCATTAGAAGCGCAACGCCAAGTAAGAGCATCTTTTGGTAAGGGTAGCGAAGAAGATATGCCAAGTATAACCGTAGTAAACGCTGAATTTGTGACCGATGCAATTATCGGCGCAAACCTAGCAAAATCAAAAGGTGAAGCAAAAAGGTTAATCGAAGGTGGCGCAGTTTCAGTAAACGATGACAAGATTACCGACCCATTTGCTAAAATCCCAGAAAGTGCTAAATTAAAGGGCGAATTTATTCTGCACAAAGGCAAAAAATCACACGTTAAGATTATTTTAAAATAATGAAAGGCTATATAACCTTAAAAAAAGAAATAGAGAATATTACGATAATAGAGCGTTCTAAATTTATATGTAATATTAAGCCTATAAATAGCGAAGAAGAAGCGCTTGATTACATTAACGAAATCAAAAAACGCCACGCCTTTGCCACACACGGCTGTTATGCCTACGTTGCCGATGAACTTGGCAATCTTTGCAAGTTTTCGGACGCGGGCGAACCACAAGGAACGGCAGGACTTCCTATGCTAAACGCCATTAAAGGTAAAGATATAAAGAAAATAGTGGCAGTTGTCACTAGATATTTTGGCGGTATTAAACTTGGCGCGGGTGGACTTGTAAGGGCGTATGGTGGCGCAGTTTCGGCGTGCCTTGCGCTTGCCGAATTATCGTATATGTCTCCGGCAAATTTCGTAGAAATTAGCACCGAATACGAAAATTATTCGGCACTACTAAAAATTATAAACGGCGTGGGCGGAGTGGTGGTTTCTACTGAATACGACGCTGAGATTAAAGTGACGGTTGCAATAAACGTAGAAAACGAACAAGCACTTAATACTTTTAATCAAAAACTTTTAGACCTTTTTAAGGGCAACGTAAAATCAAAAATAGTTAAGGAAGATTATTTTTCTTTTCCGGTTAAATAAAATGTCAAAGATAACAACGCTTAAAATTCAATCGCGTGATAAAAACAGATGCAACGTTTACCTTGATGGAGAGTTTGCTTTTGGCGTTTCGGTAGAAAACGTTTATAAACACGGGCTAAAAGTTGGGCAAGAATTATCCAAAGCGCAAATTGATGAACTTGTTGCAACGGATAGCGTGCAAGTTGCATACAATAAAGCGCTTTCTTATGCAATGAAAGGGTTAAAAACACGCTACCAAGTAAAAACTAATCTAGAAAAAAAGGGATACGACACTAAAACCATTAACCTTGTTTTAGATAAACTTACTTCTACCGGCATTGTTAGTGACGTGGAGTTTGCTAAACGTTATATAGAAACCACGTCTTTTAACCAAGGCAGAAAACTTATTGAGTTTAAGTTAAAGCAAAAGGGCGTGAAAAAGGCTGATATAGACTATGCTTTTTCCCTTGTAGAAGTTAGCGCAAAAGAAAACGCGTATTCGGTATTAGAAAAGAAACTAAAAAACAAGCGCGTAGATAGAGAAACGCTAAACAAAGCGTTTAGATATCTAGCAGGTAGAGGTTTTAATTACGAAGAAATTTCTTCTGCGATAAGTGAGTATAAAAACAACTACCAAGTGTGTGATGAGGAATTTTAATGCAAAGAGTTTTAACCGTTAAAGAAATGCAAAATGCAGATGCTTATACAATAAATACTCTTGGTATTCCGTCGTCAGAACTTGTTTTAAGGGCAGGCACGGCAGTTGCCGAAGTAATCTTAAAAAGGTTTAAGGGCGGTAGAGTTTTAGTTTGTATAGGCGCTGGAAACAATGGCAAAGACGGGCAAGTTGTAGCAGATATTTTGTCTAAAAAACACGGCTTTTACGTTGCAACTATTAACGTAAACAACGGCATTTTTAAGCTTTTTGATAAAAAATTCGATATTATTGTAGATTGTATTTTCGGCACGGGACTCAATAGAGAAGTTAGTGGAAAATACGCTACGGCAATCCAAAAGATAAATGAAAGCGGTGCATTTGTCGTTTCTTGCGATATTCCTAGTGGGCTTTGTGGTGATACGGGTAATCCACTAGGCGTTTCAGTTAAAGCAAACCTAACCGTTGCTATAAGCGACTTAAAACTTGGCCACGTTTTAGGCTCTGGACCCGATTATTGTGGCGAAGTCGTGCTTAAAGACGTGGGGATTAGCGTTTGGGAAGAAAGTTTTAGATACATTTTAGACAATAAAGATGCCAAAACGTGCTTTCCTAAACGAATAAAGAACACTAACAAAGGTTCTTACGGAAAGAGCGCAATAATCGGTGGTAGCAAATCTTTTCCCGGTAGCGTAATGCTCTCATATAGCGCGCTAAGTGCTCTAAAAGCAGGGGCGGGGTATTGCACGCTAGCAGTTCCAAACAGCATTTATAACGTTGTTGCCGGCAGAGTTCTAGAAAACACAATGTTAGAACTATCTTCTAATGGGGATGGAGTAGTTTTTTTAGAGCAAGACTACGCCGAACTTCTTAAAAAAGATGCGCTTGCTATCGGTATGGGTATGGGCGCAACAAAGGAAACTTATAAATGCGTTAAATTCCTATTGGAAAATTATAACGGAAGACTATTAATAGATGCCGACGGGCTTAACTCTTTAAGCAAATTCGGTGTAGAAGTTTTAAAAAATAAAAAGTGCGAAGTGGTTTTAACCCCGCACGTGCAAGAGTTTTCTAGGCTAATCGGCGTAGAAAAAGATATGTTGCTTGATAGCCAAATAACGTACGCTAAAAATTTTGCAAAAGAATACGGCG
>JAZLCK010000003.1:0-32305 GCA_045614165.1 Christensenellaceae bacterium | reverse complement strand
AGTTCACTATTTTCGCCCGCAAAATCTAAACTTTTAACGGGGTTATATATCGCTGGGTGATGTGTGACGATGGTATCTACTTTAAGTGCTTTCGCCTTTTTTATAACGCTAGAAGAAAGGTCTAGCGAAAACAAACCCTTTTTTACGCTACCCGTACTTTTAACGATTATACCGCTATTGTCGTAATCGCCTAGTTCGATATATTTTTGGCTATACTTTATTGGCGCGTACTTATCTAAAAGGCTAAAAAACGCGTTAATGTTTAGCATACTTAATTAGTTCCTTTAATTCTTTTTTCATTTTTCTACGGGCCTTATTATTTATAGCGCCAGCGCCAAGGCAACCATTTAAAACACTAATTCTAGCATTTAATTTTTCTATAAAAGCCACAGGCTTAAACGCTAAATTATCTTTTCCGTATTTAATCTCTTTTTTAGTGAGTTTTGCCTTTTTTTTAGAACTTTCGGCTAAAATAAGGTCGTAAAACTTCCCGTCCGATTTAAAGGTGTAATCAACCACTATTTGACAGCCTAAATCTATTAGAGTTTTTCTAACTTTTTCGGCGTTTTTCATAGGTTGCAACACAAGTGTTTTAGGAAGAACTTTCGCACCTAAAATTATCCCCACGATTTCTTCTCCACCCATACCCGAAATTAAAGCAACGCTAGATGGTGGAAGATTAGTAAACCCGTTAGATTTTATGCAAACAGCCTTGCCACTACCAATTTCTTCTATAAGTAGAGCACGCGCTTTATCTAGGCATTTGTCCGAAATATCAGACGCGATAGCAAAGTCGCATTTTTTATTATCTAACATTGCCTTTGTAATATATCCGTGGTCGCAACCGATATCGGCAAAACTTTCACATTTAGGGATATGCCCTAAAATTATACTTAATCTTTCAGTCATTATCCAAGAAAATCTTTAAGCCTTTTAGAACGGCTTGGGTGGCGCAATTTACGGAGCGCTTTTGCTTCGATTTGTCTAATTCTTTCTCTGGTGACGTTAAATTCTTTACCAACTTCTTCAAGCGTTCTTGGTCTGCCATCGTCTAAACCATAACGAAGTCTTAAAACTTTTTCTTCTCTTGGAGTTAAAGTGTCTAAAACGCCTAGTAATTGTTCTTTTAGAATAGTAGAAGTGACAGCATCGGTTGGAGCAGTGCTTGCTTCGTCTTCGATAAAGTCTGATAAGTGGCTATCTTCTTCTTCGCCGATAGGAGTTTCAAGAGAAACGGGGTCTTGTGCAATTTTTTGAATTTCACGCACTTTTTCTTCGGTAATACCCATTTCTACTGCTATTTCTTCTGGGGTTGGCTCTCTGCCTAGTTCTTGTAATAATCTTCTAGAAACTCTAACGAGTTTGTTTATGGTTTCTACCATATGCACGGGTATTCTAATCGTTCTTGCTTGGTCTGCGATTGCCCTAGTCATTGCTTGGCGAATCCACCAAGTAGCGTAGGTTGAGAACTTAAACCCTTTTTGATAGTCGAACTTTTCAACGGCTTTCATAAGCCCTAGGTTGCCTTCTTGGATAAGGTCTAAAAAGTGCATACCCCTGCCCATATATCTTTTAGCGATAGAAACTACTAAACGAAGGTTAGCCTCTGAAAGTAATCTTTTTGCTTCTTCATCGCCTTCCATCATACGTTTTGCAAGTTCGGTTTCTTCATCACGCTCTAAAAGCGGAACTCTACCGATATCTTTTAGATACATTTTAACAGGGTCGTCCATCGTAATATCTGCCGGCAAGAAATCGTAAATGTCTTTTTCTCTTTCGCTCTCTATTACTTGAATACCATTTTTATCTAACAATTTATACACGATTTCAAGTTCGTCAGCACTAACTTCTACCTTATCGAACCTGTCTAAAAGTTCGTTAGAAACAATACTGCCTTTAACCTTAAAATCTTCAACGATGCGCTTTGCAATTAAATCTACCTTTTCAGTAAGACCAACTATAACGTTTTCGTTGTTTTCTCCATTGTTTTTTACCACTTCACTCATTATTAAAACTCCTTATATTAATACGTTTGGTTTTTCTCTTTTAATAAAGCGTTTAATTTAACGGCAATTTCACGCCTTAAATTAGTATCTTGACTTTCCTTAAACTCTTTATTTAGTTCGTTAATTTTTTTGTCTATCGCGCTTATTTTAAGAACTCTAACCGAATCTAAAAAATACATCGCTTCGTCGTATTTTTTGTTCTCGTCAGTTTCCATACCCGCAATAAGCGAAAGTTCTTGTTCGTATTCAGTAAACACGTCGTAAAGGTCCGAAAATCTTACCGACATATTTTCCTTTTTGCGCATTGAAATATAGTTTGCTATCTCTTTATGAATTGCCCCGTCAAATTCTATCGAATCGATATTGATTTCACGCGTAAAAGCCTTGTTAAATAGATACGAATAAAGCACAAACCTAGATGCCGTGACCGTTTTGTCGCCTATCTTTTCAGAATAAGAAAACGCGTTTACCGATTCGGTACCCTTTTTGCCGTCTTCAACAGAATCAAGTTCGCGTTTTAGACTTTCGTAAGTTGTGCCCGTTAAATCTCTAATGGTTTTAAGCAAGTCTTCTTGTTCGCTTGGCGAATCACTTTCTTTTACAACTCTAATCGCTTCTACTATAAACTTGCGCTTGCCGTCTACCGTAGAAATATCGAAAGTCTTTTTAAGAATATCTATCTTAAAGTCGATAAGTGGCTTTGCCGATAACAGCAAGTTATTATACCCTTCTGCGCCCATTTCTTTTATAACGTCGTCTGGGTCTTTTCCGTATGGAAGTGCAACAACTTTTACGTCTAACCCTTCTTCTTTAAGAATTTCTAGCCCACGAATAGCAGCCTTTTGCCCCGCAAAATCCCCGTCGTAACTTATGTAGATTTTTTCGGCATAGCGTTTTAGAATTCGTGCTTGGTCCTTAGTTAACGCCGTCCCCATACTTGCAACAACGTTTTTAACGCCCGCTTGCACTAGTGAAACAACGTCTAAATGCCCTTCAACGATAATTATGCTATCAAGCCCTTTTTCGTTTTTAAGTTTTTTAAGGTTGTTTATATTAAATAAAGTTTTGCCTTTTGAGAACACGGTTGTTTCGTGTGAGTTAACGTATTTTTGCTCTTTACCGCCATCAATACGCCTACCACAAAACGCCACAACGTTGTTAAAACTATCTATCACAGGGATAATTAGTCTGCCACCCAAAAAGTCATAACACCTGCCGTTTTTTTCGCCAACTGCACCCGATAGAGTCATTTCTTCTTTCGTGTATCCTTTTGCTTTAAGGTGCTCTACAAGTCCGTTAAAATCAAGCGATGCACCCATACCGAATTTCGTGACGGTATCAAAAGATATTTTACGGCTACGGATATACTCAATATGCCCGTCTGCCTTAGGGCTTAAAAGGTTTTTAACGTAAAAGGTTGCCGTGTCTTTAAGCAAACTTAAAACGCGTTCTTTCTTTTGTTTTTGCTCTCTAAGTTCTTTGTCGTCAACGGTGTTTTCGGGAAGTTTTAACCCAACCCTATCAGCCAAAAACTTAACTGCATCGGTAAAATCCAAAGATTCGATAGCCATAACAAAACTGATAACGTCGCCACTTTTATGACAGCCGAAACAATAGAAAAACTGATTTATAGGGTTTACTGAAAAAGATGCCGTTTTTTCGTGATGGAACGGGCACCTACCCCAAAAATTAGTTCCCCTTTGTTCTAGGCGAACGTATCTACCGATAATATCTACTATATCGTTTCTGTTTTTAAGTTCTTCTATGAACTTCGCGTCAAATCCTCTCATTAAATATCCTTTATAGTTTCCAAGTTTTCGGGATAAACAACCCCTTAAATGTGCTTATCGCATACCCGTCTGACATCGACGAAATATAGTCGCATATCGCCGTGTCTAACCCAAACTTTTCTATTTCGTTAAAATAAAATTCGGGCAAAGATTTTGGGTTTTGTTTATAATGTTCGTAAAGCGCCGTTATCATCTTGTCCGCACGCAATTCTTCTTCTAAAAAGGTTTGGTTTTTATATACCCTTTCAAAAAGAAAATCGCGTAATTCGTTGGTCGCTTTCCAAATTTCTGCTTGCATTTCCACCTTGTCTTTTTTTAGGCTTTCATCAACTATGGCTTTTATCATAGTGTTAATTCGCGTAGAAGACCTTTCGCCCAAAAGTTCTATGGTGGATTTTGGCAAGTCTTGCATTTTAATAAATCCACCGCTAACAGCATCGTCTATATCGTGATTTATGTAAGCAATTCGGTCTGCTATACTAACGGCTTTGCCTTCTAGCGTTTTCGCCTGCGTGTCGCTTTTATGGTTAATAATGCCATCAACAACTTCGCGCGTTAGGTTAAGCCCCCTTCCTTCGTTTTCTAAAATGTCAACCACTCTACCCGATTGAACGTTATGTAAGAACCCGTTTGGGTTTAACTTGTTAAGTATGCGTTCCCCCGCGTGCCCGAAAGGCGTATGCCCTAAATCGTGGCCAAGCGCGATTGCTTCGGTTAAGTCTTCGTTAAGAGATAGCGCCCTAGCAATACTTCTAGCCACTTGCGAAACGTTAAGAGTGTGAGTAAGGCGCGTTCTATAATGGTCACCTTCCGGTGAAAAGAACACCTGAGTTTTGTTTTTTAATCTTCTAAAAGATTTAGAGTGAATAATTCTATCTCTATCGCGTTGAAAGTCCGTTCTCATAGGACAAGGCTCTTCTTCTCTTAATCTTCCCACCGTTTCGTAAGAACGAACGGCGTATGGCGATAAAAACTTTTTCTCTATTTTATAAGTGTTTTCTTTCATATTTTTCCCCACTCAAAAATAAACTCACATATAGTAATACTACCAAAAAATCAAATTCCCTTTTTTTATTTAAAAATATTTTATATAATTATAATATAAGTAATATATTGCGCCAAAAATGGTATAAAAACAAAAAAATCACCGATTTTTTCGGTGATTTTTCGCTTAATTTAACACTTTTCTTAAAAATTCGGCTGTAAAACTGCCATCTACTTTGGCAACTTCTTCGGGAGAACCTTTTGCCACAATACACCCGCCACCGCTACCGCCATTTGGACCTAGGTCTATAATATAGTCGGCAAGTTTAATTACGTCTAGGTTGTGTTCTATAACGATAATAGTGTTGCCGGCATCTTGCAGTCTTTTTAAAACGTCGCATAGTTTTTCTATATCGTATGGGTGTAAGCCCGTGGTTGGTTCATCTAAAATATAAACTGTTTTGCCCGTAGAACGCTTTGATAATTCGGTTGCAAGTTTAACCCTTTGCGCCTCGCCACCCGATAGCGTTGTTGAAGACTGACCAAGTTTGATATACCCAAGCCCCACGTCTTTAAGCGTTTTAATTTTGTTAAATATACTTGGAACTGATGAAAAGAATTCGCACGCTTCATCTACCGTCATATCCAAAACTTCGCTTATGTTTTTGCCTTTATATTTAACTTCTAGCGTTTCACGATTATATCTTTTACCCTTACATACTTCACAAGGAACGTAAGTGTCTGGTAAAAAGTGCATTTCTATTTTTATAACGCCGTCGCCTTCGCAGTTTTCGCATCTACCGCCACTAACGTTAAACGAAAATCTACCCGCTTTGTAGCCACGTTCTTTCGCGTCTAGGGTGCTAGCAAAAAGTTCTCTAATCGCGCTGAACACACCCGTATAAGTCGCTGGGTTTGACCTTGGAGTTTTGCCGATAGGCGATTGGTCGATTTGAATTATTTTATCAACGTGTTCTAGCCCCGTTATTTCATCAACCTTTCCGTCCGCTATTTTAACCCTATTGAGCCTAGATGCTAAGTGTGGATAAAGCACTTCGTTTATAAGCGAACTCTTACCCGAACCCGAAACACCCGTGACTACGGTAAGTAGCCCAATCGGGAAATCTACGCTCACGTTTTTAAGGTTATTTTGCTTTGCGCCTTTAACCGAAATAAAACGCCCGTCGGGTTTTCTTCTATCCTTTGGAACTTCGATTTTTCTTCTGCCCGCAAGATAATCGCCCGTTATAGAACGTGGTTCGTTTATAATATCTTCTACCTTGCCCGTCGCCACGATTTCGCCACCAAAAACGCCCGCTTTTGGCCCGATATCTACGATATAATCGGCACTGCGCATAGTGTCTTCGTCGTGTTCTACAACGATTAGCGTGTTGCCTAAATCTCTAAGCCTTTCTAGCGTTTTTAAGAGTTTTTCGTTGTCTTTTTGGTGTAGCCCTATACTTGGTTCGTCTAAAATATATAAAACGCCAGTAAGTCCACTACCTATTTGTGTTGCTAGCCTAATTCTTTGCGCTTCGCCACCTGAAAGCGTTGATGCGCTACGTGAAAGCGTTAGGTAAGATAGCCCCACGTCTTTAAGGAAGTTTAGCCTTGCATTTATCTCTTTAAGAATAGGTCGTGCGATAAGTTCTTTGGTTTTAGTTAGAGTTAGATTTGATATAAAATCGCTTAACTCGTTGATAGGCATATCGGTTAAATCGAATATATTTTTGCCACCGATAAGCACGGCTAGTGCTTCTTTTTTAAGGCGTTTTCCGCCACAAGTTTCACAAGGGCGCACGGTCATATACGCTTCGATTTGAGTTTTGGTCCAGTCGCTAGTAGTTTCCCTATATCGCCTTTGCATATTAGGAATAATGCCTTCCCACCTAGCATCGTAAGACGTGGTGAAAGTTTTAGTGTTGTATTCCATACGGATTTTTTCATTGCCACTTCCGTATAAAATTAGGTTATAAACTTCTTTTGGAAGGTCTTTAACAGGCACGTCCAAAGAAAACCCGTAGTGCTTTGCAAGGCTTTCAAAAGACATTTCGGCAATCTTGCCCGACTCTAAGTTCCACCCCGTAACCGTCATAGCACCTTCGCGCAAGGTTTTATTTCTATCTTTTACTATTAAGTTCTCATCTATTTCTTGCTTTATTCCAAGCCCGTGACAATCAGGGCACGCCCCGAACGGATTGTTAAACGAAAACAGTCTTGGCTCGATTTCTTCGATTGAATAACCACAATCAGGGCAAGAATATTTGGTAGAAAATAGCGTTTTTTCTCCGCCTAAAACTTCTATTTCAACAAGCCCTTCGGCAAGGCGTATAGCCGTTTCTAAGGAATCGGTAAGCCTTTTTTGTATGCCTTCTTTAACAACTAGCCTGTCCACGACAACGCTAATGGTATGCTTGATATTCTTTTCTAGGCTAGGGATTTCTTCATCTAGGCTATAAATAATGCCGTCTATTTCCACTCTTAAAAAGCCACTCTTTTTAAAGCCTTCTATGTCCTTTCTGTATTCACCTTTTTTGCCACGAACCACGGGCGCATTAACGTAAATTTTAGTGCTATTTGGGAACGCCATAATTTTATCACAAATTTGGTCAACCGTTTGGCGTGCTATCTCTTTATTGCAATTTGGACAATGCGGAGTACCTGCGCGTGCAAAAAGTAAGCGCATATAGTCGTAAATTTCGGTCACCGTTCCCACGGTAGAACGTGGATTGTGCGAAGTGGTTTTTTGGTCGATTGAAATTGCCGGCGACAAGCCTTCTATATAGTCAACGTCCGGCTTTTTCATTTGTCCTAAAAACAGCCTAGCATAAGAAGATAAACTTTCAACGTATCTTCTTTGCCCTTCGGCGTATATCGTTTCGAACGCAAGAGTAGATTTGCCACTACCCGAAAGCCCCGTAAACACAACAAGTTTGTTTCGCGGAATAGTGACGTTAACGTTTTTTAAGTTGTTGGCCCTTGCACCTTTTATAATTAAATTATCGTTCATACTATTTCCTTAGTTTTAGTTTAAGTTTAGTGATTGTATCCCTTAACTCTATGCACTTTTCAAAGTCTAGGTTGTCAGACGCTACTTTCATAAGCGCCTTAAGTTTTTCTAGTTCCTTAGGGATATCTTCTTTTTTAATATTTTTAGTGCTATCCACTTTTTTAGTGATTTCTAGCGTGTTTTTAATATCTTTTATAATAGTTTTTGGCACAATGCCGTGATTTTTATTATAGTCCGCTTGAATTTTTCTTCTTCTTTCAGTTTCGGCTATTGCGCGTTTCATACTGCCCGTTATCGTATCTGCATACATTATAACCTTGCCGTCAGCATTACGCGCCGCCCTACCTATCGTTTGTATTAGCGACGTTTCGCTACGCAAAAAGCCTTCTTTATCAGCATCTAAAATAGCAACTAGTCTAACTTCGGGTAGGTCTAGCCCTTCTCTAAGCAGGTTTATACCGCATAACACGTCGAATTCGCCACTTCTTAGCCCCGAAACGATTTCTATACGCTCTAACGTGTCTATATCGCTATGCATATATCTAACTTTAACGCCGTTTTCTTTAAGGTATTCGGTTAGGCTTTCAGCCATTTTTTTGGTGAGCGTGGTTATTAAAACTCTGCCACCAACTTTTATAACTTTGTTAATTTCTACTAAAAGGTCATCGATTTGGTTTTTAGTGCTACGAACTTCTATTTCTGGGTCTAAAAGCCCCGTTGGGCGAATTAGTTGCTCTACTACTTGCCCTGCTTTTGATAGTTCGTATTCGGCTGGCGTTGCCGAAACACAAATCATTTGCCCCACTCTTTCATCAAACTCTTTAAATGTTAAAGGCCTATTATCGAACGCCGATTTTAGCCTAAAACCATATTCTACAAGGTTTTTCTTTCTTGCCTTGTCGCCGTTGCTCATTGCACCGATTTGCGGAATGGTCATATGCGATTCATCAATAAAGAGTATAAAATCTTTTGGGAAATAATCAAGTAGCGTAAAAGGTGGCTCTCCCACACTTCTGCCATCGAAATATCTACTATAATTTTCTATGCCCTTACAAAACCCTATTTCGCGCATCATTTCCACGTCGTAATTGGTGCGCTCCATTAGTCTTTGCGCTTCGATAAGTTTGCCGTCTTCTCTAAAAAATGCAACTTCTTCGTCTTTGTCGCGTTCTATAATGGCAATGGCGTTGTTAAGTTTTTCAAACTCTACGGCATAGTGGCTTGCGGGGAAAATAACGGCGTGTTTTAGTTCGCTAACCACTCTGCCCGAAACGAACTCACACTCACAAACGCGCTCTATATAATCGCCAAAAAATTCAACACGAATATAAATTTCGGAGTTGCCCGATGGGAAAATATCTAGCGTATCCCCCCTAACTCTAAACGAAGAACGCGAAAAGTCTATATCCTTTCTAGCGTATTGAATAGATACTAGTTTTCTAATAAGTTCGTTAATAGAAACTTCTTCGTTCGGGCGAATAGAAAGTGCTAGCCTATAATATTCTTCGGGTGCACCAAGCCCGTAAATACACGAAACCGACGCAACGACGATAGTATCGCTACGTTCGCTTAGAGAACAGGTTGCAGAGTGGCGAAGTTTATCAATTTCGTCGTTTATCTGCAAATCTTTTTCTATATATGTATCACTACTAGGAATATACGCTTCTGGTTGATAATAATCGTAGTAAGAAACGAAAAACTCTACTCTATTATTAGGAAAAAATTCTCTAAACTCATTGCAAAGTTGCGCAGCAAGAGTTTTGTTGTGCGCAATAACAAGTGCTGGGCGATTAAGATTAGCGATAACGTTTGCCATTGTAAACGTTTTACCCGAACCTGTCACGCCCAAAAGAACCTGCGTGCGATAACCGTTTTCTACCCCTTCGGTAAGAAGCCTAATGGCTTCGGGTTGGTCGCCCGTAGGTTTATATTTAGATACAAGTTCGAAATTTCTTTTTTCCATATCAAAAAATAGCCTTTAAAAGTAATCCTATCAAAAAACTCATTACGGCAAGCCCAGCAGAAAGAACAATTCGCATTAAAACGTTGCGCTTAGCCTGTTTTCTTTCGCGCATAAAGGCTTTGCCTTTTTTAAGCAGAGTAAAGCAATACACCTTTTTTGATTGACGCTCTGAATATATTATATCAAAATATCCGTCAATAGCAAGATTAGTTAGTACATTTTCTAGGTCGTGCAATGAAAAATTTTTTATTCCTGATAAATTAAGCAAGTCTTCGGGCGATATTAAAAAAGGATTTTTCTTTTGTCCTTCAAAATAAAGAACGCGCATTACCTTGCTTTCGTTAGTGTTTAGCATTAACTTACCACAAGCGTTATTATTGCGCCTAATATAGCCGAAATAACGCCACCTAAGAGCGCACCTATAAATGCAAACTTAAATAGCGTTTTATCTTTTTCTTTTTTTTCAGCGTCTTGCTCTTTTACGTTCTCAAAAACTAACCTTCCTTTTTGAGTAGAACAAATGCACGCTTCTTTGTCATCTTGATACTTTACGTTAATATAGTCGCGTTCAAAAAGGTAGTTAAGCCCTTCTAAAACCATATCGTTATCGCACGATAGGTCTTTTCTAGCCTGTTCGGTTAGATAATCTATCGAAAAAACTTTATACGAAAACGGCGTGGAACTTTCACAAATTATATTAAGCAAAGAAAGTGTAAACTTATCCAACATATCGCACCTACTTTACTTAATATTTTGTTGAAAATTTTTAATTTATATACGCGCACACGCTAATTAGTTAGGCGCGCTCTTTTTTGTTTCTTCTAACGTGTAAGAATATAAATAGCCCAACTAATACCAATATAGAGCCTAATACTATGGCGTAGGATACGCCCGTTGAAACCCTAGAATTAAAAAAGAACACAGAGCAATCTACCGAGTCGGCAACTGCCTCAACTACCGTTTCGTTCACGCCAACAGCCTTCATTTCACCTAAAACGCCGTTTAACGCGTGTGTTCTTATTATAGAAGTTCCATACGTGCTAGGGAAAAATGCAACCGCGTTTTTAAGCCAGTTCGAAAACGAAGAAATCGGCATATACGCGCCACTAATAAACCCATAACCCGAACTTACGATAGAACCAACTGCCGAAATTTGACCTTGCGACGTTAAAAACACGTTAACAACCGAAGATAAAGCCGTGCCGAAAAATACTAATACTATTACGTCTAATAGCAATAACAACACGTCTAAAAGGCTAAAAAACCAGCCCACAATCGCAATATAAACAAGGCAAATTACTAGCGCAAATGCGCAAATTATGAGCGATGCTATAAGCGTTGACGCATAGTAAGAAAACGCTAGCGTATTCTTGTTTAGTGGCGTTAGCATAAAGTCACGCCTAGCGCCCGAAATTTTATCCGAAACCATTAGCATATTAGCGCAAAACGGCACGGTTATAGGCGCAACTGCAAGTAAAGAAGACAATAGTTGTCCACCCGCAAAGCCATTTACTATTTTGTTAGAAACACTTATTCCCGTTGGTTCGACTACAAGAAAAAAGGCGTCTTTATAAACGTTAGATAAAAAGGTGGCGTATAGCACCAAAAGAATTAGCGGAGTTATTAATGCTGTAAAGAATAAACCTTTATCTAAAAAGAAAAGTTTAATGTTTCTTTTAATCATACTTTTAAGACTTTGCATTGTTTTCTCCTTCTAATCGCTTACCCGTTGCCGATAAAAACACGTCGTCCATTTTGCCCTTTATCACTTCATAGTCCACAAAAATTTCGGGATGAGTGAGTATAAGTTCTCTTGCCTTTAATATATCATCTAAAAAAATCTTTATGGCGTTTTGTTCTACCTTGTATTCTTCGCCAAGAGTTTTAATTTGTTCTTCGCTAACGCCGTAGCACACGATACAATCTTTGGTGTATTTATTTTTAAGTTCTAGTGGCGTGCCACTAGCAATAATTTTGCCTTGGTCTATAATAACAACGTGGTCGGCATTTTCGGCTTCTTCCATATAGTGCGTGGTTAAAAACACGGTAATGCCCGTTTCTTTTCTTAAATTTTCTACTATATCCC
Source organism: Christensenellaceae bacterium (assembly GCA_045614165.1). Classification (GTDB taxonomy): domain Bacteria; phylum Bacillota; class Clostridia; order Christensenellales; family Borkfalkiaceae; genus UBA1259. The sequence goes on along the minus strand of JAZLCK010000003.1, from coordinate 20,466 downwards.
AAACCCTTTTTCTAGTCATTGGGTCTAGCCCCGTGGTCGGCTCGTCTAAAAACAAAATTTTAGGGTTATGAATTATCGCCCTTGCGATATCCACTCTGCGCTTTTGCCCGCCCGAAAGTTTAGAAAGCGGTCTATTTAGTATATCTTTTAGCCCGAAAATTTCGGTAAGATTTTGTAGTTTTTTATCAAATTCTTCGCCGTAAATCCCGTAAAGCGACGCTCTGTTTTTCAAGTTATCATAAACGGTTAATTGCCTATCTAAAACGCTGTTTTGAAAAACTATTCCAAGCCCTTTTTTAATTTTATCTAAATCAGTATCTATGTCGTAGCCTGAAACAAAAACCTTGCCGTTATCTTTTTTCGCATCACCCGAAATAACCGAAATAGTAGTAGATTTTCCCGCCCCGTTCACGCCTAAAAATGCGAACATTTCGCCCTTTTCTACGCCAAACGAAATATCATCTACCGCCTTAACGTCCTTATAATATTTTTTAAGGTTTTTAATTTCGATAATATAGTTATTTTCCATTACTAAAAACCCCTTCAGTCACCTCTTGTATCACGTCCGTCTTAACGAGCGCAAGCCCTTTTTCTTCATCGCCAAAAAGTATTAAAGAATCTCCCGGTTTAATCTTAAAAACTTCTCTTGCGTCTTTTGGAATTACTATTTGACCTTTATCGTTAACTTTACATATACCGAATAAATATTTCCCATTATCTACTTGCATATACATCTCCTATTTAGTAATAAATTTCTTACTTTTCGTAAATTTAGTATAACATATTAAAAAATTTTTGTCAACCAAAAATCCTTTTAACACATATATAACATTATTTTAGTTTAAGGCATATTATATATTAGCATACCAAGGAGGAAATATTTTAATGTGCTGTTTTTTTAATAATGCTAATTGCAATCACCCACGCCCAAGAATTAACGTAGTTGCAACCGTTGGTGCAAGAGGTCCTATCGGCCCACAAGGCCCACAAGGCCCGATTGGTCCTGTTGGTCCACAAGGTCCACAAGGTCCGGTTGGTCCTGTTGGTCCGCAAGGTCCGGTTGGTCCTGTTGGTCCACAAGGGCCCGTCGGTGCTACGGGTGCTACTGGTCCGCAAGGTCCGGTTGGTGCTGTTGGTCCGCAAGGTCCGGTTGGTCCTGTCGGCCCACAAGGCCCTGTCGGTGCTACCGGTGCTACTGGTCCTAGTGGCACGGCTGACATCATTTATGCCGTTAATTTAGGCGACACCGTTGCTACGGGCGCGACTATTCCACTCACTTTAAGCACTTCTACGCCAGCAACTTCTTTAAGCGTTGCGGATAACGCTGTAAACTTGCCGTCTGCGGGCACTTATTTAGTTAGTTATTCGGTAAACGGTTCTAGCGCAAGCGAACCCGTATCTATATCTTTACAACTAGATGGTGTTAGCATTGAAGGCGAAACTTTAACGGAAAGTGGCGGAACTGATGCAGACGTTTCACTTTCTAAAACTGCGCTTATCACCACAACTTCTGCCGGCACGCTTTCTTTACTAAATGCTACCGCCGACGCGCTTACTATAAACAACGCTGGGCTTGTGGTATTGCGTTCTGTTTAATTTAATCTCTAACGCCAAAAAAGATAGCAAAAATTTTGCTATCTTTTTTCTTTATAAGTGTCTTTTTGTGTTTTTACGATATATTCTCCGTTAGCGTTAACGTATGCGCATATATCCCCAACTAGCATAGTGCTAAAAATTTTGGTGTTTAGGCGTGCCGTATATAAACTATCTAAAACGCTTGTTTTCGGGCAATTTTTATTTTCAGTAGAAACGGAAACGAGCGCGTTTTTAGGCTTTAACACGTCTATAAATTCGGGGCTATTGCCCGTATCATCGCCGTGGCTTGATAAACTATAAAAATCAACTTCGCTTAAATTTATAAAGCCTTGTTTATTGAAATACGCATTGTACAAATTTGCGCTGTTATTGTCTAGCACTAACTTTTCTTCATTAATCCCAGCATCACTAGAAAACACGAACCTAACGCCTTTATACGAAAAGTATATTATAGGCGAAACATCGTCGTGCAGACTTTCGGTTAGAATATCGCTTGCTAGCAATTTATCATAACTACCACCCAAAGCCTGTGGGCTAGACGGCGAAAGCATTAAAAGCAAGCCGTCTTTAAGTTCTATATTCGTAAACACTTGGTTAAAATAAATATCGCTATCATTAACCTTACTTTTTATTAGATTGTAGATATCAGCGTATCCATTAAACCTACTAACATCTTCACCATTAAGGTTTGGCACGAACACCTTTTTAACGCTAAAATTTTCAAAAATAAGTTCAGTCGCGCCGATATGGTTATCGTCTATATGCGAAAGAATAAAATAATCTATTTCTTTAACGCCGTATGCTTTAATTTTTTCTATTGTGTTCTCGCCAACTTTACCACTTGCGCCACAATCGATTAAAATGTTCGCACCGGGCGTTGTAATCAGCGTAGCGTTGCCGTTTTCTACGTCTAACGTTATAACTTTGGTTTCGTGTGCAAAATCGGTTTCTACAATTTGAACTTCTTTTCCGCACGAAATTAGCGTTAGAGCAGTAAAAACGCTCAAAATTAGGCAAAGTAGCCTTAAAAAAGGTTTCATTAGTGTACCAAATATCTTTTGTGAATAAAATTACTTTTTGTTTTTTACAGGTTTCTTGCCACGCCTTAACGCGTCTAAATCGGCAAGAATTTTAGGCATATACGATATCGCCAAGTTATAACCTATATCGTACATTTTTTCGCCTTCTGAAAAAGATATAGGCTTATAAGCCGAAAGGTCGGGGTGCAACATAATATCGCTATTTTCGTAGCCTTTTTTCCAAGGCTCTATAACGCCCGACTGATAGGTTGGAAAAATTTTATCAAGTAGCCCAGATTTTTTCTCGTGAGTAGATAGGTCTATACCTATAACGTAGTCAGCGCCTTTGCTTTTCACCCAGTCGGCTGGGATAGAATTAACAAAAGCCCCGTCTATATAGCGTTTGCCATCAATAAACACCGCCTTAAAAAATGGTGGATAACTAGAAGACGCGCAAAGCGCCATTGCAACCGAACCCGTTGTAAAAACCTTTTCTTCGCCCGTTTCTACGCACGTTGCAATGGCACAAAAAGGTTTTTTTAGTTCTTCTATGTTAAGAGAGCCTATACTATTATCAATAGTCTTAAATAGCCCCGAAGTATCCATATTCATCATAAAAAGGTTTTTAATTTCGCCAACGTCAACCTTTTTTAATAGTTCTACGATATCGGTAGAAGTATAGCCATCGGCTAAAAACGCGCCTATTATAGAGCCGATGCTAGTGCCACCTATAATATCGAAACTAATGCCGTTTTCTTCAAATGCACGAATTGCGCCAAGTTCGGCAAAGCCCTTTGCCCCGCCAGAGCCTAGTGCAAGACCGATTTTGATTTGTTTAGGTTTTTTCTTGAATATATACTTAAAAACGTTCATAATACCTACTATTTAATATCCGCGTTTTGTTCATTTTTATCAGCGTTTTTGGGTTTTGATAGCGAAATTTTAACTATCGTGAGTATTAAAAGCACACCCGCTAAAGCAAAGAGTATCCATAACACCGTGTCTAGATTGATACTAAGCACCGTGCATAAATAAGATAGCCCCGAAACCAATAAGCCTGCAATCAAGTTTCCAAGCGTTATAGGCAAAACGAAATCTTTAAACTTTAAGCCTAAAAATACTGCTATCGCCGTCCCCGTCCAAACACCCGTCATCGGGAGCGGAATTGCGACGAAAATAAACACGCCAAGTTTTTTTATAAAAGTGCCGTGGTCGGCTTTTTTTAGCCCGTTTTGGTTGCGTTTTTCTAGGGTTTCTTGGGCTTTTCTTTCAAAGTAGCCTTCGATTTTAAGTGCGAATTTATTAAAGAATTTTATCTTTTTAAGAAGGTTTAATATAGGCTTTAATAAAAAGAAAACGGGAAAGGCAATTATCGTAGAACCAAAGTAAGCAATCAAAAACGCGATTATAAAACCAAGGCTATCCCACGCGTAGATTATAGCGCCTTTTAGTTCTATAAGTGGAAAAAAAGACATTATTAGCGTTGCCAAATATTCGTTTCCAATAAGGTTTGAAATAAAAAGTTTCATAAAACGGATAAATTCCTTTTGATTTTTTTGGTTTTACATATATAATATAGTTATGAGTTTACAAAAAATGTTATCGGTTATGCGAAAAGGCATATCCACCTATAAAATGATTAAAGATGGAGATAAGATTGCAGTTGGCGTTAGTGGTGGCAAAGATAGTGTCACACTTCTTAAACTGCTTGCTGAATATAGGCGTTTCTCTCCCGAAAAGTTTGACCTTTTAGCAGTCACGATAGACCTTAATTTTAAGAACAACCCCGCAGACTTTACACCTATAAAAAATTTATGTGAAAGCCTAGGCGTTGAATACGAAATTCTTAAAACGGATATCGGTGAAATCGTGTTTGATGCTAGAAAAGAAAGTAATCCTTGTTCGCTATGTTCTAAAATGCGCAAAGGCGCGCTTTACGACGTGGCTAAAAAGCACGGCTGTAATAAAGTCGCTATCGGGCACCACAGAGATGACCTTATAGACACTTTTATTCTTTCACTAACGTATGAAGGCAGACTTTCAACCTTTGCGCCAAAAAGTTATTTGTCAAAAACCGATTTAACACTTATTAGGCCTATGGTAATGATAAAAGAAAGCGACGTTTTAGGGTTTTCTAGGGACTTGCCCGTAGTTAAAAGCAAATGCCCTGCCGACAAACAAACCAAGCGCGAAGAAGTTAAAACCTTTATCAAAAATATGGAAACGCTTATGCCTAACGCGCGCGAAATGATTTTTTCGGCAATAACCAACCCCGATAGATATAATCTTTTCGATAAGGTTATAAAAACCCTAGATGAATTTTAAATAGAATATTCACTTTAAAAAAACCGTTTTATAACGGTTTTTTTTGTTTTATTTTTTATTTCTTTTTTTCTTTTTAGTTTTAACAGGAACGTCGGTATCTTCTATTAAAGAGAGTAAATTAACGCCCGTAATTTCTTCTAGTTCGCCTTTATCGGTTATCGCGTTGTCAAATAACCCTACTAAAATTGCAATACCTATTGCACCAACAACGCTTGCTATAATAGATAGTATAATGTTTTTTGCAAGGTTGCTGTTTGCTTTTATTCTTGCTTCGTATTGAACGGGCTTAACTGTAATGGTATCGGCAGCAGTATGAAATTCAAAATAATTTTCTTTGATAATCTTGCCTGCCTCTTCTTTGTCAAAAACGTCTATATTAGAAAACTCAATAATCTTTTCTAGCCCCGATTCAGCAATCTCTGGCGAAGATGCTGTGTAAGAAATCGTAAAGATAAAGGTATTAGCATTGTTTCTAGAAATAGAAATTCCGCCCCTAGAAATCGTTGGGCCATCTTCTATGGTATCGTTAACGTATTCAACGTAGCCGGGGGTTTTGATATGTTCTACAACGTCGTCTATAATATCACCCGTAACGGCGTTATCTAGGTCTATATCGCTATAATCCATTTTAGTGACAAGCATAACCGACTTACTTGCTTTATACGTCACGGTGTTTCTCATAACCGACAAAAACGAGCCAAGCGCTATGCCTAAAATAGTGATTATTAAGATAAGTTTCCATCTAAAATAAAACATTTTAGAAAGCGAAAAGGAAGTAGAAATATTGTTATCTTTGTTTTCCATTTATCTTTCCTCCTGGTCTTCTATAAAGGCTATAACGGTAGTGCCCGTAATTCTTTCAATTTCTTCTTTATCACTAGCGGTATTATCTAAGAAATATTTTAAATATACAAGCGCAACTGATAAAACAAACCCGATAACTAACGCTACTAAAACGTTCTTTTTAAGCGAAACGTCCGAAGAAACTCTAACGCCGTTGCTATCTTTGATAAGTTCGTTTAGATTAGTTTTGTACCCATCGAAAAACTCTTTGGCAACACGACTACCTGCAAGCGCCAAAATTCTTGCTTTTTTAACGGCTTCGGTAGGCTCGATTTCGCTAACCGATATTTCGTAAATATATTTTGGGCCGGTTATAGCATCAGTTTCGCCTAGTGCTTTGGCGTTTACCGAATCAGGCGAAAAATACTTGTTCTCTACTATGTTAGGAATATCTCTATTAAAGTCTGCCACAAACGAACTATTGCCCGATTTAACGCTTTCAATAAACTCATCTACGGTAGTGCCCAAAGGCAAGTGTTCAAACTTATCGTATAAATAGTTTGCTTCTTCTAAAACGATTTCGGTAATTGATAAATCTACAACAGATTGCATCATATCCTTCATAATCGAAATGTTATCAACAGGATTAGAATTAGATTCAAGTTCTGCCGTATAAGAAATATCTATTCTAGCCGTGTATGTTGGAGTTATCGCGTGTGAATACCCCACGCCACCAACTACGGCAAGCACCATAACGATAATTACCAAAAGTGCATTGCGCCACATTTTAGTAATAAAGTCTTTAAAGAAATTTATTTCGGTTGCTGGTGTTTGATTTTCTACCATATTTTAGCCCCCTTTTTAATCTGTGAGTAATAAGTCTTTGAATTTGGTATTAAAGTTTATTTTTGGCTTACAATTTTATCTTTAACAACGATTTCGGTGTCACAGCCTTTTACGGCGTATGGCTTATGCGAAACCATTATAATTGTCGTGTTTATTTCTTTTAGGTTCTTAATAACCTTTTCTTCGGTAATAGAGTCTAACGCGCTTGTAGATTCGTCTAATAGTAGAACGGCTGGCCTTGTAATAATAGCCCTAGCAATCGCAATTCTTTGTGCTTGCCCTTCCGAAAGTCCTAGCCCGTTTTCACCTATAATGGTATCAAGTCCCATAGGCAGTTCTTTTATAAACTCACTCGCTTCGCTAACCTTTAACGCCCACTCAATTTCTTCTTTAGAATAGGTGTCTTTATAGAAGGTAATGTTGTCTAAAATCGTACCCGAAAAGAGCATATTACCTTGTGGCACGAAAGAAAACATTTTTCTAGTGCTTTCATCAACAAAAACTTTTTCGTTGTTTTCAGTTTCAAAAAACACTTCGCCATTTGCCTTATAAACGCCAAGGAACACCTTAAACAGCGTACTTTTACCGATACCCGAACGCCCCGTTATAACGGCAAAATCGCCACGCTTTATAGTAAAGTTTGCATTGTCTATCACACTTTCTAAAATATCGTCGTAAGAAAAAGCAAGGTCTTTAACTGTGATTGACTTAAAGTTTGTTTTAAGTTCGCTAACGTCTATCGAAGGTTTTTCGTCTTTAATATTTTCAATTTCAAGTAGCCTTTCGGCAGATGCGATAGTCGAAAAATATTTTGGAAGAACAGATGATAGCGCCATAAACGGAACTTGAACGTTATTTACTAATTGCAATACGGCAGATAAAGAGCCGTAGCCAAAACCTTCCGCGCCGTTAAAGATTTTAAACGCGCCGAAAACTAGTGCAAACACGTATCCAAGGCTGAAAATAAGGTTATAACTAGCGTGACCTAAAACCGAATAGTTTTTCCTTTTCATTTTTTCTTGGAAGTTCTTTTCTTGTAGGTCTTGCCCTTTTTTAGCGATTTCTTTTTTAGCCGTAAAAACTTTAAGCGTTAAAACGTTTTCAAGGCACTCTTGAAAGAAAGAACGTGTTTTGCCATCAGTTTCTTGCACGGTTTTATGGAAATGCTTTAATTTCTTTCTAGTAAACGCCATAATAACGTAAACCATAACGCCTGCAAGCACGAACGCTAGCGCAAAAATCGGCTCTAAGAACACAAGCGCAACGATTGCACATATAAGCCTAACGAACGCCGAAACAACGGTTGGAATAATAGTCGTCACGCCGTCGCACACAACGTTTACGTCGCTAGTAAGCCTATTCATAATTTCGCCTGTGTGATAATCGGTTATGCCTTTATAGTTTTTAGAGATTGCGCCGTTAAAAATTTTAGTGCGGTAAGAAATTTCTAACCTACCCCTAATACGTTCGGTTAAACTTTGGATAATAAATCTAAAAACAAATTGAAGCAATACGATAACGGCAATGAATATAACGCCGTTTATAATCTTATCGTGAGAGTTATCAACCGTAGCCCCGTCTATTATAAGTTTAACGGCAAAGGCAAACGCCACAGAAAGCACCGAAAAAACGGCGTTAGAAAGTATTAAAAGAAATAGTTTAAATTTCTCTTTTCCCGCCCTTTCTATTAACCATTTTATCGCATTTTGCCTTTTTTTCATATTGCTAATTTCTCTCGTCTATAACGTAAGTTGGCACTAATTCGTGCACAAGTTTTTTCATTTTGTCTGTTTCGTTATACGCTTCTATATAAAGTTCTTGTATCTTCTTAAACAAACCTTTTTCGTCAAACTCAATTGGCTTTCCTATAGAAATAAGATTGTTTGGCGTTCTCATTAGCCCTTCTTCTTCCATAAGCCTTTCTTCGTAGAGTTTTTCGCCCGGTCTTAACCCCGTTATTTTAATCTCTATATCTTCGCCCGGTTTTAAGCCCGATAGTTTAATCATTTTTTCAGCAAGGTCGTATATTCTAACCGGTTCGCCCATATCAAGCACGAAAATCTCTCCGCCTTTGGCGTATGCCCCTGCTTGTATAACAAGGCTAACCGCCTCTGGTATAGTCATAAAATACCTTACCATATCTTTATGCGTAACGGTCACAGGGCCACCGTTTTCGATTTGCTTTTTAAATAGCGGAATAACCGACCCGTTAGAGCCTAAAACGTTGCCAAACCTTACAGCCACGAAATCCGTTTTATATTTATTGTTCATTGCTTGAACAATCATTTCACAAACACGCTTGGTTGCGCCCATAATGTTAGTTGGGTTAACGGCTTTATCCGTGCTAATTAAAATAAACCTTTTAACTCCGTTTCTACCAGCAGCATCGGCAACCTTAAACGTACCGCTAATATTGTTTTTAACTGCTTCATTAGGGCTAGTTTCCATTAACGGAACGTGCTTGTGCGCTGCCGCGTGGAAAACAATTTCGGGTTTATATTTTTCAAAAATATTATCTATTTTTTTACTGTCTCTAACCGATGCTATTAAAACTAATAGATTTAGTTTATCGCCATAATTTCTTATGAGTTCTTGCTGAATTTCATAAGCGTTGTTTTCGTAGATATCAACAATTATTAGTTGCTTTGGTTTGTGTGATGCGATTTGCCTACAAAGTTCGCTACCGATAGAACCACCGCCACCCGTCACCAAAATAACTCTGTCTTCTATGTAGCCCATTATTTCTTCTAGGTTAACGTTTATCGGTTCTCTACCTAATAAGTCGTTTACTTCAACTTTTTTTAGTTTAGAAACGGTTAGCGTTCCGTCTGCAATTTGGTATATCCCCGGTATGATTTTAGTAGGCACGCCCGTTTTAATACATTTTTCTAAAATAGCCTTTAACGCCTTACCTTTAACCGAAGGCATTGCAACAAAAATTTCTTCTGCGCCGTATGCTTTAACAGCCCACTCCACGTCGTCAGTTCCACCAACGATTTTAACACCGTGGAAAATTCTGCCTTTTTTATCTTCGTCATCATCTAAAAAGCAAACTGGTTTAACGTTGATTTTTTCGCTTGAATAAATATCATTAAGAAGTATTGCGCCACAACTACCAGCGCCAACTATTATTACCTTTTTTCCTTTTCTTAAATTAGTGCGTTTAAGTATTGCGCGCCTTGCCGTTCTAACCATTCTATAAGCAAGCCTAATAAAGCACACCATAGAAACGTAGATAAAGCAAGCAATAATACCCCACTCAATAGAAAGCGTTTTAGATACTACCGAAATCACTATAAAGTAGATACAAGTAAAACCACTTGCAAAAATTACTTTTAGCATATCTAAAAAACTAATATACCTTAATAGTTCAGCGTATAACTTAAATAGCGCGTTAATGCTTATAGAAACGCCAACGGCAATTAAAAATAACCACCATTCGTTTTGGATAAAAGCACTCAAATCGTTTTTCGACAGCACTTCGCCAAGCAAGAACGCCACGCATAGCGCAACTATGTCGGCTAAAATAAACGCCGTTGTTTTTAAAACTTTTCGCATCAAAAAGTCCCCTTTTCCTACTTATTTACATATATTTTTATAAACTAATAATCTCTTTAAGTTTTTCTAGCGTTAAGCCTGCACTTTCAAACTGCTCACTAATAGTAGCGTGCGTTATAAACTCATCTTTAACGCCCATAGAATAAACGCTAGTAGTTTTATCTGCACTAAAATACGCCGAAACTAGACTTCCAAACCCACCGATAACAGAGTTTTCTTCTATGGTTATAATTTTCTTTCCGCGATAAGTGTCTAGCGCCTTTTTATCTAGTGGTTTTATAATTCCACACGAAACCACAGTCACTAAACTGTCCGTTTTAGCATATTCCATCGCTAAATCACAGCACGCTGGCCCAACTGCTAAAATAATCGTATCGCCGTTGCCCTTTTTAAGTTCGTTAAACTTGCTAGGGCTATATTCACCAACGTATTCTCTACTGTGCACGCCACTCTTTGGATATCTAATCGCCACGGGCGAAGAAAGTGAAAGCGCGTATTCGATAGCAGGTTTTAACTCGTTAACACAAGACGGAGCAAGTATAGTTAAATTTGGCATTTGAGATAAGAAACTAACGTCGAAAATGCCTTGGTGTGTTTTTCCATCTTCACCAACGAACCCACTGCGGTCCATACAAAATACTACGGGTAGATTTTGCATACACACGTCCGAAAGGATTTGGTCGTAAGCCCTTTGCATAAAGGTCGAATAAATGCAAACTATCGGCAATACGTTTCCACTTGCCATACCCCCTGCAAGCGTGACTGCATATTCTTCTGCAATACCAACGTCTACAAAGTTATTAGGGTGAGCATCTTTTACTAAGGAAAGCCCTGTGCCATCTTTCATGCCAGCAGTTATTGCTATAACTTTATCGTTTTTATCTATAATTTCATTAAGCGTTTTGCCTAGCGTTTCGCCAAAATTGCCAACGCCAAGCGCAAGGTCTTTCCCAACGCCGTGATACGCATCAGAACGTTCTTCGGCTTTTTCGTAGCCTTTACCCTTAGTGGTTTTAACGTGCAAGAATACTGCTTTATTGCTAGAAGTGTTTTTGATGATAGAAAGCGTTTTTAATAAACCTTTAAGGTCGTTTCCATCTTCAACGCCAACGTATTTAAACCCGAATTGTTCTAGATAGTTTTTCTTGTTAAGACTGCGCTTAATAAAATCTCTAAACCTAATTAGCCCACGCGTGATAAACGAATTTCCAAAGATTTTCTTAAACGCCTTTTTGTTTTTAATATACGCTTTTTTTGCCGTGGTTTTAGAAAGTACCCTATAAAGCCCGTTTTTATTCTTTGATATCGACATTCCATTATCGTTAAGAATAGTTATATACTTATTTGGCTTAACTTCCGAAGAAGTGATTGCTTCTAGGTTAAGGCCGTTAGTAAACGCCCCGTCGCCCACCACGTTTATAACAAAATAATCCTTAGAAAGTTTGTTTCTTGCAAAGCAATACCCTAGCGATACTGCAATAGAGTTGCCGGCGTGCCCAGAAGTGAACGCATCGAACTCACTTTCGTTTCTATCAGGAAATCCCGATATACCGCCTTTGGTTCTAATCGCGCTAAACTTTTCTAGCCTACCAGATAAAATTTTATAGGCGTAGCATTGATGTCCAACGTCGAAAACAAGTTTGTCAAGCGGAAAATCAAAGGTATAGCAAAGTGCAACGGTAAGTTCCACTATCCCAAGGTTAGCAGATAAATGCCCGCCGTTATTTTTTACCGCATTAATGATTTCTTCTCTTATTTCGGCACATAAAGTTTCAAGTTCCTTAACGCTTAAACTTTTTATGTCTTTAACTCTATCAATAACTTTCATATAAAACGCTTTTTGAAAAATACTATACCTAATTTATTTTACACTAAAAACGCCGTTAAGTCAATAGCAATTAAGTTATTTAGGCTAGTTTTAGGGCGTTTCGACATAATTTTATAACTTTATTTTTAATTAAATTAAAATTGTGTTGACTAGTTATTAAAATGGGTTTAAAATTATCGTTAAGGATTGGTGAAATATGTTCAGCGATAAAGTATTAAAAGATTTTTGCCTTTTAACTTTAACAAAAGGCGTTAACCTACAAGAAGGGCAAAATTTGCAAATAATTTGCCCCGTAGAAAAGCGCGAAGTGGCGCTTTATATGAGCGAAGTGGCGTTTAGCCTTAAAGCAAAAGACGTTAGGGTTAGTTATCAAGACGACGATTTTGATAAAATTAGATTTAAAAACGCCGATAAAAGCACGCTTTCGGTTATCCCTAAATGGATTGTAGATTCAAAGGAATACCTTGTTAAAGAAAACTTTTGCTACGTTGCTATCGATGCTAGCGACCCAGACGTTTTTAGCACCATAGATAGCGAAAAACTTTCAGCCTATTCGATTGCAAAAAGCAAGGCGCTTAAAAAATTTACTTCGGTAGTTATGGAAAACGGAATTAGGTGGTGCGTCGTGTCTGTTCCAACTCTTGCTTGGGCAAAAAAAGTGTTTAAAAATAGTGCTAACCCTGAACAAGATTTATCGGTGGCTATTCAAAAATGTATGCGACTAGACGAAGAAAATCCCGTTCTTGCTTGGGATTTACACGTTAAAAATTTAGACCAAAGGGCGCGTTATTTAAACGAAAACGATTTTGAATATTTAATATTCAAAAACTCTATCGGCACTAACGTTAAAATATATCTAGCCGATAACCACGTTTGGACTTCGGCTAAAGAAAAGGCAAAAGACGGAATAGAATTTATTGCAAATATGCCAACCGAAGAAATTTTTACTGCCCCACACAAACTAAAAACAACGGGCGTTATAAAATCTTCTATGCCACTATCTTATAACGGAAACCTTATAGAAGACTTTTACATAACATTAAAGAACGGCAAAATCACCGACTACGGTGCAAAAGTTGGATATAACGTTCTTAAAGATTTAATCAATACCGATAAAGGCACGTTTAGGCTTGGCGAAATTGCGCTAATACCAAAGTCTTCGCCCATTGCTAAACTTAAAACCTTATTTTATAACACCTTGTTTGATGAAAACGCTAGTTCACACGTTGCGATTGGCAAGGCTTACCCCACCACCGTTAAAAACGGAGATAAACTTTCTAAAAAAGAACTATCTAAACTTGGCGTTAACGATTCTATCGAACACGTTGACTTTATGATAGGAACTAACGACCTTAACGTTGTTGGCGTTAAGAAAAATGGTGAGAGAGTACAATTATTCACCGATGGCGACTGGGCAATTTAATTTAGCAACCTAAAATAACAAAATAGGGCTTAAAACAACAAAAAAAATGCCTTGGCGATAAGCCAAGGCATTTGGTTTTTTATGTTGATTAAGCGTGTGTAAGTTGAGTAATTGGGGTTAAGTGTTTTAAAGTGTTTTCGCTTAATAATTCATCAAGAGAGAAAGCGATTTGATTTACAACTGCAGATTCGTTGGTAAGACCAAATACTGCGAAGTGAAGTTCAAAATAATCGCCGCCTTTCTTTTCAGAAATATAGCCTTTGTAGAAAGCGTTGCAAGCGTTAAACGTGTTGATGTAGTTTAGAGCGTTAAGAGTTTTTTCTAATCTGTCAAACGTCATAAACACGTGAAGTGTGCCTGAATCGTAGTTAATAATACGAATATAAATACTATCATCGAAATGTTTTTTAGCGGTGATGTTAGAAGCGGTGATTTCGATTTTGTTTGCTTCGTATTTGCTTTCGAAAGTGATGCCAGAATATTTTTCTGATAGCATTCTGTAAATAAGTGGTTTATCCATAAAAATTACACTCCTTAAATGTTAAATATTTTATATATTTATTATATAATTATATTCAAAAAATGTCAATGGTATTTTTGTTTTTTTGTTAAAATCTTAAACTTTCCACGTCTTTCGCGTCAGTAACGGCGATTTCGGCGTTAATATCTTCATCGTTATAGACAACAAGTTCTTCTTCGGTAACGGTTTTTTCTTCTTCGTCAAGGTCGATAACGTTAACGCATTTTTTCTTGAATTTTCTATAAGAAATCATTAGCGTTGCGCCAAGTGCCACCCCTATTGCCGTTAGCGAAGAAAGTAAAACTGAAGTAGACGCAGGGTCTATGTAAAGAGTGTTAAGTTCGATTGAAAGAGTGCTAAATAATGCTAAAATATTCATATTATTCACCATCCTTTTTGCACTCTTTTACGCCACGTTTTTTTTGCAAAGAATAAAGTATGTATTTTGCACCTTTTTGTGCCGAATTGCCGTGGTTAAAGATAAAATCGTTAAACGTTTCTTCTATAACTTTTTCGTATTCTTTACCTTTATTAAACAACTCAGCAACCATTTTATCTATGTTCTTAACGTCTTGCTTTTCAACTTCTATCCCAAGAATTTTTCTTAACGAAATTTCCACAGGCACTTTGTTTATCTTCTGCCAGTTTTCGTTAGGCGCTTTAATTTTAGTGTTAACAAACACCGCAGGGCGCTTGGTTGCAAAGCAAAATTCAGGTGCTATACCCGACCAGTCGGTAATGATTAAATCAGACGTGTAGATAGATTCGTTAGAAGAAAAATCTAGTTCAAACACAAGTTTATCTTTATCGTATTCGGCGTATTTTTTAACTAGCGCGTCTAGTTTTGCGCCAAACCTTTTAAGATATTCTGGGTGTGGGCGCACGATAAGTTTATATTCGTCTTTATAAAGCCCCTTTATTAAATCGTCTATAACGCTATCTAAAAGGTTGTCTTCTTGCCAAGACGGAGCAATTAAAATTTGCTTTTTACCCGTAGAAACCTTGTTTTCGTTGGCTTTTTTGCCGTCTTCTACAAGTTTATCTGCTAGTGGATAGCCAAACTCAAATAGTTTTTTTCTTGGTGTTGAATATACCTTTTCAATTTCTCTAAGTTCGCTGGCAACGTGTTTGCCCGTGCAAAAAATTGTATCAAAGGCGTCGAAAGCACCTTCGGTAAAGCCCATATGCACGCTCATCATATCGTGTGGAACGTATATATACTCAACGTCTTTTTTAACGAAAGAACGCTTAAGGTAATACTTATCAAGAGCCGGCGTTGTCATAACGAAAATATCCGTTTCTAAAAGCATCATTAAAAGTGATAATTTCTTTAAGCCTATATAGTAAGGTTTAATTTTTGGGTTAGTTTTAGCAACTTCAAAAATAACGTCGTTAGGGTCGTTAGTTATGTAATGCACGGTAAGGTTAGACCTAGCGATAAGTTCAGAGATAAGGTCTTTATAATATTTATAAAACCCACTTCTTTCCGAATAGAAAACTACGTGCTTGCCTTTTATACTCTTAAACAAGGCGTAATCGCGTTTTTCACGCTTTTTGTTCTCTTTATACTTTTCGTCTTTTTTGTCCGTTTCGCCGAACTTTTTAGCCTCTAAAAGTGCTTTACGGCTTTCTTCAAGCGCATCGTAGTCAACGAATTTTTTAGGGTTGATTGCTATGTTTAATAAATACATTTGCGCAATCGACATAAGGTTGCTAGCCGTCCAGTAAACGGCAATGCCACACGGAACGAACAAGCCAAGATAAAGCGATAAGCCAACCGAAAGTGCCATAATGCCGTATTGGTTCCACTTAGATTGTTCGTGTTGAATAACGTTAGATTGGTTTTGAGTTAAACTAACGAAGAAAGAAGAAAGCCCTGCAATAACAGGCACTAATAAGTATAGCCCTACCGCTACCGATGGGTTGCGCGTTAGGTTCATACCCAAGAAGTTAAGATTTAGTGATTTTATTTTAGATAAAACGTCTGTCGTTAAGCCCGTAATACCCGAACTTTCGGTAATTAGTCCGTTTTTAACTGCTTCTACGATATCTAGTTCGTACGAAGAAGAAGATAGGTCTGCCCCGATAAAATTCGCCATTTGGGTGATTGTTTCGCCCGAGATAGAGAACAAATACGTTAAAGGGTGGTAAATGTTTTGCACAACACCCATTAAAAGAACAAGTTGCAAGATTAGTGGAATAAGCGAAAGCATTGGGTGGTAATGCTCTCTTTTAAAGAGTTTAGATTGCTCGTCGGCAATCGCATCCATATTACCCATAAGTCTTGCTTTTAAGAAGTTTACTTCGGGTTGAATTTTAACCATTAAAATAGAGTTCTTTTGTATCCAAATTGATAGTGGCAATAAAATGATTTTCGTAAGCAAGGTAAACAAAACTATTGCTAGTCCGTAATTGCTTACTAGCGCGTGGCACCATTTTATTAAGTATCCTAACGGAATACAAATGTAATAAATAACTTGTCCCATACTTTTCCTTAAAATTAGTTATATAAGTCGCGTTCTACCATAGTCACTTTGTCATCAGTAAGTTTCCAGTTAGAAAGATTTCTAGCAGAGCCCGTGATTTTATATTCACAACGCCAAAATTTAGTGTAGGCGTGGTTATGATAATCCCAGTAATACGTTCTGGTTTGGTTTTCGCCTTCTTTAACGTCGAACACCGATGGCTTTAAGCCTTCTACGTTAATACTTTCAGACTTAAATATCGTGCCCCATAAATTTTCGTGCGAAACTTGTGCCGAAGAAGTTTTTAGCCCTTCATTTTTGTCACCCACCCCAGATGGCTTAACGAAAAACGCCGTTAGCCTTGGCGCGTCTATTTCGCCGTAGTCGAATTTAGGGTCTGCGTGGTCGCCCGTGATTATAATAGTGGCATCTTTATAAATGCCAAGTTTTTTCATTTCTTTAACGTATTCGTTGATAATTTTGAAACTATTTTTAACCGAAATATCGAATTGTTTGGTTTGGCTCTTTTTAGGTTTGTTCCAGTTTTCATCATACTCAACGCTATGGCAACCCGAAACGTGAATAAAAGAAAAATTATTCTTTCCGTCTTCGCGCGTGCTAACACCATCGTTTTTAACCCTATCGTTTAAGGTTTTCATATCAACAGTATATTCGCGCTCGGTAAGGTTATCAGCCGTGTAGTGCACGTAGCCGTTAGCCGTTGAAGAATTTATGTTGCCTGCAACACTTTCTTTAAGTAATAACGGGAAATTTCTATATAAGCCTAGTTGTAGCATTCTTGCCGATAAGAACATTTTTTGGTCTACAACCTTTTTGGTGTTTTCTATTTCGGTTTGTATAACGTTATCAAGGTAGTCGGGCATATAATACGCGTCGTCATACGAATAATAGTAGTCGGTGTAAACGTTGATAGCGTAGTCGTTTTCGCTTAAAACTTTTAGCGTGCTGTTTTCAGCATAAGCCTTTTTAAAGTGCTCTGCCCTAGTATCTTCCGAGTCGTGAGTAATGCCCGTTAGCATATAAACTACCGATGGATACGTATGCCCGTAGGTAGAAATGCAATCGTTAAAATACGTAAACCCGTCAAGTTCCTTAAAAAGCGAAGGGTTGTTTTTTAGTTCAGGTTCGGCGTTATCAATTCCATCAAACCTATCAATACAGAAAACTATAACGTTTTTCTCACTAGAAAAAGTGGTTATGTTTTTATAAGTTAAAAAACTTGGTTTATAATTTTCGTCGCCAGACTCTTCTTTGTTAAACAAGATACCGTTAGTTTGATTTTTATTTGCCGAAACGATATTTACCGTTGTTGTGATAAGTGAAATGGTGAAAATTATTGCCGATAAGAAAAAGCACACCGTTCTTATAACCCCACCTTTTCTAACAGCCGAAACAAGATATATTAAAAGTGCGATTATAAGCGCCCAAACGATAATATTGATAACTGCCGAAGTGGTAGAAACGCCTATGCCACTAGTTCCGTCACCCGAAAGTGTAAGACCTTGGTTTAGGTAGTTGCCTTGCAAAAATAGCATTAAAGTAAGGGCTACGAAAAACCCATAGGCTATTCTGTTAACGATAATAGGCGTAAAGAAAAGCAAGCAAAAAACAAGCAAAGAAAAAACGGCGCATACTAATAAAAGCCACCAGATAAAATCGCCTAGCGCAAACTTAAATTCGTTTACGTTAGAACTAAAAATTTCTAATGGACCTGAAATAAAAAGCATAATAGAAACCGCAAGCGATAAAATTATCGACGGCAAAATTCTGGCTTTTCTTTTGTTGTTAAAAAACTTTTTTTCACAAGTTATAGTATCGCTCATTGCGTAGCACCTTTTCGCTTATACCTAATACTTAATAATTATACTCTTTGTAAAGTTAAAGTCAAGTAATTAGTTAAATTTAGAATTTTTTATATATGAATATATAAAAAGGCTAACCAAATACAAAGATTAACCTTTAACGTCGCGCCAAATTTTAGGTAGTGAATTTGCTTTTTGGCAATATTCTTGGCAATATTTTTACAAATAGAGTTGCTATAACGGCGTTGCCAACCACAACAATAAATTTATAAGGAAGTAGCACCAAAAGCGCGTTAATTTCGTAGTATTTAGGATACATTAACCACATACCGAAAGTGTTTACTAAAAACGAATTGAAAATAAACCCTAAAACAAATGAAATTATAACCTTAACGTAATCGCTCCAATTAGTAGTTTCAAAAAGCACCCCAGGGATAAAGCCCCAAAGCCCCGTGCCAATGCCGATTATTGGGTTGTACGCCCCGAAAGGCGCGATTATCCCGCAAAGTAGGTCGCCCAAAAAGGCACAAACAAAGCCAAGCGTTCCACCAAGCGAATAGCCTGCAATAAAGCCTGCAAGCGCAACTAATGAGATTTGCAACACGTCGCTTACCTTTATCGTTAGATAGTTCGCTAAAAAGCAAAGGGCTGAAATTATTGCCGTGTAAACGATTTTTTGCGTGTGCGAAAGGTTGTTTCTCTTTTTCTTTTTTAAAAAAGAAAAGGCTATTATAAACGCCATAAACATTGCTAGCGCTAAATAATAGTACCACCTAGTTAGGATATTAGAAAAAATACCCTTAAAGTCAAACGCCGAAACTAAACTTAAATTGAACATAAAAAAATCTCCCTTATAGAGAGACCGCATAAATAATACGCCAAAAGCGTAATAGATTGTAGCGGACGCGCAACAGCACCGCAGGTTAAACACCTTTCGTTTGCAAACGACATCCCATTTTGCAACACTTTACGCGCCATTGCTACTCTACTTTATTTTTTTATAATTGTAGCATTTTGGCGAAATTTTGTCAAGTAAAAACCCATATTAAAACCCGCATAAAAACACACCTTTTACCCATACTTAAACTATGCTATTAGTGTTAATCAGAACGCTTATTATCTTTGTGCTTTTAATAGTGGTTATGCGCCTTATGGGCAAAAGGCAAATCGGCGAAATGCAACCTTTTGAATTTATCGTCACGCTGATTATCGCCGACCTTGCTTGTATTCCTATGGCAGACACTTCTATACCCCTTTTATACGGCGTTATTTCGGTTTTAACGCTGTTTGTGGTGCATCAGTTATTCTCTTTGTTAGAGCAGTCTAGCGACAAGATTAAGGGCGTTATTTCGGGTAAGCCAAGTGTGGTTATTGATAAAAACGGCGTGAACGTTAACGAACTTAAAAAGAACAATTTAAGCGTAGACGACCTTATAGAATCTATGCGAAACCAAGGCTATTTTACCTTTGACCAAGTTGACTACGCTATTTTTGAATCTAACGGCAAACTATCCACGCTAGAAAGCCAAAAAGAATTGCAAAAAACGTCTTCTTTGCCACTTTTAATCGTTTCTAACGGCAAAACAGTTAGTAGAAACGTTGGCGTGCTTAACACTACGAATGATGAGATAGTTGATTTTATTAAACAAAACGGGAGCGCACTAAAATACGTAGAAGTAATGACGATAGACGGCAACGGCAGGACGTATTTTAAGACCAAAAATCAAAAATTTAGGATACTAAACTACGCTCTCAAAGGAGAAACAACGTGGTAAAGACGTATATTTCAATGCTAATCGTTGCGCTTATATTAATTTTTGGCGCAGTTTGTAGCGATTTGCACGTTAGTTCTCAATTTAAGGCGTTTAACGATTATTCCGAAGTGCTCTACGAAAAAGTGCACGAACAAACTGCAACGCCAGACGACGTTTACGTTCTTCAAGACCTATGGATAAAAAAGAAGAAAACTTTGCACGCCTTTATTTCGCACACCGAAATAAAAGAACTTGATATGTGGATATCAGAGTGCGTGACGCTTGTTCGCGATAAAGAGTGGCAAGACGCCATTTCGAAAGTAGAAGTAATTATCGAACTCACCGAACAAATACCAAAAGGCTTTGCCTTTTCAATAGAAAATATACTATAAATTTTGCCTTTTACTTGACTAGTATACTAATAGGTGGTATCATAAAACTAATAAAAATTTGGAGTGAAATTATGAAGGGTTTTAAAAACGTAAAGGCGTATATTCACGGCGTTGGCGTGACTATTACCGATATA
>JAZLCK010000002.1:0-10250 GCA_045614165.1 Christensenellaceae bacterium | reverse complement strand
TTTTTTGTGCCTTTTTTAATTAAAAACGCTAAAAAAATAAAACGGGCACAAGATATTGTGCCACGCAAAAAAATACATACTAGATTTATTTTGTTAATAGTTCTTTTGCTAAATCTAGTAGTAGTGTTTGTTGAGAACTTTGTAGTTTAGAGAAAAGTTTTGCCATTTCGGTTTCTTTGGTTGTTGCAGAATTTCTTTTAGCGTTATATGAAAGTAAGTCGTCAGTTGAGATTTCAAAAAATTCGGCAAGGTTTTTTATAAAGCCAGCAGTGGGTTCGCTTATCCCCTTTTCCCAAAAATATATTGCTCCTTGTGTCACGCCGATTTTCCTTGCGAGTTCGGCTTGTGAAAGACCCCTTTCTAACCTTAATTCTTTTATGTTATTATTCAACATTTTTCACCATTACCATTTTTCTATTTATTGTATCAAAAACAAACAATATTTTTGTTGCAAATAAATTTTCTATTTGTTATAATTGTTATTAACTAGAAAACTAGTAAAAATGCACTCAAAACAACTAAATGGATAGCAATTCAACTAAAGGTTGTGAAAAAAAGTGATACAACTTTCAGTTTATTTTGTATAATGGTAGTAGAACAAAAAGGCGCTAATTAAAAAGCGACAAAGGAGAAATTGATTATGAGTATTGGTCAAAAAATTGCATCTTTACGAAAAGAAAAAAATCTTACACAAGCCGAACTTGGAGAAAGGTTAAGTATTACAGCGCAAGCAGTTTCTAAATGGGAAAACGATTTAAGTGAGCCTGACATTGAATCTATTAAGAAAATATGCGAAATATTCGAAGTTTCTATTGCTAAATTTTTAGATATGGAATCTAACATCGATAAAACCGAAGAAACCGAAGAAACCGAAGAAAAACCTAAAGAAGAAGTTAAAGAAGAAAAAGTAAAGATTATTAACGGATATTGTGAAAATTGTAATATTCCTGTTGGTCCAAACGAATATAAGGTTACAAAATATAGTTATAATCCTAGCAAACTTGGCAAAAAAGTAGAAGAATCAACTACGCAACATATATATTGTAATAGTTGTTTTAGCAAAATTATTGCAACCAAGCAACAAGAAGAAAGAAACGAAATAAAAAGAAAGCAAGACGCTGAAAAAGCAGAAGCAAAGTGCGAACTTAAGAAAGGTTTAATTTGGGGCTCGATTTTATTTGTTCTTTTTGCTGTTATTACGATAGTGCTTTGTGCAAGAGAATATGATAAAAATATGCTTATCGGTGGTATTCTAACAACGCTTGGTGGGCTTACACTCACGACGGCTTTAATTTGGGATAGTTATATTACAGACGTATTCTTCTGGTTTATGCGCTCTATTTCGTCACCTTTTAATTTTATTTTTGAATTAAGTTTAGACGGCATTCTTTGGCTAATTACCGTAAAATTATTAATGTGGATTCTTTGTGGGTTATTGTCTGTATTGCTTTTCTGTTTGGGACTAATCATTTCGTTGATACTTTCAATTCCATCCTTCCCATTTATTTTAGCGTCAAAAATTAGAGAAACTAAAGCGTAATTAAAAAACGTTTTATATAAAATTTTTGCAAAAGGAGAAAAAAATGAGAAAACTAATAACAAAAATAGTAAGTGTTTTGTTGATAACAAGCATGACTATTACGGGCTTAACTGCTTGTGGTGGTTCTACTCCACCTGAACAAACTGAAGAGCCACACGTTTGTGTGTTCGAAACAACTTTAAGCCATAACAGCCAAAAGCATTACTACAAATGCGTTTCTGCCGATTGTAACAAAATTTCTGGCGAAGCAAGTCACCTTTGGTTCGAAGGGGTTATAACAACCTATCCTACAAAAACAAAAGACGGCAATAAAGAATTTCATTGTGATTGTGGCGAAAAGAAAAACGTTAGCATACAATTAACTGCCCCTACACCAGTCGAAGTATACACGGCAAGACAAGCAGTTGTTCAAGATTCTTACGAAGGGTATGATTTTAAGTTTGAATTAAAAGGCGATATTAGTGTTTTGGGATATGAAGCAAGTGCTAATGGTGTTTACGATGGCAAATATAGATTAAATAAGACCACGGGACAAGAAACTTATGCTCGTAAAAGCAGTGGTAAACTTTTCTATGATAGCAATGTTTATTCTTATACAGCAAACACTCAAAAAATTCAACTTGTGTGCGACGATGAAACAAATGCTGTAAAAAAATCTTCTATTTTAAGAATTCAAGACGAAGAAGGCTTTTTTATCAATAAAGCAGTTTCGGGTTTGGTTGATATTATAGAAGCATCAGATATTAGCGACGTTAAAATTGCTTCAACCACTATACCTTATGATTTCGTTGCAGTATTAAATTTTGGTTCAAATAATCCAAAAATCTCTAAAATAACTAATATGGTTGCAAAGTTAGGAACGACTATTGCAATTAAAAACTTTGAATTAACAAATCCAACTGCTTTACCTTTCTACTTTACGCTAGATAGAGCAGGAAAACTACAAGATTTTAAATTAGAGTTTGGCGCAAGGATTAAGATAAAAGGTGCTTCTCTAGGAATTACCTTAACGTATGAACAAAAGGGTGCGAATAGTGAAATAATTGTGCCAACTACAAACGATATTTTAGTTGGCAACGACGTTCTAAATGAACTTAACTTAATAAATACTAGTTTAACGTCTATAAAAGCAGACGAAGATTACTCTTTAGAGGTTTTTGCAAATAATGAATTTGACCCAGCATGGCACGTTTCTGCAACGATTGACCATTATAAAGCGCTTCTTTATAAAAATACTGACAACGAAAACGTTTGGTTTAACCACTCGTATGAATATAAGAGCCACACAGAAGAAGACGGCGCAGAAAAATATGCTTTTACAATAGGAAACGTGCAAGAGGGTGGAACGTATATTATTAAACGTAAAGGTGGAAACACTAACGAACTTTTAGAAAATGTTACCATTGATACACAATTTGACTATTTAGTAAATCCGTTCTTGTTTAGCGTAGAAGATATTGATTGTATAAGAAAAGCAGTAGATAAAAACAAAACAACCTATAAATTATATTTAAGTAATGCTAGTGCTATAGCCGTGCAAGATAAAATTATTGACATAGTTAACTCTAACGAAGAAGCAGGTGTTTTAGACGTTGATAACTATATGAGTTCAAACGTAACGATAAAAGATGCAGAATTTATAGTAGAAATCGTTGATGGTGAAATTGTTAGTATGAAAATAAAAACTGACTTAAAATACAACCCAACGGCAGGCGACTATACAGACTATAATATAACCTTAACCAACGAACTAGAAATACTTGTTAACAAAAAACTTGACAAAGCATCGGACTACGAAGCACCAGAAAAAGTTGTAGGCTCTTTCTTAAACGTTGGTCTAAACAACGTTAAGTATTACATATTATAATAGGAAATATTCCTTAAAACTTAAAAGCGAGTAAAACTTTACTCGCTTTTATTATGTCTTTTAATATAGAACACTAATTAGGGTTAGGGCTTTTGCGGGGAGAGTTTTGCCAAGGATTTCTCTTTTGCCCGTTTCTAGCGCGCGCTTTATATCGGCTAACGTTTTAGAGCCGTACCCTACGTCTAACAAAGCGCCAGAGATTATTCTTACCATATTATACAAAAAGCCGTTGCCCGAAACTTCTAAACTAAACCCGTTTTTGTTAGAAACGATTTCTATGCTGTAAATAGTTCTAACGCTAGTTTTTGCCGTGCTACCCGAAGCACAAAACGCCTTAAAATCGTGTTCGCCAACAAGCAAGTCTATTGCGCTATTAACCAAACTAAAATCAAGTGCTTTATCTATCCTTAAAGCGTATCTATCAAGAGTAGGAATTTCAACTTCGGAATAGTAGAAAGAATAAGAATAAGTCTTCTTTTTAGCCGTTCTGCACGCGTTAAAATTTTTATCAACTTCTTTGCTAGAAATCGCCTTGATTTCGGGTGGCAAAAACGGGTTAAGCGCTTTATAGAACTTTTCGGCAGGGATAGTTGAATTAGTATCAAAGTGTGCCGTTTGCCCTAGCGCGTGCACGCCTGCATCAGTTCTGCCACTACCCGTCACGCTAACCTTTTCGCCCGTGAGCGCAAAAATCGCATTTTCTATCGTTTCGCCTATCGAAACACCGTTTTTTTGGCGTTGCCAACCACAAAAGTTAGTTCCGTCGTAAGAAAGGGTTAGTAAAACTCTCATAGTACCACCCCGTTAATGCAAATTATGCCCACGATTAGCCCTGCCGTGAAAATAAACGCCAAAGCATCACGATAAGATAGGGTTTGTTTTTTATATTTCGTTCTTTTTTTGCTACCAGCGTAGCACCTAGCGTCCATAGCGTCGGCAAGTTCGTCTGCGCGCCTAAACGAACTAACAAGTAGTGGAATAAGCACGGGAATAAGTGCCTTTGCTCTTTTTAATAGCCCGCCCTTGTTAAATTCTGCGCCCCTTGCTTTTTGTGCTTTGATAATTTTATCAGTTTCTTCCATAAGCGTTGGAATAAACCTTAAAGCAATGCTCATAATTAGTGCAAATTCGTGCACAGGGAACTTAACAAGTTTTAGTGGGAGCATTAAACTTTCTATGCCGTCGGCAATTTCTACGGGCGAAGTGGTTATGGTTAGAAGTGAAGAACCTAAAATTATAAGCGTTATTCTTAAAACTATATAGATAGCGTTTTTAACGCCTTGGTCTGTGATAAAACCACCTTCCCATAACGGCGTGCCACTCTTGTTTAATAAAAGTTGCAATACTGCCGAAAGGACTATAAAGAAAATTACCGCTTTTATGCTTTTAAGTAGCCTAAAAAACGAAACTTTTGATAGTATTGTTGCTAGCAAAATAAATATTAGGCATAGCCCGAACCCAAGGTAGTTAGACGAACATAAAAACACGCCCACGATATACGCGATAGAAAGTAAAATTTTTATGCGCGCATCTAGTTTATGAACGAACGATACGGCAGGATAATAACTTCCGAAAGAAACGTCTTTCATTACTTTTCCTCCCGTAATTTTTTATATTCATAAAGAATCGCCGAAATGGTTAAATCCTTAGGATTAAACTGCGTTTTTTGGCTTAAAGCAAGCGTAAGCGTTGCCGTAAGTGGTAGTTCTAATTCGGTGCGCGAAATTAAATCTTTATCTAAAAAGATTTCTTTTGGCGTGCCACTTTTTACAACTTCGCCTTGATAGAAAACGGCAACCGAAGTGCAGTTTTCGGCAATCAAGTCCATATCGTGCGAAATGATTATTATTGTTTTAACAAAGGTTTTATGCACCTTTTTAAGTAGTGCTAAAAATTCTTTTTTTCCGATAGGGTCTAGTCCGGCGGCCGGTTCGTCTAATAGTAAAACTTCGGGTTCAGAAATTAAAACACCTGCAATAGCAACCCTTCTTTTTTGCCCGCCAGATAGTTCAAAAGGCGATTTGTTTTTGATTTTTTCGTAGTCTAGCCCAACTAAATTTAGTGCGTTTTTAACTTTATTTTTAACTTCTTCGGGCGAAACGTTCGGCATAAAGTTTTTTAAGGCATAAGCCACGTCTTGCTCAACGGTTTCGGCAAAAAGTTGGTGTTCGGGGTATTGAAAAACCATACCCACTTTTTTTCTAAGCGCAAAAAAGTCGCAGTTTTTGTCGCATAAATTAAAATCGCCAACAAAAAGTTCACCGCTATTTTTTTGTGGAACAATTAGCCCGTTTAGGTGTTGAATAAAGGTGGATTTTCCGCTACCCGTTTTGCCAACGATACCGAAAAATTCGCCTTCCTTTATGGTTAGGTTAACGCCGTTTAGTGCAGAAGTAGCAAGAGATTTAGACTTTTGGCTATATACGTATTTAAGGTTTTTGGCTAAAATTTGCATAACGCCTCCACAAGTTCGTCTTCGGTTAAAACGCTACCCTGAATCGCGCCTACTTTTTCGCTAATTTTTTCTTTTAGATATACCGAAAGTGGTAATTCTAGCCCTAGTTCTTTAAGGGCTTTTGAATCAGAAAAGATTTCTTTTGGCGTGCCGACTTTTACGATTTCGCCACCCGACATAATAACTACTCTATCGGCAAAAAGCACTTCTTCCATATAGTGAGTTATCAAAACGATAGTCATACCTTGTGCGTTTAGGTTTTTAGCAACTGAAAGCAAGTCTTTTCTGCCTTTTGGGTCTAGCATAGCAGTAGATTCATCAAGCACTAAAACGTCGGGCTTTATAGCAAGCATACCGGCAACGGCAACCCTTTGTTTTTGCCCACCCGAAAGCCTGCTTGCCATAGATTTTCTAAAACTTTGCATATTAACGCTGTCTAGCGCAAAGTTAATTCTTTCTTCAATTTCTTCCCTAGGGTATCCTAGGTTTTCTGGGCCGAAAGCAACGTCGTCTTCAACGCTAGAAGCAACTAACTGATTGTCTGGATTTTGGAATACAACGCCCACGCGCTTTCTAATTTCAAAAAGCGATTTTTTATCTTTGCTATTAAGCCCATCAACAAAGACTTCACCACTATCAGGCAAAATTAGAGCGTTAAAAAGTTTGGCGAGTGTAGATTTACCACTGCCATTATGCCCGATAACTGCAACGTATTCGCCCTTAGAAATATCAAGGGATAAATTTTTGATAACGTTTTCTTTTTTATCATAAGAAAAGCAAACGTTTTTTAGCGACAAATATGCCATAACGCTCCTAAAAGTTAAACTTATAGTGCTATTATACCAAAACCGAAAAATTTTTACAAGCATCTTCGCATCTTTTATAAAAACCGTGCTAAAAAAGGGCAAAAAGATTAAAATAATCCGTTGACTATTTTGATTATTAAGTTTATAATATATAAGATATTATATATAAATATAAGTTTCACAAATAAAAACGGAGGATTTTATATGACAAAACTTACTATCGACGGTAATACCGCTGCCAGCCACGTTGCGTACGCGTTTTCGGAAGTAGCGGCAATCTACCCTATCACTCCATCTTCTCCTATGGCAGAAGTTGCAGACGAATGGTCAGCAAATGGCAGAGTTAATATGTTCGGCCAAAAACTACGCCTTGCAGAACTTCAATCAGAAGGTGGCGCAGCCGGTGCTGTTCACGGTTCATTAACCGCAGGCGCACTAACCACTACTTATACCGCTTCACAAGGTCTACTCCTTATGATTCCTAATATGTATAAGATTGCTGGTGAACTTTTACCAACCGTTATCCACGTTAGTGCTCGTGCCCTAGCAGCACACTCACTAAACATTTTCGGCGACCATGCAGACGTTATGGCTTGCCGTCAAACCGGTTTTGCACTTCTTGCATCTAACTCTGTTCAAGAAGTTATGGACCTTGCGCTTGTTGCACATCTTTCAACTCTAAAAGCAAAAGTTCCTTTCTTACACTTCTTTGATGGTTTTAGAACTAGCCACGAAGTTAGCAAAATCGACGCGATTGACTACGACGAAATGAAAGCGCTTGTTGATATGAAAGATATCGAAGATTTCAGAAGTCGTGCGCTCAATCCAAACCACCCTGTTCAAAAAGGTACTGCACAAAACTCTGACATTTATTTCCAAAACAGAGAAACTGCAAACGAATACTATTTAAGAACACCTGCAATCGTTCAAGAAATGATGGATAAAGTTTCTGCACTTACCGGCAGAAGTTATCACCTATTCGACTACGTTGGCGCACCTGACGCTGAAAACATCGTAGTTCTTATGGGTAGTGGTGCTGACGCTGTTGAAGAAACCATTAACAAAATGAACGCAGAAGGCAAAAAAGTTGGTATGCTTAAAGTTAGACTTTATCGTCCATTTGCTATTGATAGTTTTGTTAACGCTATTCCTAAAACCGTTAAGAAAATCGCTGTTTTAGACAGAACCAAAGAAGCAGGTTCTCTTGGCGAACCATTATATCTAGACGTTTGCTCTGCACTCCTTGAAAAAGGTATGACCGACATTAAAGTTGTTGGTGGTAGATATGGTTTAGGTAGCAAAGAGTTCAATCCTTCAATGATTTACTCTGTTTATAAAAACCTAGAACTTGCTGAACCAAAAAATCACTTCACCGTTGGTATCTACGATGATATTACGGGAACTTCTTTAGATTTCAGCGAAAAATACGATGCTGCTCCAAAAGGCACCGTTTCTTGTAAATTCTGGGGTCTTGGCTCAGACGGTACCGTTGGTGCTAACAAAAACTCTATTAAAATCATCGGCGACCATACTGAAAAATACGTTCAAGGTTATTTCTTCTACGATAGTAAGAAATCTGGTGGTATCACCGTTTCTCACTTAAGATTTGGCGATACTCCAATTCAATCTGCATATCTAATCGACTCTGCGGACTTCGTTCAATGTTCTAACCCATCATATATCACTAGATACGATATGACTAGCGATATTAAAGAAAACGGCACGTTCTTACTCAACACTTCGGCATTAACCATAGAAGAATTAGATGCTTTCTTGCCAGCAAAAGTTAAAAACGACATTGCAAACAAAAACATCAATCTTTACGTTATCGATGCTATTAAGATTGCCGCTGAACTTGGTTTAAGAGGCAGAACCAACACAATTTTACAATCAGCGTTCTTTAAGGTTGCAAACATTATCCCTTACGACCAAGCAGTTGAATATATGAAGAAGATGGCTTATAAGTCTTTCGCTAAAAAAGGCGACGCTATCGTTCAAATGAACTACAACGCTATCGACTCTGCTGCTGCTAACCTTGTTAAAATCGAAGTTCCAGCATCTTGGAAAACCACTACCGAAGGCGCTCCAATGGCAGAAGTTGCAGACAACAAATACTTCAAAGAAATCGTACACCCTGTACTTGCTCTTAAAGGCGACAATCTTCCATCTTCTGCATTTAACGCAGACGGCTCTGTTCCAACCGGAACTACTAAATACGAAAAACGTGGTGTTGCAGTATTAGTGCCTGAATGGAACGTTGCAAAATGTATTCAATGTAATGAATGTTCGTTTGTTTGCCCACACGCTTGTATCCGCCCTGTTCTTGTTAAAGACGGTGAAGAAAAACCTGCAACCTTCGAAACTAAACCTGCAATGATGGCTAACGGCTACGCGTTTAGAATGCAAGTTTCTCCACTAGACTGTATGGGTTGTGGCGTTTGTGCCGACATCTGTTTAGTAAACAAAAAAGCAAATGCAGACGCTGTTAAAGCAGGTCTTAAAAAAGCAGACCCTGCAAATCTTGCTCTTAATATGGTTCCACTTGCTAAACTTGTTGAAAAAGAAAGTGCTAACTGGAACTATGCTGAAAATCTTCCAGACGTTTCAAAAGACGTTATCGCTAAAATGCCAGCCGTTAAGAAATCACAATTTGCTAGACCTTTATTCGAGTTCTCTGGCGCTTGTGCTGGTTGTGGCGAAACTCCATACGTTAAACTTATCACTCAACTCTTTGGGGATAGAATGATAGTTGCAAACGCTACGGGTTGTTCTTCAATCTATGGTGGCTCTGCTCCTACTTGCCCATACACCGTTAACAAAGAAGGCAAAGGTCCTGCTTGGGCTAACTCACTCTTCGAAGATAACGCTGAATTCGGTTATGGTATGAACCTTGCTATGAAAGCACGTCGTGCTAAAATCGAAGAAGATATGATTGCTAGCCTTGACAAAGTAAACGAAGCAACCAAAAACGCGTTCAACGCTTGGCTTGAAGGCAAAGAAGACGCTGAAAAATCAAAAGTTGCTGCTAAACTTGTTGAAGACGCTATTGCAAATGAAACTGCTGACGGCTTAGATTATATCAAAGGCAACCTAGACTGCTTGATTAAACCATCAATTTGGATTTTCGGTGGCGACGGCTGGGCTTACGATATCGGCTACGGTGGTTTAGACCACGTTCTAGCATCAGGCGAAAACGTTAACGTTTTAGTTCTTGATACCGAAGTTTACTCTAACACCGGTGGTCAAGCAAGTAAATCTTCTCCAACAGGTGCTGTTGCTAAATTCGCTGCTGCTGGTAAGAGAGTTAAGAAGAAAGACCTTGGCATGATGGCTATGAGTTATGGCTACGTTTACGTTGCTCAATGTGCTATGGGTTCTAACAAACAACAACTCTTAAACGCTTTAATCGAAGCAGAAAAATACGATGGCCCATCACTAATCATCTGCTACGCTCCTTGTATTAACCACGGTATCAATATGACCAAATCACAAGACGAAGAAAAGAGAGCAGTTGATTGTGGCTACTGGCAATTATATCGTTATAACCCAGAAAACCTAGAAGCAGGCAAGAATCCATTTACC
>JAZLCK010000001.1:0-38928 GCA_045614165.1 Christensenellaceae bacterium | reverse complement strand
GCCGGACTTGAACCGGCACGG
Organism: Christensenellaceae bacterium; assembly: GCA_045614165.1. Taxonomy (GTDB): domain Bacteria; phylum Bacillota; class Clostridia; order Christensenellales; family Borkfalkiaceae; genus UBA1259. The sequence goes on along the minus strand of JAZLCK010000001.1, from coordinate 38,907 downwards.
ATGTTACTCCGAGGGATTTTAAGTCCCTTGCGTCTGCCTATTCCGCCACTTCGGCAAAGTTTTGGAGGCGCCACCCAGATTTGAACTGGGGGTGGAGGCTTTGCAGGCCCATGCCTTACCACTTGGCTATGGCGCCAAAAAAGAGATTTTTATTGAAAAAATCCCCTAATAAAAAAAATGGAGCGGGAAACGAGATTCGAACTCGCGACATTTGCCTTGGCAAGGCAACGCTCTACCACTGAGCCATTCCCGCATTAGTGCAATGGTGATATGGTGGGAACAATAGGGCTCGAACCTATGACCCTCTGCTTGTAAGGCAGATGCTCTCCCAGCTGAGCTATGCTCCCGTTCGCCATTGCTAATATAATATAACAAATTATAAAAAAAATTGCAACTATTTTTTCATACTTTTTTATAATTTTTTTAAAAATTTTATTTTAAATTTTTTGGCGTGAAAGGATAAGTAAAAAATTAGATTTTATAATCGTAATTTAATAGTAAGACTTGACTTAAAATATAGCCTATTATATAATATATGTAAAGAATTATATTAAAGTTAAAAAGGGTAAAAGAATGTATAATATCGGAATAGATATAGGTGGTATGTCAGTTAAGGTTGGTCTTGTCGACCTTGATGGTAATATCATAGAAAAAAACGTAGAAAAAACAATTCCCGGCTACGAAAACGTAGTAAATAATATGTTTTCGCAAATAGAAAGGCTACTTGCTTCTAACAACCTAACCATAAAAGATATAAAGGGTATAGGCGTTGGATGTCCGGGGGCAGTATCGGGGCAAAAAGGCGTTATTGATATTCTTCCTAACCTTGGTTGGTATAACGTTCCGCTAGTTAAACTATTAACCGATAAGTTTAACGTTAAAGTTGTAATTTCTAACGATGCGAACGTTGCTCACCTTGCCGAAGCGATTTATGGTGTTGCAAAAAACGTTAACGAATCTATTATGTTCACGCTTGGCACAGGCGTTGGCGGTGGCATTGTAATCAATAAAAAACTCTACGAAGGCACAGACACAAAAGGCGCTGAATTAGGGCATACAACCTTAGTTTTAGGTGGTAAACCTTGTTCTTGTGGCAGAAACGGGTGTATAGAATCATACATTTCAGCAACGGCTTTAATGAATCAAACACGCGAAGAAATGCTTAACAATAAAAACTCTAAAATGTGGGAGTATGCTAACGGCGACGTAAATGCTGTTAACGGAAGAACTGCTTTTGAGTGTGCAAAAATGGGCGACGCGTCTGCCGAAAAAGTAGTTTCTAACTACGTTATGTATTTAGCAGAAAGTTTAATGAATATGATGAATATATTCCGCCCACAAATGCTAATCCTTGGTGGTGGTGTTTCGGGGCAAGGCGATTATTTAATAAATCGCGTTAAAAAATATTGCGCTAAATACGATTATGGTTATCACGGCGCACCTATTCCAGAAATCGTTATTGCACAATTTGGCAACGATGCGGGAATTATAGGGGCTGCAGCACTTATAGAACAATAAAACAAAACGGATGCTATATGCATCCGTTTTTTATAATACGTTATTGGCTTTTATTGAGTTTATATATTCGGTGGGTGACATATCTGTGTTTATCTTAAATAACCTACTAAAATAATGCACCGAACTAAACCCTAAATTATCAGCAATTTCGCTAACGGTATATTTTTGTTCGCTTAATAGTTTTTTTGCCTTTTCAATCTTCATTTTAATAAAATACTGAATAATCGAACAGCCCGTTTTCTTTTTAAATTGCGTTTTAATATAACTCTTGCTAAACCCTACTAAATAAGAAATTTCATCTAAATTTATATCTTCGGTCTGACTTAATTTTTCGGTTAATATCGCCCTAATTTTCTCAACCATTTGCCCAGAATTAGCGTTAAGCGTTATATCAATTTGGGGCGAAACTATGCTACCAACGTTTCTAACAAGAGAAACTAGCAACAATTCAATAGAATTTTTTATAATTTGCTCTGAACCAAACGGGGCAAATTCTTTTTTTGTCATTTTCTTCAAAAATAGGTCGTTTAACTTGTCCGAATAATTAAGTTTTGCTTCGCTGATTATAGTGCTAAGCAATGCCTTTTCATACTCATTAAATTCAAGCACCTTTTCAGCGATTTTTTTAAGACTTTTACTATTAGAAGAAAACGAAATGATAACTGAGTTAGCAAAAATTTCATCTGTATAAATCGTGTGTGGAGAATTAGGACTATGCAAAAAAGCCTTGCCTTGTTTTAGTGGTAAAACGTTTTCACCGCTTATAATTTTAGCATTGCCACTATCTAAAAAAACAAGTTCCCAAAAATCGTGTTCTTCAAGATTAAATCTAAAATTTCTTCCGTATTTGAAATAGTGAATAGTGTATACACCTGAAATTTTTATAGGTGAGCGTAGTTTAGTTTCTATATATTCGTTTTTCATATTTATATAATACAACAAAGGACTATTAAAATCAAGCAAAAAGTGTCCTTTTGTGCAAAGAATTTTCGATATTTTATAAATCCAGAACGTAAAAATTATAGTATAATTATACTATAAATAATTTAATAAGGAATATTTTATTATGAAATTTTCACCAAAGTTTGAAAAAGATTTTTACCCTATCAGCGTAAGGCTACAAGAGTATAGAGAAAGCGTTAAAAAAGCACAAAGCAAAACTGTTAAAATTTGTGTTGAACGCAACGATGGATACAATTATATTTATTCAATAGACGTTTTTAACGACGCTTCTAAAAACGAAGAAAACTATTCTATAATAGAAAGAATTATTAAGTCTATATTATGGGTAGTAGGTGGCTATAAAATTTACGTTTTAGGTGATGATTATATCTACGAAAGAGTTAAAGCAGACTACACTAGCACGGGCGCAAGAGCGTTTGACGTTGATTTTATGCAAACCGTGTATGAAAAAGATTTCGAAGTTATTAAGTCAACTGAATTAGATTTTCCTAAGGAAAACGCTTCTAGTATCGCAATAGGCGGGCACTTAGATGGTTGCCGTATCGGTTTCGATGCAGGTGGTAGCGATAGAAAAGTTAGTGCAGTTATCGATGGTAAGGTTGTTTATAGCGAAGAAGTTGTTTGGTTTCCTAAACTTAACTCAGACTGGCATTATCACTACGAAGGTATTAAAGAAGCAATGAAAACCGCAGCGTCAAAGATGCCAAGAGTAGATGCTATAGGCGTTTCTAGTGCAGGCGTTTTCGTTAACAATAAAGCAATGGTTGCTTCGCTCTTTATTAAAATTCCAAAAGAAGATAGAGAACACGTTAAAAACATTTATCTAAACGTTGCAAAAGAGTTTGACGCACCTATCGAAGTTGCAAACGATGGCGACGTTACGGCACTTGCTGGTGCGCTAGACCTTAACGATAATTGCGTTTTAGGTATTGCGATGGGCACTAGCGAAGCAGTTGGTTATATTAACGATAAAGGTTTATTAAACGGCTGGTTATCAGAAGTTGCTTTCGTTCCTGTTGACTTTAATAAAAACGCTATGGTAGATGAGTGGAGTGGCGACTATGGTTGTGGCGTTAAATATTTTTCACAAGATGGTGTTATAAAACTTGCTGAAAACGCGGGGTATAAATTCGAAGAAGGTTTATCTCCTGCTGAAAAATTAAAAGTTATTCAAAACTTAATGAAAGAAGGCAACGAAATGGCAAGACAAATTTATACTGACATCGGTATTTATCTTGGTTATGCTATCCCATATTACAGCGAATTTTATAAAATTAAACACCTATTGCTTTTAGGTAGGGTGACAAGTGGTGAAGGTGGCGAACTTATTATTTCTAACGCTAAAAAAGTGCTAGAAGCCGAATTTCCACATCTTAAAGACATTGATATTTCTATGCCAAGCGAAACTAATAAAAGAGTAGGACAAAGTATTGCGGCAGCATCGCTTGCTCTTTCAAAAAAATAATACTTAGAAAAAATAAAAAATCAAGTTCAGTTCGAACTTGATTTTTTTAATTTTAAATTATTTTACTTTAAGTTCTTAACAATATCTCTTGCAACGAAAACGCCACTAGCAGAAGCGTGTGATAGTGAGTGGGTGACACCACTACCATCGCCGATAACGTATAGTCCGTTTAGTTTAGTCATTAAATTATCGTCTATTTCAACTTCCATATTATAGAACTTAACTTCAACGCCATATAAAAGCGTATCGTCGTTAGCAGTACCGGGAGCAACTTTATCTAACGCGTAAATCATTTCGATAATACCATCTAAAATACGTTTAGGAAGAACAAGTGATAAGTCCCCAGGTGTTGCCGAAAGAGTTGGCACGAAACTATTTTCTTCTATACGCTTAGTAGTACTTCTTCTGCCACGAATAAGGTCGCCAAAACGTTGAATAATTACTCCACCGCCAAGCATGTTTGATAGGCGTGCAATGCTTTCGGCGTAGCCGTTGCTGTCTTTAAATGGTTCTGAGAAATGTTTAGAAACTAAAAGTGCAAAGTTGGTGTTATCCGTTTTCTTTTCATCACCTTCATAACTGTGCCCGTTTACCGTTACAATGCCGTTTGTGTTTTCGTTAACAACTATTCCGTTAGGGTTCATACAGAACGTTCTAACAGCATCTTCGAATTTTTCAGTTCTATAAACGATTTTACTTTCGTAAAGTTCATCTGTTAAATGAGAGAAGATAGGGGCAGGAAGTTCAACCCTAACGCCGATATCAACACGATTAGACTTGGTTGGGATATCTAGTTTTTTGCAAATGGTTTCCATCCAATTGCTACCACTTCTACCAACCGAAGCGATACATTTAGAACAATCAAAATCGCCTTTTTTAGTGCTTACCGTAAAGCCGTTTCTATTCTTTTTAAGGTCGGTGACAGGAGTGTCGAAATAAAAATCGACCTTGTCTTTAAGTTCGTTGTAAAAGTTTTCTAAAACAACGTAGTTAATATCCGTTCCTAAATGCCTAACCTTTGCTTCTAGAAGGTTAAGTTTGTTTTGCATACAAGTTTTTTTGAATTTAGAACCGGCAGTAGAATACATTTTAGTGCCTTCGCCACCGAACTTCATATTAAGTTCGTCAACGTAGTGCATAAGGTCTAAGGCTTGTTTTTTGCCAATGTGTTCGTGTAAACTGCCACCAAAATCGTTGGTTATATTATACTTTCCGTCCGAAAAAGCACCAGCACCACCAAAGCCAGACATAATAGAACAAGTTTTGCATTTAATGCAACTCTTAATTTTATCTCCGTCTATCGGGCAAACTCTTTTGTTTAAAGCGTGTCCACTTTCGAAAACTGCGATTTTAAGTTTTTCGTTTAATTTTTTTAGTTCGTATGCAGCGAAAACACCACCAGGGCCTGCACCTATAATAATAATGTCGTATTTCATAGTTTCTCCTATGTAAAATATTCTTACCGATTAAAAATTATAACATAATTTACGGCGCAATGCAACACTAAATTAAAAAAACTAAAAAAAGAAAAGGTTATTTTTTAGTTGCTTTAATTCGGCAAATTTCCCAACTATAAGGCAAAATTAACACTTTTGTTTTTTTATAATTAGAATATGAAGGTAAAACTCAAAATAAATTTTAATAAAAAGATAATTTGGGGGACAAAATGTTATTAAAAGATTTATTAAATGGAATAAAGAGCGAAAAGATTTTAGGCGACACTAATATTGAAATTAACGAAGTTAAAACTTCGGGTAATGAGATTTCAAATAACGGGCTATTTATATGTCTAAAAGGAGGCTCTTTTGATGGGCATAACTATTTTAAGGACGCTATAAAAAACGGCGCAAAAGCCATAATTACACAAAAACCACTAGACACGCTTGTCACTCAAATCATCGTTAAAGATACGCGTATTGCATATTCAATGATTTTGGCAAACTTTTACGATAATCCACAAAATAAACTTAAAATCATAGGCGTTAGTGGAACGAACGGCAAAACAAGTACAACACACCTAATTACTGCAATTTTAATGAATTACGGTAAAAAATGTGGACTAATCGGCACGCTAGGTATTTATTACGGCAAAGTTTATAAAGAAAGCGAACTCACAACGCCCGACCCGTTAACCTTATATAAAGTTTTAAGCGAAATGGTCGAAGATGGGGTGGAGTATGTGATAATGGAAGTTTCGGCGCACGCTTCATATTATAAAAAATTATACGGCATAAATTTTGAAATCTTGGCGTTTACAAACCTAACTCAAGACCACCTTGATTTTTTTGAAAATATTGAAAATTACGAAAAAGCAAAACTTGATATTTTTAATAGCCATAAAAGTAAATTTATCGTGACTAATATTGATGATGAAACGGGTAAAAAAATATCAAGAGAACACAAAAATGCAATATCATACGGCTTAAATAACCCATCAGACGTTTTTGCAGTAAACATAAAACAATCGCTTGTCGGCACTAATTTTGTAATTAACCTATTTGATAAAGTTTTTAACGTAGAAACCAACCTTATAGGCTTATTTAACGTGTATAACACGCTTTGTGCAGTCACCGTTTGCGCATTAGTTGGCGTGCCGTTAAAAAAGGCTATTGATGGACTTAAAGACTTAAAAGGCATAAGTGGTAGGCTTGAAAACGTTTACGATAAAAAATTTAGTGTGTTTATCGATTACGCACACACACCAGACGGTTTAGAAAAGTCGCTTAAAGCATTAAAACCATACGCCAAAGGCAAGATTATTTGTGTGTTTGGCTGTGGTGGAAATCGTGATAAAATCAAGCGTAAAATAATGGGCGAAACTGCTGGAAAAAACGCTGATTTTTTGATTATAACAACAGATAACCCACGCTACGAAGAGCCTATGCAAATAATATACGAAATTGAAACGGGCGCAAAAAAGACTGGTGTAAAATACGTTTTAATTGAAGATAGAATAGAGGCAATTCGCTATGCTCTTTCTGTCGCAAAAGATAAAGACGTTGTTTTAATCGCTGGCAAAGGTAGTGAAAAATACCAAGAAGTTTTGGGTATAAAAAAGCCTTATAGTGACAAGGAAACAACGCTTGAAATAATAGGGGAACTTAATGATTTATAAACCACTTATTGCTATACTTTTATCATTTATATTAACGATTATTTTTGGGCTAGTGGGTATACCACTACTCAAAAAAATCAAGGCAGGACAACCTGTGCTTCATTACGTTAAATCGCATAAAAACAAAAACGGCACGCCTACTATGGGAGGAATATTTTTTACACTTGCACTTATTATAACTTTTGTTTTTTTAGGTCGTTCTGAAAGCCTTTCAATCGTCGTTTTAGCGGTTTCCGTAGCCTTTTTTATCGTTGGGTTTTTAGATGATTTCTTAAAAATTAAAGGGCACGATAATCAAGGTCTTAAAGCATACCAAAAAATAATATTTCAAGTAGTTATTTCGTTATTTTTAGGTGTTTACGCGTATCAAAACAATATCACAAAAATTATTCTGCCGTATTTTAATGCTAGCATAGATTTAGGCGCGTTTATTGTTCCGTTTAGCGCACTAACGCTTATCGCAACAACAAACGCAGTTAATTTAACAGACGGGTTAGACGGACTTTCTTCTAACGTTAGCGCAATATATCTCATATTCTTTTTTATTCTTTTGTACCTTCAAAATCTATCAAATCAAGTTGTAATGAAAACTAACGAACTGCTTTCGATTTATATACTAATTTGTTCGCTTTTTGGCGCGCTACTTGGGTTTTTGGTGTTTAATACGAATAAAGCAAGTGTTTTTATGGGAGATACAGGCTCGCTTTTTATAGGTGGTTTTATAGGTGCACTTGCCGTCTTAACTTCAAATTCGTTATATTTATTAGTTTTAGGGTTTATGTACGTTGTTTCAATAATATCAGTAATAATCCAAGTGTTATACTACAAAAAGACCAAAAAACGCGTGTTTTTAATGGCGCCATTTCATCATCATTTGCAAATGAAAGGGCTTACGGAGAGCAAAATAAGTTTTGTTTATTCAGTAATAACTTGCATAATTGGTTTAACGGTGGTCATATCTTATCTTTGAGGTGAGATATGAATATAAGAACACAAAAATTTTTGGTGCTAGGCGTTTCAAAAAGTGGCACGGCTGTTGCGAATTATCTTCTTGATAACGGCGCAACGTGTTATATTTACGAAGAATTAAACGTTAAAAGTGCGCAAAACGCCGTTAGTGAATTAGTTAATAGGGGTGCAATAGAATTAAAAAAAGATAACGCTTTTAGCGTGCTAAACGATATAGACGTTTTAGTGATAAGTCCGGGCGTACCAATCAACCACGAACTTGCCGTTAAGGCAAAAGAACTAAACAAGCGAATTGTGGGTGAGTTTGAGTTCGGATTTTTAAATTTTAATCCGTGTAGCGTTGCTGTCACGGGAACAAACGGAAAAACAACCACCGTTTCTATGATTAATCATATCTTAAACGTAGCGAAAATAAAAAATTCGCTTGTTGGAAACGTTGGAATTCCTATAACTTCTAAAATAAACGAAATAACAAAAGACACCGTTTGTGTGTGCGAAGTTTCGAGTTTTCAATTAGAAACAATAAACGCGTTTTGTCCACATATAGCGTGTATATTAAACATTTCACCCGACCATCTAGAAAGACACTACACGCTAGAAAACTATGTTTTCTTAAAAAACAAAATTTTATTTTCTCAAAAAGAAAGCGAATATGCGGTGCTTAATTACGATGATTTAACCATTAGAGAAATGGGCGAAAAAACCAAAAGTAAGGTTCTTTTTGTGTCGTTAAAAGAAAAAACAAACGGCGCATATCTGCTTGGCGACGACCTTTACTACAAGGAAGAAAAAATTATTTCATCCTGCGAACTAGCACTTAAAGGTGAACATAACGTATACAACGCTTTGTTTTCGATTGTCGTTTGTAAACTGCTTGGCGTTTCTAACGAAACGCTTAAAATCGCGCTATCAAATTTCAAAGGCGTTCCACACAGGATTGAACTAATAAAAGAACATAACGGGTTTAAGATTTATAACGATTCTAAGGCGACTAACACTAATTCTACGATTACCGCAATAAAGAATATGAAAGCCCCAACAGTTCTTATTATAGGTGGCTGTGATAAGGGCGAAGATTATACCGATTTGTTTAAGGCTATTAAAAATTCAAACGTTGTTCACACAGTAATCACGGGTGCTACAAGAATAAAAATGCTTAAATGCGCGCTAGATAATGGCTTAACCGAAATTTCGCTATCTCCTGATTTTAATTTAGCGGTAAAAAATTCCGTAGCGATTGCTGGTGGCAAGGCTAACGTTTTATTTAGCCCTGCTTGTTCTAGTTTTGATTGTTTTTCTAATTTTGAAGAAAGGGGAAACGCTTTTATAAAAGCGATAAGTGAATTAATTGATTGATAGTCTTAATAAAAATCGTAAAAAGGGCGACGTTGCTTTGCTTGTAATGGTGGTATTGCTCACTATAATAGGAGCAATTTTCATATATTCGGCAAGTAATTATTCGGCAAAATCTACGTATAACGATGAATACTTTTTTGTAAAAAAGCAAGTCCTTGGAATAGTTATAGGGCTTGTTTTGATGATACTTGTTTCTAAAATAAACTACGAAAAACTGCAAAAATTATCAATATATTTGGCGATTTTATCGGTAATTCTCCTTGCCGTTTTATTTATCCCAGGCGTTGGCGTAGAAAACTATGGCGCAACAAGATGGATAAGTTTAGGCTTCTTTACCTTTCAACCCTCTGAACTTGCAAAATTTTCACTAATTTTATTTAGTGCAAGTTATGTTTCTAATCGCCCACAAAAAATTAGAACTTTTATGGGAATATTGCCCATCTTGATTTATGGCGGATTACTTTGCCTGCTAATTATGTTAGAGCCTAATATGTCTATAACCGTTTGTGTCGCGCTTATAATGATAACAATGCTTTTTGTTGGTGGGGTTAAATTTAAGCACTTGTTATTTATAATTTTGCCACTTGTTGCTTTGCTTATTATTTTGATATTAGTTGAGCCGTATAGACTAAAAAGACTTCTTGCTTTCCTAAACCCTTGGTCTAACCCAAAGGGCGAAGGTTATCAACTTTTACAATCTTTATACGCGCTAGGTTCGGGTGGACTTTTTGGCGTTGGACTATTTAATTCAAGGCAAAAATATTCCTTTCTTCCGTTTGCTGAATCGGATTTTATACTTTCTGTAATTGGCGAAGAAATAGGCTTTTTCGGGCTCTTATTTTTCTTTGTTTTATTATTTTTAATAGTAATTAAAGGACTAATTATTGCGTCTAATGCAAAAGACGTTTTTGGGTTTATGTTGTCCGTTGGCATCACTATGATTTTCGGTATCCAAGTGCTTGTTAATGCGCTTGTTGTGACGGGTAGTATTCCGCCAACGGGGCTATCATTGCCATTAGTATCTAGTGGCAATACTTCGATTATCGTTTTTATGATTGAAATAGGAGTTTTATATAACGTTTCAAAATCTAAAAATTTAACTTTTTAGTTTGTTTTTCCATAATATATAATGCGCTAATTTTTTAGGGGGAATTATGGGAAAATTCGTTATTAACGGTGGAAATAAAATTAGTGGAAAACTGGTGGCTAGCGTTTCAAAAAATGCTGTACTTCCTATAATGTGTGCTTGCTTGCTTACAACTGAGCCTGTGCTGATAAAAAATTGTCCTAAAATTGCCGACGTTTATTCTATGATAAACGTTTTTAACTCTTTAGGAGTTAAAACGGAGTTTATTAGTGGTAGAGAAAACGGGCTTATTATATGTGCAAAAGAGATATCATCACACGTTGTTTTAGAAGAATTATCAAACAAACTTCGCGCATCATCTTTGGTGATTGGTGCGCTATGTTCACGCCTAAAAAAAGTCAAAATTGCTTATCCGGGTGGGTGCAATATCGGTGAGCGTCCACTTGATTTACATATTAAAGCCCTAAAAGAATTAGGCGTTGTTATTAAAGAGAACGGGTATATAAACGCAACGGCAAAAAAGGCGTTAGATAACGCTGTTATCACGCTTGATTATCCATCGGTTGGCGCAACCGAAAACGTTATACTTTATAGTGTTATAGGTAATAGAAAAGTCACGCTTAAAAACTCCGCAAGAGAGCCTGAGATACAAGATTTATGTAAATTTTTAAATTATCTAGGCGCAAAAATTGCACTTGACAATAGTGGTATAATATATATAGAAGGCGTTGAAAGGCTTGGCGGTGGGGAGTATTTACCTATTTTTGATAGGATAGAAACGGGCACGTTGCTTATTGCATCTTGTTTAACGGGCGGAGAAATAGAGATTTCGGGCGTAAAAGCCGAAAATATTTTTCCTTTGCTCACTAAACTTTGCGAAACCACTTGTAAAGTTAGTATAAATAATGATATAATATATATAAGGTCAGGAAACGTCAAAAAACCTTTCGTTGTTGAAACGGGGCCGTATCCGTTGTTTCCAACTGATTTGCAAGCACAGATAAGTGTTCTTGCTTCAGTTGCTAGCGGAGTTTCGGTCATTGAAGAAAAGGTTTTTCCGTCTAGGTATTCGCATTTAGAAGAACTTAGAAAAATGGGTGCGAAAATAACTCTAAAAGATAACGTTGCATATTTTAGGGGAGTTAGTAAATTGCACGGCGCAAACGTGTGCGCAAAAGACCTTCGCGGTGGTGCTGCACTAGTATTAGCAGGGCTTAATGCTGAGGGGGAAACGGTTGTTGACGACGTTTATCATATAGACCGTGGCTACGAAAATTTTGATGAAAAAATTAGGTCGCTTGGCGGAAACGTTTTTAGGCGATAGATAGGTGAGTTATGAAGGCAAAAAGATTATTGGTTCTTTTAATAGGTTTAGCGTTTTTTATATCGCTAATTCTTTCTTGCCTTTTTATATTTTCAATCAAAACCGTGAAGACCGAATTTAACGTTTCGGCTTATTTCGACGAAACCAACGTTCAAAATACGCTAAACGAATTTAACGGCAAAAACTTATTGTTTTTTAATGAAGAAGAAGTGGGTTTAGCGCTATCAAAGTTTTCTAACGTAAAAGTTTTAAGTGTTAAGAAAACTTATCCAAATCTTTTAGAAGTTAAGGTTAGCGAAAGGCTTGTTTCTTACGCGCTTTGTTATAACGATAATATTTATTTGCTTGATAACGAAGGTTTTATAATTAGCGAACGTAGTGATGATTATGATACGAAAAATTTAATCAAAATTACGCTTGCTGATATCAAAGCCGTTAATTTAGTTGTCGGTTCTAAAATTTCAACTGATTTTAACGAACTTTTTTATAGTGCAATAGAAATTGCCGAAACAACGCTAAGAGAAGAATTAGAGTTTACTGGCACAAAAATAAAAGATTGTGTTAAAGAGATAACGATATCTAACTCAAACAAGGTTAAAGTTGCAGTTTTTTCCACCTATTCGGGCGTTGCGATTAGAATAAACAAGCCTGATGAAGATGGAACTAATAAAGCGCAAAAAGGCTTTACTGAATATCATAAACTTATAAACGACTATTATAAAACTTACGACACGATAGACGTGACGAAGATTGAAAGTACAGGAAAGATAAAAGTCACTTGGACAAGTGGTGAAATAAAGAGATAAAAATTATGCAAAAGAAAAATAACGTTGCCGTATTAGATTTCGGCTCATCAAAAATCACAGCAGTTATAGGCGAAAGGGGTGAAAACAACACCTTTTTAATCAAAGCGCGCAAAGATTTTGAATACGACGGATATCAAGAAAGAACTTTTTTTGATGCCGACAAACTAAAAATAATCATTAAAAAATCCGTTGAGTTTTTACAAGGCGTTTTAGGTAATGATTTTAAGATATATGTTGGCGTTCCGGGCGAATTTACTGACGTTGTTGTTAAAGATTGTCAAATTTCCTTCCCTAAAAAGAAGAAAATCGAAGAAAAAGACGTTGATGCGTTATACGATTCGGCGTTTGTTATTTCTTCTAAAAAATACACCTTAATAAACAGGTCTGCCGTAATTTACGAACTAGATGATTGTAGAAGAATTATGAACCCTGTTGGAGCGTTAAGTTCTATAATTAAGGGCAAACTTTCTTTCGTTTTATGCGATAATTGTTTTATAGACCTTGTTAAACCTGTATTCGAAGCGCTTAAAGTTTTTTCATACGATTTTGTTTCGGTGCCACTATCACAAGCAATGTACCTACTTGATAATAGCACTAGGGATAGAGTTGCAATCATTGTAGACGTTGGGTATATAAGCACTACTTTTGCGCTCGTTCAAGGCGATGGAATACTTTTCCAAAAATCGTTCTCATATGGCGGTGGCTACATAACTGCTATGGTTTTAGAAGAAGCAGAAGTAGACTTTTTAGAAGCCGAAGAACTTAAACGTATGGTAAGCATTACCCGTTCTTACGAAAAAGACTTTGATTTGATTAGTTTAGACGTTGGAAAATATTTTAACGCTCAAAAATTAAGCGAAGTGATAAAAGGCTCACTAGATAATCTTTGCGAAGAATTATCAAATTGTTTAGATAACTGTGGCTACGTTATTCCAGAATACGTTCCGTTATTCATAACGGGTGGTGGCGTAAACTATATTAGGGGCGCAAAACAACACCTTTCTTCTAGGATAGGAATTTCATGTGAATATTTAGCGCCATCAGTTCCACTTATGGACAAACCTACCGAATCTTCGGTATTATCAGTATTAAATTTAGCATTTGAACAAAACGCAAATTAGGAGGAAAAAATTTAAATGTTTGGAGATACTAACTTTTCAGTAAGTTCAGCAGTAATAAAAGTTATGGGCGTTGGCGGTGGTGGTTGTAATGCCATCAATAGTATGATAGATTCTAATGTTTCTAGCGCAGAATTTATCGCTGTAAACACCGATAATCAAGCCCTTTTATTATCAAAGGCAGAAAGATGCTTGCAAATAGGTGCATCACTCACCAAAGGTCTTGGTGCTGGTAGTGACCCTAACGTTGGCGAAATGGCTGCCGAAGAATCTAAGGAAGAAATTGCAGATGCTTTAAGGGGCGCAGACCTATTATTCATCGCTGCCGGTATGGGTGGTGGTACGGGTACGGGTGCTGCATCGGTTATTGCGCGTATCGCTCGTGAACTTGGCATTTTAACGGTTGCAGTTGTCACAAAGCCTTTCTCTTTTGAAGGTAAAGTTAGAAACGACAATGCAAACAAAGGTATCTCTAACCTTAAAAAACACGTTGATACTTTGGTTATTATTCCAAACGATAAACTCTTGCAATTCTTGCCTGCTCAAATCGGTATGTTAGAAGCGTTTAAGGTTGCTGATGATATGTTAAAACAAGGTATCGTTGGTATCGTAGATTTAATTGCTACGCCTTCTTTAATAAATCTCGACTTTGCCGACGTAAATACCGTTATGCGCAACCAAGGTCTTGCACATATGGGTGTTGGTCGTGCTAAGGGCGAAAATAGGGTAATAGAGTCTGTAAGACAAGCCGTTTCTAGTCCGCTTTTAGAAACCACTATCGAAGGCGCAAAATCAGTTATTCTTAACGTGACCGGTGGTAAAGATTTAATGCTTTCAGAAGTAAACGAAGCCGCAGTTCTTATCCAAGGCATTATAGATTCTTCTGCTAACATTATTTTTGGCGCTACGATTGATGAAAAGATGATAGATGAAGTTAAAATTACAGTTATTGCTACGGGTTTTCCTATGAATAACGAGCCTGAAAAGGTTAAGCCTATCGAAATTAAGCCCGTTATAAACGTTAACGTGCCAGAAAAGAAAGAAGAACCTGTTGCACCAGTTGAAACCAAGGAAGAAACCGTGGAAACAACCGAAGAAGTTAAACCAGAAGTTGAAACTAAACCGGTAGAACCAACTACTGAAACGGATAAGGGCGCTAGGGAACTTCCTGCATTTATGAAAAAATTATTTGGTAGAAAATAATACAAAAATAAACGGCTTTTAAGGGCCGTTTATTCTTTTAGAATAAAATATGAAGCATTTAGGAACAAAAACATTATCAACAAATAGGCTAGTGTTAAAAAAGTTCGATATAACTATGGCTAGCCAAATGTTTAATAATTGGTCGTCTTCTAATAAAGTCACAAAATATTTAACGTGGCACGCCCATAAATGCGACGAAGAAACAAAAAGCGTTATAAAAGGGTGGGTAAAGCAATACGAAAATAAAGATTTTTACCATTGGGCAATAACGCTTAAAGAAACAAAAGAAGTTATAGGCTCAATATCCGTTGTAGAACTAGATAATGACAATAAAACTGCCATTTGTGGCTATTGTGTGGGCGAAAAATGGTGGGGAAAAGGTTATACGGCAGAGGCTTATAAAGAAGTTATTTCCTTTTTATTTTCTAGCGTTGGCGTTAAAAAAATTATCGGTAGGCACGATAAAAATAATATTAATTCGGGTAAAGTAATGATTAAGTGTGGTTTAAAATATGTTAAAACACTAAAAAATGCTGGTTCAAACATTTCTAACCCTAGTTGTGACCTGATGTTATACGAAATTACTAAATAAAATAAGATATTTTAGCCCAAGGGCTAATTGCTATCGCAATTTTCTCCATATTCAAGTCCCGTATTATAAAATTGATAAAAAAAGACAACCAAAATCGGTTGTCTTTATTATTTACGAATTAGGCTTTATATTTTTCTAAATGGGGGAGCAACCAATTTTTGAACCATAGGGTTACGGCTTTCCAGCCACCGTCTTTGTATATCGCGGCTGCAATCGCTTCTATATAAGGGTCGTGTTGTTTCTTCACAACTTTTTCGTGGTCAGGAGGATTATCCATATAAAAAAACTTGTCGTGATAAGAGTATGAGATAAGGCCTTCTTCTATCATTATCTTGTGAAAAATGCAGTTGTTCTCTAATTCCGACCTTTTATCTGTCATAGCACCTTTCCGTTTATTTTTCCCATTTCCGTACAAGTATTTTGCAATTAAAAATTTTATTATGGTATCTCCTAAAAACGCAAGCGCCTCATTTGAATACTCTTTTTGATTGTTTCCATCGCCAGGAAGTTTTTCAAGTTTTTGCGATTTCATAGCATCGGCTAACAAGGATATCTTTTTAAACGTATATCCCAATTTTTTTTCTAACTCATGCATTTCTTTTTCGATTCGAGATTTATCCATAACTTTCCTCTTTTGTTTGGTGGGTAAATTATATCATATTTTCCGAAACAAATCAAGGCGTGAGTGTTGTATATCATCATTCGGACAAATTGCTAGCGCAATTTTCTCCATATTCAAGTCCCGTAGTATAAAATTGATAAAAAAAGACAACCAAAATCGGTTGTCTTTATTATTTGGTCGGAGTAACGGGACTTGAACCCATGGCCTCTTGCCCCCCAGACAAGCGCGCTACCAACTGCGCCATACCCCGAACAACTTTTTGTTCGTTCACTATTTAGATTAGTGTTAATAATTCTAGCATAATATAATAATATTTGCAAGTTTTTTAGGGTAATAAATAGACTTAATCAAAAAATGTTGCTATAATATATTCGTAGGTAAATTATGAGAATACGAAGAAAGAAGAATTTTAACGATAGGTTTAATTTAGTTAAAGATTACGTAATTGTTGCCGAAAGAGATATTCTTAATCAAAAGGACGCGATAAAGGATAAAAAATATTTTGATTTTAAGGCGCTTTTTGGCAACGATAATCCCGTTTGTTTAGAAATAGGTTGTGGCAAAGGCGCGTTTATAATTGATGTTGCAAAGAAAAATCCAAATCTAAATTTTCTTGCCGTTGAACTGCTTGACAATATCGTGCTAATGGCGGGAGAAAACGCTAAACAAGAAAACGTTAATAACCTAAAATTTTTTAATTGTGGGGCAGACTATTTACCGCGATATATTAAAAAAAATAGTATAGATAAAATATTTCTTAATTTTTCTCCACCATACCCTGGTAAATCATACGAAAATCGTAGGCTTACCTACACGCCGTTATCAAAATTTTATTTTGATAGCCTAGTTGGTGGTGGCACTCTTTACCAAAAAACTGACGACGTTGGATTTTTCGAATATTCGGTAGAAAAACTATCAGACGTTGGTTTTAACGTAGAAATTTTAGGCGAAAACGTAGAAAATATAGAATTTATAAACGTTCAAACCGAATATGAAACTAAGTTTAGGAATTTAGGAGTAAAAATAAACTCATTAATAGCAAAAAAATCGCTCTAAAACGGGCGATTTTGTTTTATTTTAATGGTTTTCTACTAATAGTAGACAAGACTAAATCGTTGGTAGAAGACTAGTCTATAACGATTAGAATGTAACTTTCTTAACGTTCTACAACGTCTATTCGATTGTAGAGCGTTTTTTTAACTATTTTTTTGCCGTGTTTGTTATAATACAAAAAAAACAAAGGCGGAATTTTTATGAATAAAAATAATCAAATAAATATCTTTTATGCTTGTGATAACAACTTTATTAAATACGCAATTGTTTCGGTTAATTCGTTGATAAAAAATTCAAGTAAAAAATACGACTATTCTATAACTTTTTTGCATACGGATATAACCGACAAAATGCAAAATTCCTTAAAAAATTTACAAACCGATAACGTTAAAATAAGTTTTGAAAACGTTAAAGAACAAATAAATGGTTTAGAAAAGTTTTTGCCGATTAGAGATTATTATACTAAAACAACTTATTTTAGATTATTTATCGCAAATATGTTTCCTAATCTTAATAAAGCGCTTTATATTGATAGTGATACAGTAATACTAGGCGACGTTGCTGAACTATTTAATCACGATATTGGCGATAATTTAGTTGGGGCGTGTCACGAGCAAGTTATGGTTCAAGTAAACGAATACGGTAAATACGTTGAAGAAGTTTGCGGTATTGATAGGCGTGCATATTTTAACGCTGGCGTTCTACTTATTAACTGTAAATTGTTTAGAGAAAAAAACGTTTTAACAAAATTCACGCATCTATTGCAAGTGTATGATTTTAAGGTGACGCAAGACGAAGATTATTTAAACGTGTTATGTAGAGATAGAGTATACTGGTTAAACGACGGATATAATACCGAAGTTTTTGGCGAAATTAAACCAAAAAAAGAAGATATAAAAATATTGCACTATATAATGACTTCTAAGCCGTGGAAATATAAAGAATGTATGTATGGCGAATATTTTTGGCAATACGCAAAAGATACTGAATTTTACTCTCTGATGTTGCAAGAAATTGATAATTTTACCGAAGAAGACAAGCGTAAAGATAACGAGTCTTGCAAAAAACTTCTTGAACTTGCTATTTTTGAAACGAATAGAGAAGATGCTTACTATAAAACAATTAAAAAAAATAGGAGCAAGGATAGAGAAGAAGTGCTTTTTAAGATATGTGATATGGCTTGCAGGGGCGTTTTCGACGTTGACCCAGAGGACGACCCGCCAACCTTACAATTATTGCCTGATAAAATTGATTATTTACGAAAAAAACCTATAAGTAAGATAAAAAGGAACGTTTCGTTTTTTGTTGCGAAAAAGTTCGTAAAAAAACTATTGAAATCAAAACAAATGATAATAAAAGACGTGCTTGGTATAGAAAACTGGGCTAACCTAAAAAGTGGCGCAATAATTACCTGTAATCACTTTAATCCGTTCGATAGTTTTGCCGTGCAATTAGCCTTTAATAAAACGAAAAACAACCAAAATAGATTTTATAGAGTGATTAGAGAAGGAAACTATACGTCTTTTCCTGGATTGTACGGGTTCTTTATGCGTAATTGCAATACTTTGCCGTTATCTTCTAACCTTAGCACAATGAAGAAATTTTTATCTAGCGTTGATAAATTACTCCAAAAAGGCAATTTTATTCTCGTTTACCCAGAGCAAGCAATGTGGTGGAATTATAGAAAACCACGACCTACTAAAATAGGTGCTTTTAAGTTTGCATCTAAAAACAACGTGCCTGTTTTGCCGATATTTATAACGATGCGTGATAGTGACGTGGTGGATTCTAACGGGTATTACGTTCAAGAGTATACGGTGCATATTTCTAAGCCGATATATCCTAGCGAAAAATTAAGCGTTATCGAGAATACTGAGTATCTTAAATCAGAAAACGATAAGGTTTGGAAAGAAATATACGAAAAAACATATATGTTAAAACTAGGAGAATAAGATGTATTACTTTTTGATACTAATCTCGGTTGCCTTAATAATAGCAATTAACGGCGTGTTTTTATTAGACTTTGTTAATTTATCGTTGATAGAAATTGCCGTTTGGTGCGTTGTTTCTACGATTGCGGTAATAGTTATAGATGGCTTTTTTGCCTTTATAGTAAGAAGAGTTATGCCAGAAGAATTATATTCCATAAATAAAACGCATTTTGTTGCAAAGAAAAAAAAGAGATTGTTTTACGAAAAACTGGGTGTAAAAAGATGGAAAGATAGGGTTTTAGAACTGGGGATTTTTACCGGTTTTTCTAAGAGTAAAATTTTAGAACCAAAAAACAGCGAATATATTAAACGGTTTATAATAGAGTGCAACTATGGTGTTGGCGTGCATTTGGCAGATATGGTAATGGGCTTTATCGTTGTTTTTATAAACCCAAAATCTATATGGCTTAGCGTGGGCTTGCCCGTCGCTTTCGTTAATCTAGTGTTAAATTATATGCCTTACGTTGTTTTAAGATATAACTTGTATAAACTTCATAAATTACACGAGTTAAATTTAAGATTAGATAGTAAAAAAAATCGCTCTAAATAGGGCGATTTTTGCTTTGCGTACTTTACTTATCTAGTAAGATGTAGTATAATAATATTTGGTGAAATTATGAAAATTATACATTGTTCTGATTTACATTTAGATTCTAAAATTGATGGACTTCCTACCGAAAAAAGTAGAATTCGTAGGCTAGAAGTTGTTTTGGCTTTCGAAAGGCTTTGCTCATACGCTAAAAATAACGGCGTTAAAGCAATTTTAATCGCGGGCGATGCGTTTGATACTAAAAAAATCACTATCAAAACGCGTGATAAACTTGTTTCTTTAATAAAAGAAAATGCCGATATAGACTTTTACTTTTTATGTGGAAACCACGATAAAGATGCCTTCGCATCTTCTTTTAGCGTAGTGCCGTCTAATCTAAAATTTTTCGTAGATAAGTGGCAGTATTACTATTACGATAACGTTTGCATAACGGGGCTTGTTAACGAAAAGAACAATCTTGATTTATCATACGGCAATTTATCTCTTAAACCCGAAAATTTCAATATTGTAGTTCTTCACGGACAAGTTGCAGGCTACGTTTCATCAACCGGTGGCGAAAATATCAGTTTGCCTATGCTAAAAGATAAAAATATTGACTATTTAGCACTTGGGCATATCCACTCTTATTCTAGTGGAACGCTTGATTTAAGGGGAGTATACGCTTATTCTGGATGTTTAGAAGGGCGTGGGTTTGACGAACTTGGTGAGAAGGGATTTGTTTTAATCGATACCGAAATTAAAGATTTTTATACTTTTGTTCCGTTCGCAAAAAGATTAGTTTTAGAGTGTGAAGTTAGTTTAGATGACTGTGAAGATTTTTTTGAATATAAAAGAAAAATCATTGGCGTTTTAAGGCAAAATTATAGCGCTGATAGTGTTATAAAACTAATATTAGTTGGCGAAAGAACGCCCGACTTTGAAATTTATAAAGATGAATTATCACTTGCGCTTTCTGAATTATTCTTCTTTGTTAAAATTGTTGATAAAACCGAACTAAAACTAGAAAAATCCTTTTATGAAAATGATAAATCAGTTAAAGGCGAATTTGTTAGGCTAATCGCTGAGAGCGACCTTGATGCTGAAACCAAAAAACGCGTATTAACTTATGGCCTTAACGCGTTAAAGGGGGAAATATAATATGAAACTTATAAAATGTTATATATCTTCTTTTGGTAATTTAAGAGATTTTGAATATAATTTTACAGATGGTGTTAATGTTCTTAACGAAGATAACGGCTTTGGTAAATCAACTTTTGCATCATTTATCAAGTGTATGTTTTACGGGCTAAATGACTCGAAAAAATCGATAACCCAAAATGAACGAAAAAAATTTATGCCTTGGAATTCTAGTGAAAACTTCGGTGGCTACGTTATTTTTGAGCGTGGCAACGACACTTTTAAGATAGAAAGATTTTTTGGTAAAACCCAATCAAATGATACCGTTAGTTTAATAGACGTTAAAACGGGCAAAGCATATCCTAATGAAAAAGACCTTGGTAAAAGGCTTTTTGGCGTTGATGAAGAAGGTTTTACATTTTCTACCTATTTATCGCAAAATCATTTTGAAATTAGTTCTAACGCAACGCTTACTGCAAAATACAATAAAACATACGAACTACAAGATACAGAGTTGTTCGTTAAAGCACTTAATAAACTACAAGAAAAGTCTAAAAATCTAATTACGCGAGGCGACAAGGGTGAAATTAACGAAATAAAGCACCAAATAGCAAACATTAAAGAGAAACTTGATTTTTCTAAAAACGCTAAATACGAACTAGATATTAGCCTTGAAAAACTAAAAGTGCTAGATAATCGTATCGAAACGCTAAAAAAAGACATCGCTATTGCTAACGAAAACGTATCAAAGGTTAAAAGCGTTGTTGAATATAAGTTTACGCTTGAAAAAAGAGATAATCTATTTAAAAGCCTTAAAGAATTAGAAAATAAAAAGCAAATTGCTCTTCAAATTTTAGGTGAAAACACGCTTAAAGCCGAAAAGGTTGATGAATATATCGCAGTATTAGAAGACTATAATGGCGCGCTAAACACATTTAATCTTTTATCGCGTGATTTAACGAATTTAAGCGAAAAACTAAACGATAACGTTAAGCCGAAAAGCACTCTAAATAAAACCGTTGTGTGTGCTTCGGCAGTAGTCTTTATTCTTTCGCTTTTAGGGTTTATAGCGTCGGGGTTAATTGGGGTTATTACTTCTTGCATCGGGCTTGTCGCATCGCTAGTTATATGCTTTTTTGGTGCAAAATCTAGCAATAAAGCGATAGAAAACCCACTCTATGACCTTGTTTTAGCAAAACAAAACGAACTTAATGAATACCAAAATATTAAAAATAAATATGAATGCGTTTTAACCGAATATATTTCTCTATTTAGGGTTGAAAACACTAATTTTAAGGATGCTTTATGCGAAATTAAGGCTGTTTATGCTGAATACTTAACAGTTTTAGATAATATTTCTAGTGTTCAAAATGAGATTAAAAATACTGCGCTTAACACTAATATTGACCAAAATGCGTTAAGCATTAACGCTGATGAAGTTGCTGAAAAACTAAAAGTGCTAAACCTTGAATTGTCTAGGTGTGAGCGTGAAAGGGGCGACCTTAAAGCAGATATTAAGTCGCTTGAAGAAAAGATTGATAACGTTTTAGATTTAGAAACTCAACTCGGCGTGCTAGAAGAAAAACTTGCGCAAAGTAAAGAAGAATATAAGGCAATTAACTACGCAATAGAGTTCTTGTCAAAAGCCGATGAAAACTTAAAAATTAAATATAGAGAGCCACTAGAAAAGAGCCTTAACAAATATTTATCATACGTTGGCAGAGGTTTCGTTGCGACAATCGATATTGATTTTAACGTATCTATTATAGAAAAAGGCGCGTTAAAACCTACGGATTATTATAGTGAAGGGCTTAAAAACACCTTTGATTTATGCAAGCGTTTTGCTATTATAGACGTGTTATTCAGCGAAGAAAAGCCGTTTATTATTTTAGACGACCCATTTGCTAATTTTGATAAAAACAGGATAAATTCTGCACTAAAACTATTAAACGACTTAGGCAAAGAATATCAAATTTTATATCTAGTATGCCACGAAAGTAGGTGTGATTTTGAAAAGTAATGCCGACTTTAAACTTAATTTTGAATTAGTGCCAGATGGGTGTTGGTATTCCAATTTACGCCACTTTTTATCTAAAAAAGATTGGGATAAAATTCGCTTAGACGCTTATAAAAAAGCAAATGGAAAGTGTATGATTTGTGGTCGAAAAGCCACGCGTTTAGAAGCACACGAAAAATGGTCTTACGACATAAAAAAAGGCGTTCAAAAACTAGAAGACGTTATCGCTGTTTGCCACGATTGTCATTCAGTAATTCATATCGGTTTAACACAACTTAAAGGCAACGAAGATAGGGCGATTAAGCATTTTTTAAAGGTTAATTCTTGCACTTATTTTGAGTATATAGAAGAACTTAAAAGGGCAAATTTAATAAATAACGAACGAAACAAAGTAAGCGAGTGGGTGCAAAATATAAAATGGCTTACGGATAGATACGGAGAGATAAAATGGAAATTATAGATGCACACGCACATATATACCCAGAAAAAATCGCCGAAAAAGCAACTAATGCTATCGGCGAATTTTACGATATTAAAATGGAAATGCCATCAGGCACGCCATCCAATCTTATTTTAGATGGCAAAAAGGCAGGGATAAGTAGGTTTGTCGTTCACTCTTGCGCAACGACAAGTAGCCAAGTTCGTAAAATCAACGAATTTATAAAAAAAGAAATCGATGAGCATAAAGAATTTATCGGGTTTATGACGCTTCATCAAGATTTAACCGAAGAAGAAATCAATTTTGAAGTTAAGTGGTGCAAAAATAACGGCTTTAAGGGTGTTAAACTTCACCCGGATTTTCAAAAGTTTTACATTGATGATGAGAACGTGGAAAAGATTTATAGGGCTGTTGGTGAAAATTTTCCTATTTTATTACATATAGGCGATGATAGGTATGATTTTAGCGCACCGAGTAGGCTTGTAAAAATTGCTAAAAAGTATAAAAACGTAAACTTTATTGCAGCGCATTTTGGCGGGTATAGAGAGTGGGATAGCGTTGATATCTATAAAGGGCTTGATAACGTATATTTTGACACGTGTTCTTCGCTTACCTTCATCACAAGTGAGCGCGCTAAGGAAATTATCGATATGCTTGGCGCGGATAAATTCTTTTTTGCAACTGATTTTCCTATGTGGGATGCGAAGGCCGAACTTGAAAGATTTAACAAGATAAATCTATCGCAAAAAGATAGGGAAAAAATATTATCTCTTAACATCAAAAAATTATTAAAAATCTAGGTTTTTTGGCTAAAAATCGTTGACAAAAAAATTTTAAGTAAGTATAATGAAATAAAATAAATAAAATGCTACGAAGGAAAAAGACGGAATTTTGTTTTTTTAGAGAGATGATGGTTGGTGTAAATCATTAAAACGTTTTTCGTTACTCATTCCGGAGCAGAAACGGTGAAAATAAGTAATCGTTTTCGGTCGCGTCCGTTATATGCGTTAAGTGGTTGGCGTTAGTCAACAAATCGGGTGGTACCACGGCAAAGTTCGTCCTGAACTATGTCGTGTTTTTTTATTATTTTCGCCCAAATATTCACTTGACAGCGTGGCTTATATATTGTATAATTTATTATACATATATAACCATAAAAAACACTTCAAAAAAAGCGGACAAAATCAAAAACGAAAAATTATCTAAGTAATCGTTTTCGCGTGCTTGCGTTAAAGCAATTAAGTGGCCGAATATTTTCGGCAATTAGGGTGGTACCGCGGTTAATTCGTCCCTGACAAGTGTTTTGTCAGGGATTATTTTGTATATGGAGGTTTTTATGAAAAAAATTATCGTTTCCGATGCAACTATTAAAATTGCAAATAAAAAAGGTTTAACTTTATCGTTTAGAGAAAAATTATCTATTGCTGAAAAACTTAACTCACTAGGAGTAGATGCTGTTGAACTTACTGAAATCTCTAACTCTAAGGAAAACGAAATTATTTGTAGAACCATTGCATCTGCTTGTAATAATACAATAGTAAAAATTCCTGTTGGCGACACCATTCAATCTGTTGCCGATACTTATAGCGTTGTTAAATGCGCTAATAAATATTCGCTCCAAGTCGTTATGCCTATTTCTACAACGCTTATGGAGTATAACTATCACTTAAAAGCACCACAAATGCTTGAAAAGATTAAAGAACTTGTTTCTTGCGCGTCTGGGCTTTGTGATAGCGTAGAATTCGTTGCTATCGATGCGTTAAGAGCCGAAAAAGATTTCGTTTTCGAAGTTGCGAAAGCAGTTTTTGAAAACGGCGCAAAACTATTCACTATTAGTGATGACGAAGGTAGTGCGTTCCCTAACGATTTCACTTCGCTTATTAAAGGCGTTAAAGAAGTTTGCGATATTGAAGTTGGCGTTTTAGCATCTAACAAACTACAAATGGCAGTTGCTATCGCGATTGAAAGCATTAACGCCGGCGCAACTTGTGTTAAAACAAGTATTTACGATGATATTTTATCATTAATCACCTTTGCTGAAGTTTGTCGAGCAAAGAAATTTGACTTTGGCTTTAACGCAAGTATAGACGTTGCTAACGTTAAAACTATTACCGAAAAGATTAAAGATTTCTCTTCTGATAATGACGCTAAAGTTGATAACGCTAATAAAACGCTAAACGCTAACTCAACGCTAAAAGAT
Organism: Christensenellaceae bacterium; assembly: GCA_045614165.1. Lineage (GTDB taxonomy): Bacteria > Bacillota > Clostridia > Christensenellales > Borkfalkiaceae > UBA1259. Next base: position 13,403 of record JAZLCK010000001.1, on the reverse strand, counting down.
TTAAGCGACGTTGCATCTAGTTTAGGTTATGAACTTTCTGATACCGACCTTGGCAAAGTTTTCGATGAAATTAAAAAATTAACAATCAAAAAGGAAATAATCGACGTTAAAGAGATAGAGGCCGTTATTGCAACGACTGCAATGCAAGTTCCATCCACCTATCATCTTGTTCATTACGTTGTAAATAGCGGAAACATTATTCCTGCAACTGCTAATATTATCTTGGAAAAAGACGGGCAAAAATTCACGGGTGTATCTACGGGTGATGGCCCAATAGACGCTGCTTTCCACGCTATCGAACAAGTAATCGGTCACCACTACGAACTTGACGATTTTAACGTTAACGCTGTCACAAAGGGTAGAGAGGCGGTTGGCTCATCTTTAATCAGACTTCGTGCAAATGGTAAACTATACTCTGGCAACGGCGTTTCTACCGATATCGTTGGCGCTTGTATCCGTGCATTTATAAATGCCGTTAACAAAATAGTTTACGAAGGAGATTAATATGAAGATTTCCTTTCCAAATAATTTCGTTGCATCTACAAGTTTTTTAGACCTTTGTAATATCGTAAAAGATTATGGCTTTAACGGTGTAGAAATTTGCGACGTAGAAAATGAAAAAAATTCGCATAGGGATAGTTTGTTTCGCGTAGCACACGCTACCGATGCTAAAAGAAAGTTAGTTAATAGACACATTTCTATTTCAGCAATATCTTATCCCGTGCCTATTAGTAAAGATTTTGATAGTGCAGAACTTATTAAGTGTATTGAATACGCTAGGGATGCATCGATTGAAAGAGTTATCGTTAAGTTTAACGACGTTTTAGATGATGAAACGCTTATTTGTAAACTATCTAGCGCAGTTAAATCGTGCGAAGATAATGGTGTTAGTCTTTTAATTGAAACCACGCGTGAACTTTCTTCAACCAAACGCGCCGTTGAAATTATCAACCTTTTTGGTAGTGCATCTGTTAAAGTTTGTTGGAATATTAGAGAAACTTACTTTTACTTAAAAGAACTTGCTGATACCACTATTCAAACACTTGGCGCATACGTAGATTTCGTTAGGCTAGGCGATGCGATAGATGGCAAAAACGTTTTGCTTGGCGATGGCGAACTTCCTGTTAAAGATTTTATTAACGCTTTAAGGTCACTTAATTATGACGGGTTTATTAGCGTTATGGAAAGTGATGACGTTAAAAACTACGATATAGTTTTAACGCATTTTAAGAGTTATTTAAGTCAAGACGTTTGTGATACTAAACCAGAAATTATTCACTATAATAGGTCTAAAACGGGCACTTTCCCTTGGAAAAGATACGAAGTTTTAGATTTAACGTTTAGCGAAGTGCTTGATGAAATGGTTAGAAAATATCCTGACCAATACGCGTTTAAGTATACCACGCTAGATTATACTAGAACTTATAGAGAGTTTAGGGAAGACGTTGATAGGGTTGCCGCCGCACTTATTTCGGTTGGTGTTAAAGCCGGTCATCACGTAGCAATTTGGGCGACAAACGTTCCAGAGTGGTTCTTAACCTTTTGGGCAACGGTAAAAATCGGTGCTGTATTAGTCACCGTTAATACGGCTTATAAAATTCACGAAGCCGAATATTTATTAAAGCAATCGGATACTCATACGCTTGTTATGATTGAGTCTTGTAAAGATTCAAATTATAAAGAAATTATTTCAGAACTTTGCCCAGAACTTAAAACACTAGAAAAAGGCAAACCACTTTATTCTAAAAAATTACCTTTTTTAAGAAACGTAATTTCAGTTGGATTTGAAATGGACGGCGCGCTTGAATGGAAGGAATTTGTTGCTAGAAACACAATGGTTCCATTAGAAGAAGTTAAGCGTAGAGCATCTAACGTAAAACCAGACGACGTATGTAATATGCAATACACGTCGGGTACTACGGGATTCCCAAAGGGCGTTATGCTTACTCATAGAAACATTGTTAACAATGGTAAAATCATAGGCGATAGAATGGATATTTCTACTGCTGATAAAATGATGATACAAGTTCCAATGTTCCATTGCTTTGGTATGGTTTTATCGATGACGAATATGATGACGCACGGCGGAACGCTTTGTCCTATTCCGTACTTTTCACCAAAGTCTTCGCTTGCTTGTATAAATCTTGAAAAAATCACGTGCTTTAACGGCGTTCCTACAATGTTTATCGCAATGTTTAATCACAAAGATTTTAGCGCTACTGACTTTTCACATATAAGAACGGGTATTATGGCAGGTGCAAACTGCCCAGCCGACCTTATGAGAAGGGCTGCAAAAGAAATGAATATGACCGAAATTATTAGCGTTTACGGTCAAACAGAGGCATCTCCGGGCTGTACAATGGGCGAAGTTAACGAAGATATCGACCATAGAGTAGAAACCGTTGGTAGCGCGTTCCCTGGGGTTGAGTGTAAGATTATTAACCCAGAAACGGGCGAAGAATTACCAGATGGCGAAAATGGTGAGTTTGTTGCTAGGGGCTATAATATTATGAAAGGATATTATAAAATGCCAAAAGCAACCGAACAAACTATCGATTCAAATGGTTGGCTACACACGGGTGATATTTGTCATAGAACGCCTGATGGATATTTTAAGGTGACTGGTAGGCTTAAAGATATGATTATCCGTGGCGGTGAAAACTTGTATCCACGCGAAATCGAAGAGTTTTATTTAACTCATAAAAAGATTAGGGATGTTCAAGTAGTTGGCGTTCCTGATGAAAAATACGGTGAAGAAGCGTGCGCGTACATAATCCTAAACAAAGGCGAACAATCTTCTATTCAAGAGATGCTCGAATACGGCGCGTCGCATATGGCGAAACATAAAGTTCCTAGGTATTTCGTGTTTGTAAACGAATTTCCAATGAACGCTGCCGGCAAAATCTTAAAGTATAAAATGAGAGAAGATGCCGTTGAAAAAATTAAAAATAAACTTATCTAATAGGAGCAAATTATGGAAATTAGAAAAGAATTAAGCAAAAATTTAAAAACTAAACCTGATTTTTCTAACCTTGGATTTGGTAAATATTTTACCGACCATATGTTTGTAATGGAATATGATGGCGCTAATGGTTGGCATAATGCTAGAATAGTTCCTTTTGATTATATTCCAATCCACCCAGCATCAACTGTTCTTCATTACGGCGCAGAAATTTTTGAAGGTATGAAAGCATACAAGACCAAAGATGGCTATCAAATGTTCCGCCCTTATGAAAATGCGAAAAGAATGAACGATTCTGCTGAAAGATTATGTCTTCCAACAATACCAGAGGATGATTTCGTTAACGCTATAACCGAACTTATCAATGTTGATTACGATTGGATTCCTAATAAAGAAGGAACTTCGCTCTATATCCGTCCTTATATGTTTGGTAATGATGAAGCGCTTGGTGTTCACGCTGTTAAAAGAGCAACTTTCGTGGTAATTTTATCACCTGTTGGAAACTATTATGCCGAAGGCTTAAACCCTGTTAAAATCAGTATTGAAAATCAAGACGTTAGAGCCGTTCGTGGTGGCACGGGCTATGCAAAATGCGGTGGTAATTACGCTGCAAGTTTAAGAGCCGGCAAGCGCGCAGAAGAAAAAGGTATTTCACAAGTATTATGGCTTGATGGCGTTGAAAGAAAATACATAGAAGAAGTTGGCGCAATGAACGTTATGTTTAAGATTAACGGCGAAATCATTACTCCAATGCTAACTGGTTCAGTTCTTCCTGGTATCACTAGAAAATCTTGTATCGAAATTTTAAGGAACTGGGGCTACAAAGTGACTGAAAGACTTATTTCTGTTGACGAACTTCTAAACGCTGTTAAAAACGGCGAATTAGAAGAAGCGTGGGGAACAGGTACGGCTGCGGTTGTTTCGCCAATCGGTCAACTTTTCTACGAAGACGTTAACTATATCGTTTCTAACAATCAAATCGGAGAACTTACCCAAAGATTATACGACGAACTTACCGGTATTCAATGGGGTAAGGTAGAAGATAAATATTCTTGGACTTTAAAGGTTAAAATCTAATGCAAAACTCTAAAAGAGTCACTATATTTATGGGGCATTACGGAAGTGGAAAAACTTTCGTTTCAGTAAACTATGCTATCAACCTTAAAAAACATTTCGATAACGTAGAAATTTACGACCTTGATATAGTTAATCCGTACTTTCGCACGATAGACGCAAAAGAATTGCTTTCAAAGCACGGCATACACCTTACCGTTTCTCCATACGCGCAAACCAACGTGGATTTACCTGCAATGAACGCCGGTTCTTATAGAATTACCGATGACGTTAATAGTTTTGCGGTTGTAGACGTTGGGGGTGACGATAGGGGTGCTCTTGCACTAGGTAGATTTACAAAACAACTAATCGCCGAAAATAATTACGACGTTTTGTGGGTTGTAAACGCGTTTAGACCTGAAACGCGTGACATAGAGGGTGCGCTAGAAATTAAAGCCGAAATCGAAAGTGTGTGCGACTTAAAGTTTACGGGCATTGTTAACAATGCAAATTTAGGTTTAGAAACGACGATAGAACATATAAATCACGGATATAAATTTTGCTCGGAACTATCAAAAAGAACGGGGCTACCTGTTAAGTTTAGTTCGGTAAGACAAGATTTGATAGACGAAAAATTAAACAATTTAGGAAAAATTTTACCGGTAGAGCCTATAAAATATGGCGACTGGTTATAAGGAGTTATTATGGCAAAAGTAATTTTTGATTACGAAACGTGTAAAGGCTGTGGTCTTTGTGTGACCGCTTGCCCTAAGAAAATTATTTTTCTTTCCAAAGAAAAAATAAACCAAAAAGGCTACCACCCTGCAGAAGTGACCGACCAAAGTGCTTGTATAGGTTGTGCATCTTGCGCAATTATGTGTCCGGATTCTGTTATTACGGTAGAAAGATAGAGGTGAATTATGGCAGAAAAAGTTTTAATGAAAGGTAACGAAGCATTAGCAGAAGCCGCAATAATGGCTGGATGCAACTACTATTTTGGTTATCCTATTACCCCACAAACCGAAATTGCCGCATATATGGCAAAACGTATGCCAAAAGTTGGTGGAACGTTCTTGCAAGCGGAATCAGAAATCTCTGCAATCAATATGGTTATAGGCGTAGCGTCTTGTGGTAAAAGGGTAATGACATCTAGTTCAAGCCCAGGAATTTCACTAAAAAGCGAAGGTATTTCTTATCTTGCTGGTTGCGAACTACCAGCACTTATCGTAAACGTGCAAAGGGGTGGCCCAGGTCTTGGTGGAATTCAACCATCTCAATCAGACTATTTCCAAGCGACCAAAGGTGGTGGCCACGGCGACTTTAAACTTATCGTTTTAGCGCCTGCATCAGTTCAAGAAATGGTTGACTTAACCTTTAAGGGCTTTGACCTTGCTGATAAGTATAGAGTTCCTGCAATGATTTTAGCAGATGGTACTATGGGACAAATGATGGAACCTGTATCACTTGACAAGGGTGTTGTTAACGAATATGCTAAACCTTGGGCAACCACAGGTACTAAATATCACGAAGGCAGAAATGTTGTAAACTCTCTTTCACTTTCTCCTGCACAACTTGAAGAGTGGAACTTATCTAGATACGCTAGATACGAAAAGATTGAACGTGACGAAGTTATGTTCGAAGAATTTATGATGGAAGATGCTGAAATTTGTATCGTTGCTTTTGGTATTGCATCAAGAATTAGTAAAAACGCTATTATGGATGCTAGAAAGAAAGGTATTAAAGTTGGTATGATAAGACCTATAACCGTATGGCCTTTCCCAAAACAAGCATTGCTTAACGCATCTAAAAACGTTAAATCGTTCCTAAGTGTTGAACTTAATATGGGACAAATGGTTGACGACGTTAAACTTGCTATAAATTGTAGCAAGCCTGTATATTTCTATGGTAGAACAGGTGGCGTTTTAATGACACCAGATGAAATCGTAGAACAATTAGAAAAAATTCAAAAAGGAGAAGCAAAACAATGGTAGTATTTAAAAAGACTAAGGGTTTAACCGATGCAAAACTTCACTACTGTCCAGGTTGTACGCACGGCATTATTCATAGATTAGTTGCTGAATGTTTAGAAGAACTTGGCGTTTTAGATAAAACCGTTGGTGTTGCAAGCGTAGGTTGTTCAGTATTTTCTTACAACTACTTTAATTGCGATATGGTTCAAGCCGCACACGGTAGAGCGCCAGCCGTTGCAACGGGCGTAAAACGCGCTAATCCTGATAACGTTGTATTTACGTATCAAGGCGATGGCGACCTTGCTGCTATCGGTACTGCTGAAACCGTGCACTCTGCTGCAAGAAACGAAAATATTACAATTATTTTCGTAAACAACGCTATTTATGGTATGACCGGTGGACAAATGGCTCCAACCACACTTCCTAAACAAGTGACACAAACTTCGCCATATGGTAGAGACGTGACCGTGGTTGGTTATCCTGTAAAAGTTTGTGAAATGTTATCACAAGTAGAAGGTGCATCATACTTAGAAAGAGTTGCAGTTAACAACGTTGCAAACATTAGAAAGGCTAAAAAAGCAATTATGCACGCTTTCAAAAACCAAATCGAAGGCAAAGGCTTTTCACTTATCGAAGTTTTATCAACTTGCCCAACAAACTGGGGCTTAAATCCAGAAGATGCGCTTAAATGGCTTAATGAAAATATGGAAAAACAATATCCACTTGGCGTTTACAAAGATAAATATAAGGAGGAAAAGTAAATGAAAACTACTAAAATTCTTATAGCAGGCTTTGGCGGTCAAGGTATATTGTTCTCTGGTAAAGCACTTGCTTTTACTGGGCTTAAAGCGGATATGGAAGTAAGTTGGCTACCATCATACGGCCCAGAAATGCGTGGTGGTACGGCAAATTGTAGCGTCACTTTAAGTGATACGCCAATCGGCTCTCCAATCGTTGATAAACCTGACGTTTTGATTGCAATGAACTTACCATCTTTGGAAAAATATTACAATGAAACCGTTCCTAACGGCTACGTTATTTATGATAGTTCAATTATCACAAAAGATAACGTTAGAGATGACGTTAAAACCGTAGGTATCCCTGCAACTAAACTTGCAAGCGATAACGGGTTGGACGGTCTTGCTAATATGATTATTATCGGTAAGGTTCTAAAAGAAACCAACGTTTTAACTCTTAAACAAGTAGTTGATAGTTTAACGCTTATGGTTCCTGCTAAAAAGGCGCAACTTTTAGAAAATAACATTAAAGCAATCGAACTTGGATACAATTATTAATCTATATTTTAATAAAATTACGGCTAGTATTTTTTACTAGTCGTTTTTTTTGACATTTATAAAACCTTGGTGCATATATTGATTATAGAAAACAATAAAGGAGGATTTTATGTCGTTTTTCTGTAATTTTCAGTCTGATAGATGTCCGGGTCCTATAAATGGAAACCCGCTAAACGGTTTATGCGAAAAAGTTTGCGTTGAAGTTAAAAAGGTTTTCGATGCTTGTATGCAACAAGGTCAGTTAACAGGCGTTGTTGTTAATATAACAAATTTAACCCCTGCTAATCCTACATATCCATTAACTTTTGTAAGCGCAAAAACCACTACACAAGTCGGCACAATAAGTAATTTATTAATAGAACCATTAAACGAAAGACCTAATTGTGCAAGAGTTAAGTGTGATATAATCGCGCCCGTTTCAGTTGCATACGTTGATGCTAACGGCGTTGAAGGGGTTGCTACTAGTACGGTGACAATTTCAAAAGACGTAATATTAAATATTCCATCAGCGTCGATTATGCCGTATTCGGTTGAAGCAGTAGTGTCGTTAGTTTCTAACATCGGTACGTATACTGCCGTTAACCAATTTACTATTGATTGTTGCGCATCGGTAATACTTAAAATCGTTATGGAAGTAGAACTTTTAGTTCCATCATACGGCTACACGCCTATTCCACCGTGCCAAGACTATAATCAAGAAGTATGCGCAGGGTTTTTTGAACTTCCTATGTATCCCGAATAAAAATTCAAACAAAAAAGCACGAAAAAATCGTGCTTTTTTTAATTAAATACTTTGTATTTACTTGTAAAAGAAATTAAATTGTGCTATTATGCTCTTATGAGAGTATTTGCTATAAGCGACCTTCATATTTCAACTAACACCGATAAACCGATGGACGTGTTTGGTGGAAATTGGGTTAATTATCTACAAAAAATTCGCGAAGATTGGCAAGAAAAAGTTTCTAATGACGATATAGTTTTGATAGGTGGCGATATAAGTTGGGCAATGAATATTGATGATGCCAAAATAGATTTAGACACCATTAAAGACTTAAACGGCGTTAAAGTTCTTATAAAAGGAAACCACGATTATTGGTGGAGTGCCATTTCAAAAGTGCGCGACATATTGCCTAACGGTTTTTTTGCATTGCAAAACGATTGTATTAAATTTGGCAACGTGATTATTTGCGGTTCTAGGTGTTGGTCTGTTCCGGGCAGTCCCGATTTTAAGCAAGCCGACGAAAAGATTTACAATAGAGAAACTGAAAGGCTTAAACTTTCTTTTAAACAAGTAGAAAAAATAAGGGAAAAAGGTGACAAGGTTGTGGCGCTTGTGCATTTTCCACCATTTAACGCAAGAAGAGAAGATACGCTTTTTACAAAGATTTTTGAAGAAAATAAGGTTGATGCAGTAGTTTATGGACACTTGCACGGCAAAAACGTAAGAAGTGATAAACTTGTGGTTAAAAATGGTGTTAAATATTATCTAACGTCTTGCGACCAAGTCGAAAATAAACTTACGGAGATAGAATTATGACTACTAATGAAACGACTATCGAAAAGAAGAATTCAAAATTAAAAACCTATTTAAAAGAACTTCCTAAACGCTATTTTATAACGGCTTTTAGTGGAATGGCGCAAGGTTTATTCGTTACGCTAATTGCTGGAACTATTTTAGCAATGGTTGCAGGGTGGATAGGTGATAATTACATAGGGAACACCCTATCATATATTGCAAGTCTTGCAAAAGTTTTAATGGGTGCAGGTATTGGTGTTGGTATAGCGTACGCGCTTGGTAAAAACAAGTTGTTAATTTTCTCTGCCGGTGTTGCTGGGATGATTGGCGCTTGGGCAGACCAACTTATCGTTGGTGGCGCAGGGCTTTCGGCGATAACGTTAAAAATGGGTTCATCGCTCCCAGGAAATCCTATCGGTGCATACGTTGTGACGATGTTAACGATAGAAATTGTTGAATTATACGCGGGCAAAACTAAACTTGATATAATTTTAATTCCTATTGGAACGCTTTTACTATCTTTTGTTGGCGTATACGTTGCTTATCCATTTATTTGGGTAGTAAATCAATTAGGCGTTTTAATTGCAATCGCAACAAAAGCAACGCCTTTCGTTATGGGTATCGTAATTTCAGTAATTATGGGTATCGTTTTAACAATGCCAACGTCTTCGGCAGCAATTTGGGTTGCCGTTGCATCGCCTGTTCTATCTAATGGTACGGCAGACCAAGTTCAAGCAATTTTACTTGCCGGTGGTGCTGCAACCGTTGGTTGTGCTTGTCATATGGTAGGTTTTGCAGTTTCATCTTTCCGTGAAAACGGCTTTGGTGGTTTAATCGCACAAGGGCTTGGAACAAGTATGTTGCAGATTCCTAACATTATGAAAAAACCCGTTATAATGATGCCTATGATAATTAGTAGTGCAATTTTAGGTCCACTTTCAACTTGCGTTTTTGCATTAAAATGCGGTGCATCTGGTGGTGGTATGGGGACAAGTGGACTAGTTGGTGTTTTTGACTTGTTTAAGTATACCGAAGGCGCACTTGGTATTATTGGAATAGTTCTTTTAATGATAATTCTTCCTGCGGTGCTTAATATCGTTATAAGTGAGTTTATGAGAAAGAAAAACTGGATAAAACTTGGAGATATGAAACTCCCTGACTAAAAATATTTATTACGAACGGTAAAAGTTATCGTTCGTAATTTTTTTATTTTTTAATTCATATATATAGTTTGGGGGTATTTATGGCAGAAATTATAAATAACGATAAACTTATACTTGAAAGCAGAAAAAGATTATCAATGACTAACGTAGAAGCAGTAAACGGCTTTACCGATACTTTTTTAAATCTTACCGTGTGTGGAAAACAAGTTAAAATTATTGGAGCGAAACTTAAAATAACTTCTTATAATAAAAACACCGGAAATCTAACTTGCGATGGCGAAATTAACGAAATAAAATATAGTGGCGCAAAGCAATCGGTTTTTAAAAAGGTTTTTAAGTAGATGTTTGTTTCTAGCGGTCAATTTTTCGTGTTTTTAGCGTGTATTTCGTATGGACTAGTTGGTGGGCTAATTTTCTTTGTTTTTGGCTTTTTTAAGGCGTTTTTAACAAGTAAAATTGTTCATAACGTATTGGACTTTATAAGTTCGATTTTAATGTCGGTGTTATACGTTTTTTATTCAAATCTACTAAATTTTCCTAATTTTAGGTTTTACATGCCTATTGGTGTTTTGCTAGGGCTATTTATGTATTTTAAAAGTTTTAATATTATACTTGCAAAACTACAAAAAAAGATTTATAATAATTATATAAAACACAAAGGAAACAAACGTGATGGAAGAGCAAAAGTACAAAAGAGTGCGTAATGCCGTAATATTTGGTGCAGTTCTTTTAGTTATAGTTTTGTTATCAATCTTGATTTTTCAACTTGTAAAAATCAAAAACGATAGGAAAGAACTACAATATCTAAAAGAACAAATCGCAGTATATCGCACTTTAACCGAAGAAGAAAAGGATTCGTTAGAAGCAATGAATACTCGCGAATGGATTGAACAAAAAGCAAGAGAATTAGGTCTTACGCTTGAAGGAGATTTTGCTCTTGACTAATAAAACCTTTGCCGTTATAGACGTTGGCTCAAATTCCGTTAGGTTGCTCATATCAAAAAACGGAAAAACCATAAATAAACTTGCAAAAATAACGCGTTTATCACTTGGTATGACTGCTCAAAAAACGTTAAGCGAAGATTCGATAAAGAGAACGATAGATGCGCTCTCTTTTTTTAAAGATTTAGCACTTAACGAATATGATGCGGATGAAATTTTTATTTTTGCGACTGCAGGCGTTAGATATGCTCAAAACAAAGAATATTTCATTAAAAAGGTAAAAGACGAATTAGATTTAGATTTAGACGTTGTTTCTGGTGAGGTAGAAGCCGAAATCGGCGCGTTAGGGGCGCTTAATGGTGATGACGGTGGGTTTGTCGACCTAGGCGGTAAAAGCACCGAAATCGCACAAATTGTTTCTAAAAAACACGTTTATACAAAAAGTTTTGATATTGGTGTGGTCACGCTGGCTGAAAAGTTTAAGCAAGACGCTAATAAAATAAGAGAATATTGTAAAAAATTCTTAAAAGAAAACGTTGATAAAGAAAATATTACGACCGATAGTTTTGTGTTTGTGGGCGGAACTGCGACGACGATTTGTTCGATTGTTCTAGGACTTAAAGAATACGATTTTAATATTGTTGACAAAACGATTATTTCGGCTAGTGAAGTATATAAAGCAATAACGGATTTAATGAGCACACCCGTTAGCGAAAGAAGCAAATTTTTTTGTGTTCAAGTGGGTAGAGAAGACGTTATTTTGTCGGGCGCGATATTTATTTTAGAAATAATGAACTATCTAAATTTGGATAAAATCACAATTAGAGATAGCGATAACCTAGAAGGTTATTTGATAAAAAAGGTTGGAAAAAATGACTAGAAAAATTAAAATTATTAACTTTGTAGTAAGCCTATTAGTTGCGCTTGTTTCGGTTTACGTTGTATCGGTTGTAAGTGCCGAAAGGTTTACGGGAAACACGGGAAAACTTATTCTTTTTTATGTTTTAGGCGTTATAATTTCATCATTTATTTGTGCGCTTATTCACGAACTTGGGCATCTTTTAGGTGCAAAAATTTCACGCTTTAAGGTGGTTTCGTTTTCCGTATGGTTTTTTGCTTTTGTTAAAGTGAAAAATAAATTTATGTTTCGTCTTTGTTTTCCTGATGATACGGGCTCTACCGAATTTTATCCAACAACCGATAAAAATCTTGAAAAAAACTTTGCTAGAACGACAAGAAGTGGCTTGATATTTTCAGCAATTCCCGTGTTGTTTTCTATTCCTATTTTCTTTGTAGATGCGCTTCCATTATTTGTGTTTTCAGTTCTTTCTTGTTTCTTGCCTGTTGGATTGTATATTTTAATTTCAAACTTAATTCCACTTGTAGAAAACGGCGTTAGAAACGACGGGGCTGTTTTATCGGGTATAAAAAATAACGACGACACTACAAAGGTGATGTTTTCTATTCTTAAAATTCAGGCCGAATTGTCAAATGGAAAATCTTATAAGGATATAGACGAAAAATTATTTTTTGACCTACCGCAACTTCCCGAAGATGATTTGTTTTATGCGCTTATCTTATTTGAAAGATATCGTTATTATTTAGCAAAGCAAGATTTCTTAAATGCCAAAAACGTTTTATCGCGCCTTGTAAAACTTAAACGTTATTTACCAAAATATATTTATAACGAAGTGTGTGCTGAAAATATTTTCTTTAACACGGTTATAGAACTTAACGAAGATTTGGCAGATGATTTGATGTATGAGAACGAAAAGTACTTAAACAACGTTAATAACTGCGCAAGCCTAAGGGCTAAACTGGGCTATATTTCGTTTGTAAAGCGCGAAAAGGATTTGTTTGATACCTTTTACAAGAAAGGGGTAAAAGAAGCCAAATCGCAGTATTTAACGGGCTCTAAAACATTTGAACTAGAATTGTTTGAGTTTATAAAATCAAAACTTAATTAAAAATTATAAAAAAGGTAGTCGAAAAGGCTACCTTTTTTAATTGTTTTCAATGTCTGAGTGGCAGTATGGGCATAGACCATTATTCTCTTTTACGCATTTTGCGCACACCCTTGCGCCACAATTTACGCACCTACTAACGCTTTTATTTTCGTGATAGCCCTTGCAAACGAAGCAATATCTCATAAAATACTCCCTTTAATAAAAATATTATTAATATTTTTCTTAAAAAATTGATTTTTATGCAAAAAAAATTTAAAATTACCTTGTAAACTTTTTTATATTATGTTATACTTATATATATTAAAAATATATATAGGGATTTTTATGGAAGAAAATAAAAACATTACAAAGTACAGCGAAAACGAAATACAAGTTCTAGAAGGGTTAGACCCTGTTAGAAAAAGACCAGGTATGTATATCGGCTCAACTGACGTTCGCGGATTACACCATTTGGTTCAAGAAATCGTTGATAACTCTATTGACGAAGCGCTAAGCGGTCATTGTGATACCATTTTAGTTAAAATCAACAAAGATG